>NZ_CP109151.1:2133055-2437777 GCF_035920385.1 Micromonospora sp. NBC_01739 | reverse complement strand
GCCAACTGACCCGGCTCCGGGACCGCACCGCCGCCCGGCTGGACCGGATCACCGAACTGCTGGCCGGCGGCGGCTCCCTCGGCGACGAGGCGGACGGACTGGCCGCCGACGAGGCCGCGGTGATCGGCGCCCTGCAGGCC
Organism: Micromonospora sp. NBC_01739; assembly: GCF_035920385.1. GTDB lineage: Bacteria > Actinomycetota > Actinomycetes > Mycobacteriales > Micromonosporaceae > Micromonospora. The sequence goes on along the minus strand of NZ_CP109151.1, from coordinate 2,437,637 downwards.
CTGAACAGCATGCAGCGCAGTGTCGACATCGCCCGCGCGAACATGACCACGGCCCTGCCGGAGCCACTACCCACTGATCGGGCCTTGGCGCCGGCGTTGGCGCAGTGGCTGGCCGACGACGGCTACTTCCTGGAGCAGATCCGGGTACGGGCGCAGCGGACCCGGCAACTGCTGCCACCCGTGACCAGGTCGGCACCCGTCCGCTCGGCCGTCGTCGAACCACCCGCACCCGAACCACCCGCGACAGCACCGCCCGCGACCGCACGGCCCACGCCGCCGGCCACGGTGCAACAGCGGATGAGTTTCGGGGTCGACGTGGTCTCGTACTCCGGCCGCAGCTGGCCACGACAGGACGAGGTGCAGCGGCGGTTGGCCGGGATCGTGGAGCGGGTCCTGAAGGACCTCGATCTGGACCTGCACGACACGGATCATCAGGACGCCGGTGACGGGATGATGGTCGTGCTTCCCGCGTACGTCCAGCCCCATCTGGCCTTGCCGAAGCTGCTCTACGGCTGGCACGGGCGGGTGGCGGCCGACAACGCCGCGCATCCGGAGGATCGGATCCGGCTGCGTCTGTCGGCGGCCGTCGGGCCCTTCTCGTCCGGGGCCGTCGGGTTCATCGGCGCCACCATCATCGAGACCGGTCGGCTGCTCGACAGCGAGGTCCTGCGTCAGGCCGTCACGGACCATCCCGACGCGGACCTGTTGGCCCTGATCTCGGACCGTCTGCACGCCGATGTCGTCGGTGAGGGTCATCCCGGCCTGAACGCCGCTCACTTCATCCCACAACGGGTACGGGTCAAGTCGTACGACAAACCGGCCTGGTTGTGGCTCGGCGGCTCGGTGCCACCCCCGGCGCGGCGGACTCCCCCGGAACTACCGCAGACACCGGGGGAGGAGCCGAAACGGGACCTGCTGGTCATCCACGGCGACACCGAAACCGCCGGCAAGGTCTTCGAGTTTCTCGGCGCTCTCGGCTTGCGTCCGCTGGAGTGCGGCGATCTGGTCGAGCGGACCGGCAGCCTAGCCCCCGAACGCAGCACCGTGCTCCGGCAGGCCTTCGCCGACGACACCGCCGCCCTGGTGCTGTTCACCCCCGGTCCGGGCGGGTCGCCGGACGTGCTCGCCGGCATGGCCCTCGCGTTGCAGCCCGACCGCACGATCCTGGTGCGGCTCGGCCAGGCGGACCTACCGGCGGAACTCCACGGCCGGTACTCCGTTCACCTGGACGGCACCAGCAGCCGGGGCCATCACCAGGTGGCCCAACTGCTGCGACGTCTCGGCTACGCCGTCCAGACCGAGGGCACGGATTGGCTGAACCCGGAGCGGTTCCAGGACTTTTGACCCCCGGGCACAGCCGCCCCATTGGGAGTCGAGGACTGAGCACGGTGAGCGAGCACGCGCATCCTAGGAGCCCGAGCATCCGGGCCCCGCATCGAGCGGCTCCGCCGCCTCTAAGGTCGCCGGGGTGAAGCCGTCACCGACGATGGTCAGGCCCGCCCACAGCGCCACCGGTGCGTTGGGGTAGCGGCGAAGGTAGTCCAGTTGCGCCCCACGCAGGGCGTCCACCGGGGCCAGTCCGGCCGCCAGCCGCCGGTAGACCGCGCCCAGCAGGGTGGCCGTCCTCGTTCCGGAGACCTCCACCGTGCCGGCCAGCACCCACCGGGCACCGGCCAGCAGCGCCGCGATGGGCAGGCCGAAGGGTTCCTGCGCCCCGCGCAGATCGAGCCGGGCGGCCCAGCAGGCCGGCATCAGCACCGCCTCCGGCAGTCGACAGGTGAGCAACTCCGCCGCCGTCAGCGGGTCGTCCGGTGCCAGCAGCAGCGCCTGGCCGAGGCCGCTGGTGGCGGTGCCGTGCACGCTGAGCAGCATCCCGCCCAGGCCGTCCGCCTCGGCCAGGGTCGGACGGACGTCTCTGCGGCACAGGAGTTGCGCCTGCGGGAAGGCCTCCTTCAGCAGGGTCTCTTCCCGCTGGGTGCCGGGCAGATCCGGGTCCAGGTAGGCGCGGAAACTCACGCCGGTCCGGGTGGGCCGGGCCCGCAGGGAGGTCCACAGGGTGATGGCCGGAACCACGACGATGCGGGCCAGTTCCGCCAGGTAGCGCGAGCCGACCCGGACCGCGGCCACCGGCACCGGGCCCAGGAGCCCACCGGTCGACACGACCAGCGGTGGTTGCCCGCCCGCGGCTAGCACCTGCGCCAATCCGGGCGGGATGATCGCCTCTCCCAGCGCGGCCAGCTCGGCCTCCTGGGCGACGGCGGCCGTGCCGGGCTCGGCCGCGTGGTAGCGGTCCAGCCAGGCCCGCAGCTCGTCGCTGAGGCGTACCTCGTCCACCCGGGGGGTGCCGTCGGGTGGCAACCAGACCCGGTTGCAGATGGTGGTCTCGTCCTCCAGCACGTCGAGGATGAGGGCGTGTCCGCCGGGCGGCAGCGCGGCCACGGTCTCCGCCAGGCCGGCCGGTTGTGGGGTGACCGCCCGCCGAAGCTCCGCGGTGGCCGCCCGATCCAGCCGCCGGTACAGCTCGGGCAGCTCGGGGGAGTCCCCGGCCAGCACGATGGCGTCGACGAGTTCCCGCAGGTCCTCGCTGAGGCGGGCGCCGGTCTGCACGAAGGCGGACACCGCCTCGGCGCGGGCCGCGGTCGCCACCGCGAAGGCCGTCCGGCCGTCGCCGGCACGGGCGGCGCAGTGCATGGCCAGGATGTAGGTCTGCCGCTGATCCTGGTAGAAGTTCTCCCGGTCGTCCGGGGCGGCCAACCGACGGCCGGCCTTCTCGGCGAGGGTGAACGCGATGACCGAGTGGTCCCGGGCAGCCTCCACCTGGTCGTCGAGGATGAGCTGGTACGCGAGGTGGTAGTGCGCGATCGAGGCCGCACTCGGGTCCCGGTCGGCATCCAGCGGCAGCACCGCCTGGTTGAGCAGGTCGATGGCCGATGCCCGGTCACCACGGTCGAGGGACACCATGGCCCACTCCAGGGCGACCTGAGACAGGTCCCGGGGATTAGGGAAGTCGTCGTAGGGCAGCGCCGCCAGCCGGGCCTCGGCCGCGTCGAGGTCGCCGGTCAACCGGTCCAGCCGGGCCAGGAAGAACTCGCAGCCCAGGCGGTTGCCCGGCTCCCCGTCGCCGAGCCGGAGCGCCTGCTCGAACCGGCGGCGGGCGTAGCCGGCCGCGTCGGGGTCCTCCGGCACGTCGAGCAGCCGCATCTGCCCCAGCCGACGAGCGGCGTGCGCCGCGCCCAGGGGCCGGCCGGCCCGCAGGTACTGGACGAACGCCCGCTCGTACGCCTGGCGGGCGCCCGTGGTGTCACCCACCTGGTCCAGTACCGCGCCCAGCTCGCGTTCGGCGTTTGCCGCCCCGACCCGGCGGCCCAGGGCGGCGTACCGGTCCCGGGCCTCGACCAGCGACTCCCGAGCCAGGTCGAAGTCCCGGGCGATGCGGGCCGACACGGCCACCCGATGACAGAGGTCGGCCCGGAGCTGGTCGGTGCGGTCCGAGGGTGGACACCGCCCCAGCACCTCGGCGAGTTCGGCCAGCCGTTCCCGGGCGGGCAGGAACTGGTAGCCCTGGTGGGCGACGGCGGCGCGCTGTGCCAGGACCTGTCCGGCCCGCAGCCAGTCCTCCTGCTGGACCGCTACCTCACCGGCCCGCACCAGCAGTTCTTCGGCGTCGGGGAGCCGCCCGTCGTTGCGGGCCAGGATGCCCGCCTCCAGCAAGGCCTCGGACCGCAGCTCCCCCAGGTCCTCGGCGGCAGCCAGCTCGATCACCGTCTGGTAGCCGGCGGCGGCTTCCGCCCGCCGGCCACGGGCGGCCGACAGCCAGTACCAGTCCAGCAGGAGTCGAGCCCGGACCCCGGGGCGGAGATCCTCGCGGTCCACCCATGGGCGCAACACCCGTTGCGCCGCAGCGAGTTCATGCCGGTCGACATGCGCCGCGGCCTTGCGCCACGCGGCGAGCGCCTCCTCGTCGACGGCGGCCTCCTCCGTGGTCGTTGGCGGTGTCGCTCAGTGGCGCAGGGGCGGCGGACGGCTGCGCCGCACCGACCACAGCAGCAGACGGACAGTACCGCGAGTGGGACCGGCCTCGAGGACTGAGCGGACAGTCGACAACCCGACTCACGACGATGTCCGCCCTCGCCGCACCTCGACGGCACCGGCGGGGCACCGCTGGATGACCCGACCAACTGAAGGCGCCCCGGTAGGTCCTGACGTGGCGTTGACCTGCGAGTAAGCCGAAGTTAGCGTTAACAACGCTCTCGTCCACTTCAGAGAGTCCCACCACCACCACCACCCTGGGAGGACCATTGAGATCGGGTCAGCGAAGGTCAGGAAGAGGTAGAGCCATCGCCATCATCGCACTGGGTGCGCTTGCCGCGGCGTCGTTGGCACCGACGCCATCCCACGCCGCCGACGATCAGCTCAACGAGGGCCTGGTGCACCGCTTCGCCCTCGACGAGACCAGCGGAACGACACTGGTCAACTCCGGTAGCGCGGGCTCGGCGGCGAACGCCACCCTGGTCAATCCGCAGAAGGCGACACTGACCGGCGACGGGGTCAGGTTCAACCCCGAGTCGTACGAAGGCGCTCTCGAAGGTGCCTACGTGAAGCTGCCGGACAATCTCACCGCCGGCATGACCAACCTGACGGTCGACTATGACGTGTGGATCGACCCGGCGAACGTCGGCGAGCACCAGATGTGGAGCTTCGGCGCCAAGTCCGGCTCCTGTGACGCCGACACCGGGGGCCAGGGGGCCATCTTCGCCTCGAACACCCAGCGGTTCCGGGTGGCCGTCGGTTCCACGAACCTGCAACAGAACCGGGTCCGGATGACCGAGGGGGCGTGGACCCACGTCACCTACACCCAGTCGCTGAACCCGAACGGCACGAGCTGGACCGGCCGGCTGTACCTCGACGGGGTGCTGCACGCCACGGCGCCCAACCTGAGCACCCCGCCCTCGGTGAACGCCGCCGGCACCACCTGCAACTTCCTAGCCCGCTCGCAGAACTCGGGCCACTACTCCTTCCGCGGCACCCTCCGGGACTTCCGGATCTACGACCGGGCCGTCAGTGTCGAGGAGACCCGGGCCCTGGCGCAACGGACCGTCGCCGTCGGGGTCCGCGCGGACGCCGAGGCCATCGACCTCGGCCTGACCAGCGCGATCGTACGGGACATCGTGCTGCCCAAGGTGGGTTCGGTGGCGGGCTCGGCCATCACCTGGACCAGTTCGGACCCCTCCGTCGTGGAGGTCTACACCCCGCCGGCCGTGCCCAGTGCCCGCAAGGTTGCGGTGACCGGCCGGATCACCCGACCCGCCCAGGGCCAGCCCGACGCGACCGCCACCCTCACGGCCACCCTGCGCAAGGGCGCCGATGAGGTGGTCACCCGGGAGATCCCCGTGGTGGTCAAGGCGGAGTTCGACGACGCCCAGGCGGTCGACCGGGACACCTTCGACCTGACCCTGTACGCCACCGACGACGTACGCGGAAACCTGCACCTGCCGGCCGACGGCGAGTTCGGCTCCACCATCACCTGGAAGTCGACCACCGACCTGGTCACCCCGACCGGTGAGGTGACCCGCCCGGTCTTCGGCCGTGCCGATGTCGAGGCCACCCTGACCGCGACCATCACCAAGGGCGGGGCCTCTAAGACGAAGTCCTTCCCGGTGACCATCACCGCCATGCCCCGCTCCGAGGAGTACGAGCGGTACTTCCTGGGGTACTTCAAGGGTGAGGGCATCGCCGACGGCGAGCAGATCATGTTCGCCACCTCCAACGGCAACACCGCCCTGGACTGGACCGGTCTGACCGGAGGCCGCCCGTCCCTGATCTCCCAGTTGGGAGACCAGGGCCTTCGAGACCCGCACATCGTCCGCTCACCCGACGGCGACACCTTCTACATGATCGCCACCGACCTGAACTGGTACGACCAGGGCGGGTACAACATCAACGACACCCAGTACATCGAGGTGTTCGAGTCGCACGACCTGGTCAACTGGACCCCGCAGCGGCATGTGAAGGTCGCCCCGGACGACGCCGGCAACGCCTTCGCCCCCGAATCCCTGTGGGTGGAGGAGATCGGCGCCTACGTCGTGTTCTGGGCCCAGTCCCTGTGGGACGACCCGGTTAACCGGACCGGTCAGGGCAACGCCCAGATGTGGTACGCCACCACCCGTGACTTCCAGACCTTCTCACCACCCCAGGTCTGGCAGGACCCGGCCCCGCTGTCCCGGATCGACACGACCGCCATCAAGGTCGGCGACCACTACTACCGGGTGACCAAGAACGAGGCCGGCAACCAGGGCTCGGACATCTTCTCCGAGAAGCACACCGACTTCCTGGACAGCGACATCGACAACTGGACCCTGCTCGCCCCGGCTCTGGGGCGTACCACCTGGGTCGCCAACCAGGGCTACGAGGGGCCGATCATCTTCAAGGCCAACCCGGGCGACACCGCCTGCCCCGGCCAGTTCTACCTGTGGGGTGACCGGTACACCAACGGAGGTGGCTACCAGGCCGCCTGCCACGAGGACATCGAGGCACCTACCTGGAACCCCAAGGCGATCACGATGACCAACGCCGGGGTCGTCCGCCCCCGGCACGGCACGGTGATCCCGTTGACCCTGCGGGAGTGGAACGACATCCGGGGGATCCCGAACAGCGATGTCACGACCACCACGGAGGTGACCGTCGAGGCGTACGCCAGCGGGGCCCAGACCACCACGGCCACCGCCACGGTCACCGCGGCTGACGGGTTCCAGACCGGCGGTCAGGTGCGGTTCAGCCTGGGCTCCTGGTCGACGGTCGCCTACCTGGACGACGGCGCGGCCACGGTCACCCTGCCGACCGGCCTGCCCGCGGGCACCCGGACGGTCAAGGCCGAGTACCTCGGCCACGACTACCTGAAGGCCTCGGAAGGTACGGCCTCAGTTCAGGTGCCCGCCGGATCCAAGGCCGTCAAGGTCAAGGCGAAGGCCGCCCCGGCGTCGGTCGCCCGTGGCGGCACCTTCGAGCTGAAGGTGACCGTCGAGCCGGCCGGCGGGCCGAAGAAGCAGGCCGCCACCCCGACCGGGGAGGTCACGGTCACCTTCGGGGGAGCCGTGCAGGTCGTGTCGCTGGTGGAGGGCAAGGTGGTCGTCGACCTGCCGACCGCCGATCTGCAACCCGGCCAGTACCAGGTGCATGTCGCCTACTCCGGCAACCCGACCTACCAGGGTCACGCCGGCAACCACCAGAAGTTGACCGTACGCAAGCGGTAGTCCTGCGCCAGGGAGTCGGAGCGGGCGGGCTCGGCGCCCGCTCCGACCGGTGCCCGGCCAGGTCGACCTGACGCGCCGGCGGCGGCCGATCCACCCGTAGGGAGATCGGCCGCCGCCGGGTGGGCGTCACGGCTTGCGGGCGACCAGCGCGATGAAGGTGTGGTAGGTGTCGCTCTGGTCCGCGGTGGTCTCGTCCGGCTCCGGCCGCCACTCGGGCAGCGGCACCAGCCCCGGCTCCAGCACCTCCAGGCCTTCGACGAAGGAGAGGATCTCCTCATCGGTACGCCACCGGCCGGTGCCGAGGGACTCGTTGAAGACCCGTTCCACCTCGTGGGCCTTGCGGGAGGCCTCCGGGTGCCGCTCACCGGGATCACGGAAGTGGGAGATCGCCACGTAGCTGCCGGAGGGCAGGGCCTCGATCAGCTTCGCCGCCACCCCCTTGGGGTCCTCGTCGTCACTGAGGTGATGCAGGATCGCGAAGAGCAGCAACCCGATCGGGCGGTCGAAGTCCAGCACCTGCCGCACCTGCGGGTGTTGCAGGATGGCCTCCGGTGAGCGGATGTCGGCCTGGACGACCGTGGTGGCGCCGTCGCCGGCCAGCAGGGCCCGCCCGTGGGCCAGCACGATCGGGTCGTTGTCGACGTAGACCACCCGTGCCTGGGGGTCGTGCTGCATCGCCACCTGGTGCACATTGCCCTGGGTGGGCAGGCCCGAGCCGAGATCCAGGAACTGGTTGACCCCCTGCTCGGCGGTGAGGAAGCGCACCACCCGCCGCAGGAAGGCGCGGTTGGCCTGCGCGGCCTGCGGGCCGTCCGGGGTTATCCGGACCGCGTGTTCGGCGACCGCGCGGTCCACGGCGAAGTTGTCCTTGCCGCCGAGGAAGAAGTCGTAGACCCGGGCGATGCTCGGAGCGTTCATGTCGACCCCCGGCGGAGCCGCTTCTGGACCGGTCACAGTTCGTCTCCTCGTCCCTACCGGATCGCGGGCGGCCGATCGGCTTGAGCCGAGGGCCGGACAGAGTGTAGCCATACCCCGAAGCGAATTCGGCTTCCTTACCGTCGTATGTCGGACTGGGGCGTCCACCTGAGTCGACTCCACGACAAACGGGGTATCCGTCCGGTCCCGCAGGGTGCCTCGGCTGCGCCACTGTGGAGACCGCAAGACGGGTACGGTTGTCGATGGACGATGCGGACGTCGGCCGGGTGGGAGCAGTGACCCGGAGCGACGGACCGGAGAGGAGGGTCAGTGGCGCGGCGCAGAGCCCTGGTGGTCCGAGGTGGGTGGGAGGGACACCGGCCGGTCGAGGCTACGGAGCTGTTCATTCCCTTCCTGGAAGGCAATGGATACACGGTCCGGGTAGAGGAGTCGACGGAGATCTATTCTGACGCCGCCGAACTGGCCGACACCGACCTGATAGTGCAGTGCATGACGATGTCGCAGATCACCGCGGAGCAGGTGGCCGGGCTGTCCGCCGCGGTCGCCGCCGGTACGGGTTTCACCGGCTGGCACGGCGGCATCGTCGACTCCTTCCGGGCCAACGCGGAGTACCTGCACCTGGTGGGCGGCCAGTTCGCCACCCACCCCGGGGTCCGGCCGCAGGACCGCTGCGGCACCGAGCAGGACAGTTTCCTCCCCCATTCGATCACCATCACCCCCCTGGGTGCCGAGCATCCGATCACCGCCGGGATCGAGGACTTCGACCTGGTCACCGAGCAGTACTGGGTGCTGCACGACGACCTGATCGAGGTGCTGGCCACCACCACCCACCCCAGTCGGGAATGGCAGCCGTGGCACCGGCCGGTCACCTCGCCGGCGATCTGGACCCGACACTGGGGCGCCGGGCGGATCGTCGTGACCACCCCGGGACACAGCCTCGACGTGCTGGAGCACGCGAGCGTGCGTACCGTCATCGAGAGGGGAATGGTGTGGGCGACCCGCACGGCGTCGGCATCGTAGGTCTGGGGTTCATCTCCCGCGCGTACCTGGAGACCCTCGCCGAACATCCCGCCGTGCGGATCGTCGCGGTGGCCGACCTGGACCCGGCCCGGGCCGCCGCGGCCGCCGCCGCGATCCCCGGTGCCGAGGCGGTGAGTGTCGAGGGGTTGCTGCGCCACCCCGAGGTGACCACCGTGCTCAACCTGACCATCCCGGCGGCGCACGCCGAGATCTCGGGCGCCGCCATCGAGGCCGGCCGGAACGTCTACGGCGAGAAGCCCCTGACGGCCACCTTTCCGCAGGGCCGGTCGATCATCGACCGGGCGGCTGCGGCCGGGGTGAGCGTCGGGTGTGCCCCGGACACCGTGCTGGGCATCGGTACCCAGACCGCCCGCGCGGCCATCGAGAGTGGGCTGATCGGCCGTCCGCTGGCCGCATCGGCCGTCATGGTCACCCCCGGGCATGAGCGCTGGCATCCCGAACCCGACTTCTACTACGCCCCCGGCGGGGGCCCGCTGCTGGACATGGGGCCGTACTACCTCTCGGCGCTGGTCCACCTGCTAGGGCCGGTCCGGGCGGTGATCGGGGCAGCCAGTCGGCTGCGGGATGTCCGGATCATCGGCTCCGGTCCCCGCCAGGGGCAGCGGATCCCGGTCGAGGTGCCGACCCATGTGACCGGGGTGCTGGAACACGCGGACGGTGCCCTGACCACCCTGACGACCAGCTTCGACGGTGTCGGAACGACGGCCGCCCCGATCGAGGTGCACGGGGAGGCCGGCACCCTGGCCGTACCCGATCCGAACCACTTCGACGGCACGGTCCGCCGCCGGGCCCTGGGTGACCCCGAGTGGCGTCCCCTGGAACCGCGGGCCGGCTACCTGGCCGCCGCCCGGGGGGTCGGCCTGATCGACCTGGTCCGGGCCGACGACACCCGTCCGCCCCGGGCGAGCGGTGAACTGGCTTTGCACGTACTCGACATCATGACCGCCCTGCTCCGCTCGGCCGAAGAGGGCCGACGGATCGAGCTGACCACGACGGCCGAACGCCCCGCACCCGTCCCCCTGACCCCGGCCGAGGAGTGGAGGTCCGCCCTGACCGTCCGGCGCTGAACCGTGCAGGCCACCTGCGGTCCGCCGGCTGGGAGGTGACTCAGTCCGCGGGCGGCGGGGTGCGGCGGGCTCCGGTGGGCCGAGTCGGCTGATGTCGTACCCCTCGGGGTAGGTCCTGGTCTGGATGCCGTCGGCGAACAACGGTGTGGCCCGGGGCCTGCCGAATCAGCGCAGCAGCCGGGCGCGGGTCTTCGGCGCCAGGTGCAGCCCGGCCCGGATCAGCCAGGCCGGGGGGTCGACCCGCATCGCGCGGCGCAGGGGAGGGTCGTACATGGCGTTGACCAGGGCGTCGCCCAGCGGGGCCAGGGGATCGAAGCCGTCACCCTTCTGCGGTACGGTGACCCTGCTTCGCGTTCGAAGACGGTATCGATGTGTTTCGTCGACGCTACGGGGTGGGAGAAATGGGCGAAGACAGACGGCACATACGCCTGTCCCTGGCCACCCTGGACTCCCTCGGCAGCGACGAGGAACTGCGGGAACAGGTCACCCTGGCCCTGCGTCGGGCGGAGAGCGATCGGCGGCCCAGCACCCACTCCGGTCAGGACCCCACGGGTGCCATCACCGTGGTCGTGGACTCCGCCGGTCAGGTCGAGGACGTGACCGTGACCCGCGACTGGCGCAGCCGGGTCGGGGTCAGCGGTGCCCCGGAGGCCCTCTTCACGGCGTACACGACCGCGGTGCAGGCGGCCGTCGAGACCGTCGCCCTGCGGCAGCTGCGAGCAGACTCCAACGAGGCCGCCCGGCCGCAGCCGAACAACACCGGCGAGGCCGCCAGCACCAGCGAGGTTGGACCCGACGACGAGCAGTGGCTGCGGCAGACCTGGCAGGCCCTGCACGACCTCGACATCGAGCTCGAAGGGTTGGCTCGCCCGCCGCAGATGGTGTCCGAACAGGAGGTCGCCAGCCCGTCCGGGGTGCTGACCCTGCGGATGCGCGACGGGGGTGTCGTCTCGATCGTCGGTGACGTCCGCCGGATCGGTCAGCTGGATGCCGCCGCCCTGCGGTACGAGGCGCATGCCCTGTTCCGGACGTACGCTCTGGTCCGCTCCCAGAATCGACCCTGAGGTTTCGACATGCAGGAAGTCTCCGTCATCACCGAGGCCGTGCGCGACGAAGGCGGCAAGTGGCTCAGGTTGTCCGACCGGGCGCAGTTGATCAAGTTGGCGGCGGACCAGCTGCACCTGGACGCCTCGGCCTTCTTCATCGGGGACGCGAACGTCGTCCTGCACTCCGCGGCCTACCGGGACTTCCACCGCTTCCTGGTCGGTGTCCTCGGCGGGGCGGTGACCGAGTTCGAGCAGATCGGTGACGCCCTTCGGCGCATCGCCGACGAGTACGACGACGCCGACGCGGTCATCTCTCTGGACCTCAACCAGATCTACACCCACTGAGCGCGAAGGACGACAGGGTGCAGCCAACGACCAGTCAGCTTGAGTACGGCGAGCCGTTCAACAAGGCCTTCGACCAGATCCGTACCGGCATCGACACCGCGATCGAGAGCTTCAACCAGCTGGTGGACAAGGTGAACAGCTGGAAGTGGCTGCTCGGGCCGGCCGCGCTGTGGTGGATCAAAAACAATCTGGACGACGTCCGGGGCGGCCTGAACAACGTTCTCGATCGGGTCGATCACGCCCTGGAGCACCAACTGCCGGTGCTTTCACTGATCAACATCAGCTTCCGCTGGGTCACCGATGTGAAGTCTCCGGTGTCGAACCTGTCCTTCGTCACCACCGAGCCGGACAACCAGAACCTGGCCAAGTGGACCGGGGACGCGGCCAGCGCCTACAACTCCAAGGCGATCAAGCAGAAGGCGGCGGTCGACGAGACCGTGGTCAAGGCGGAGTTCATCAGCCAGTGGCTGTTCGACATCGCCAAGGCCAATGTCGACTACGCGGTCGAACTGGCCAAGATAGTCACCGGGCTCACCGGCAAGCTCGTGCAGGCCGTGGCGGAGGCGAGCACGGTGATCGATCTGCCCTGGGCCATCTCCACCCTCGCCAAGTCGATCGGTGACCTCGTCACCGCGGGCCTGAACACCCTGCTCACCATCGGGCAGCGGTTCGTCGACGCGCTGGGCAACGTGCGGGACATCGCCACCCAGGTGGGTGACCACTCGAAGCTGCCCGGCGGGCAGTGGCCGCAGGCCGTGCGGGGCTGATCAGATCCTCGGCACGGCGGACCGGGTAGCGGTGAGGATCACCCGGGAGGCCGAGGCCAGGGTCTCCGTCGGAAGGTAGGACTCGCCGCCGACGGCCAGCCACACCTTCACCACCAGGTTGCCGGTGCGGGAATGCACCATGTACTCGGCGTACCGGAAGCCCGGGGTGGAGCGTTTGGTGAAGGCCTCCGCCTCCTCACCCACCTGGGCCACCGGGCCCGCCGGGGTCATCCCGGTAGCCTCCCGGGTGCCCAGGTAGAGCAGCCGGGCCTCCTCGGCGGTGGCTGGAGTCGAGGCCTCCACCAGCAGGTTCGCCTCATGGCCTGACCTGGTGCGCATCTCGAACAGACAGGCTGCCCCGGGCCGTCCCGGCGGTGGCTTCGGGTCGGTCCGGGTAACCGTCAACGCCAGGTCCTCCAGCGGCGCCAGGTCGGTGCGCGCACACAGGTCCAACTCGGCGGCCGAGTAGGAGGGGCCGGCAGGCGAGGGGGTGGCGCTCGGGACGGTGGCCGAGGTCTGCGCCGGGGCCGAGGGGGCGGCGACCGGGGTCTGCGCGTCACAACCGGCGAGTGCGGCGACAACGACGAGGGCCACGCCCACCCGGCGACCACACAAGGAGTCAGGCACGACCTCGACGGTACCGGTTTCCCACCAGCGGGACAGGCCTGTCGGCCACCGCTAGGGTGCCGATGTGGCCCCCCGAGAAACCCCCGAGGACATCGCCCGCACCCGCACCGTGTCCGCCGGCACCATCCTCGGCAACCGGGCGGATCTTCGCGGCTACCCCTATCGGCTGCTGTGCGTGGTGGCCCACCACGGCATCGGCGGTGACCAGGTGACCCAGGCCGTCGCGGCGGCGGAGGTGCTGGAGGCGTACGGCTGGGAACTGGTGACCCTCTCTGAGTTCACCAGCAACCGGGTGGTCTACGCCGTGCTGCGCCGACGCTGAACCGGACCGTACCGTCACGGGTCGGTGAGGAGACCGAGTTGGCCCTCGGGGTGGACGACCGGCTCCGGGTGCAGCGGAAGCTGCACCGGCGTACCGAGACCAAGGCCACCCTGGGGTCGACCCGGCGACGAGAGGTGGAATACCTGATCACGGTCGCCAACCACACCCCCCGCCCGGCCACCGTCGAGGTGCGTGATCAGCTCCCGGTCTCCCGTGACGAGGCCGTGGTGGTGCGGGAGACCACCCTGGTGCCGCCGCCGGTCGAGCGTACGGAGTTGGGGGAGTTGACCTGGCGGTTGTCTCTGGCCCCGGGTGACAGCGGCGAGATCTCGCTGGGCTTCCGGGTGGAACTGGCCAAGGGGGTGGAGCTGACCGGCTGGCGGGAGTAGGCGCGGGGCACTAGGAGTGCCGGCCGGTGTCCGTGGGCAGGGTGGCCCGGTCGGCGGCCTGCCGGCCGGACTCCCAGCCTTCGCGGCTGTCGACCCGGCTGCCTCGGGCCCGCACGGTGTGCGGGAAGACCCGCCGCATGGTGTCGCGGATCTGTTCGTCCCGGGCGGCCAGCACCGGCAGCAGATCGGCCGGGTCGGCCCTGCCCGTGCCCTCGCCCGGACCGGTGACCTGCGCCAGGGCCAGCTGAGCAGCCTCGGCCAGCCGTTCGTCGATGCGGACGGTGAAGGCCACCAGGAAGGACTGTCGGAACGCCTTCAGGCGGCGCCGCCCCGCCTTGCCGCCGGGCGGTTCGGCCCGGGCCATCGCCCGGTGGGCCTGCACGAGCAGGGAGGTGTAGAGCAGGTCGACCGCCTCGATGTCGGTGTCGAAGCCGAAGACGGTGCTGAAGGCCAACTCCGGTGAGGAGACCGTGTGGCAGCGGTTGGCCCGGGCGACCGCGTCCAGCAGGGAGGCCTTCTCCTTCTCGTGCGGGTGGTCCACCCCGATGCGCCGCGCGTACGGCACCACCGGCGCCGGGTCGGCGCTTCGGGCGGCCAGCAGCGCCTCGTCCAGACTGTGCCGGGTGGCCAGTTCCTGGGCCTTGGCGGTGTACGTCTCGGCCTCGGCCGGGAAGGTCGTGGACTCCGCCTTCGCCAGCAGGGCGCGTACCCGGTCCAGCAGCCGGGCGTCGACCCGGGACGACCCCGCCGGACCCGGGCGGTCCCCGGGGGCGGGGGTCCCGGGCGGGGGGAGGAGCACCTCGATCGGCGGGAGGGTGGACAGGATGACGAGCAGACCCAACACCAGATCGAGTACGGCCACCCGGTCCAGCCGCCAGCGGGCCGCGAGTTCGTCGAGGTATCTGGCGTCGCTGGACCACCAGACCTGCGCGCTGAGGCTCTCCGCCTGTGCCCGCCACCGCTGGTCGACCGTGTTAGCGGGAAACTGTCGCAGGTACCCGGCGACCGCGTCGGTCACCAGGTCGGCCTGGCGCGGCTGACCCCGTCGGGCGACGACCCGGTGCAACTCGGTCGGCTGCCAACCGCCCCGCCACAGCCGCGCGCACGCCTCGTCCTTCGCGGCCACCAGTTCCGGATCGACCTCGGTCGACCGGGCCACGGCCAGGGCGTCCAGCCCCGCTTCGTAGTCGATCGCCCCGGCGAGAACCGCCCTGATCCGCTCCCGCACCGATGTCACCCGCCCAGGCTACGGAGTCCGGGCCGGGGCTTTCGGCCAGTGGCCCGATCAGCGGCGGCCGTCACTCCCCGCGACGCGACGACCCCCGCCGGAGCTTGTTCTCCCCACTCCCCGAGCGACGCCCGACGGGCCGTTCCGCCGTCTGGATGACGCGCCGGGCGGGACCTGAGGACGCGATCTGCCCGCCCCTGAGTATCCGTACTCAGCGATGCCGACGTGCCGGTACTCAACGGCGACCACATCGACGAGATATGCCGTCGGGACGAGTGGCGCGGCGTGATCACTGGACCTATCGTCGGGACCGGCCAACGGTCCGAAGAGGCGAGGAGCACCATGAGCATGGCAGCACCCACGATGACGGCGGCCCGTACCGGACCGGACCGGGGTACCCGGATCGGTGTCGGAATCGTCCTGCTGTTGCCCGCGTTGATCGCCCTCGCCTGGTCGTATCTGCTCCCCACCGTGCAGGCGGTGTCGCGCTCGACGAAGCGTGATCGACTGATCGGCCCGGTGGAGCCTGTGGGCTCTGCCAACTACGAGGGCCTCTTCGCCCAGGGATTCCTCGGTGACATGGGCTCGGCCCTGCTCCTGGCGCTGGTGCCACTGGCCTTGGCGCTGCTGGTCGCACCGGCGCTGGCGCTGCTCGCCGATCGCGCCGGGCGCCGGGCCCGGCTGGCGCTGCGGGCCCTGGTCGTGCTCCCGGTCGCCGGGTACGCGCCCGTGGCGCTGCTCATCGGTTGGCGCCTCGACCGGATGGAACCCGGCACCATGCTGGACCGTCCCGTGGCGACCCTCGCGGAGCTCACCGCAGTCACCGGCGCCGGGCTGGTCGTGGCGGTCGCCACCACGGCCTTCCTCAGCACCCTGCGCGGCCGGGGGCAGCGTCGCGACGCCCTGCCGGCGGCGCTGACCGTCGCCGGTCTGCTGGTGCTCGGCATCATCGCGGCCGCCCTCCAGACCTACACCGCGCCGCTGCTGACGGGCAGAATCCGCACCCCCCTGACGTACGCGGTCACCGAATCCCTGCAGCAGATGAACCTCGGTGGCGGCTCGGCCGCAGCGGTGCTGCTGCTGATCCCGCTGGCCCTGCTGGGCCTGGCGGCGACGGCCCTGCTGCTGTTCACCAGGGCTCGCATCGAGGTGGTCGACGAGGCCGTCACCCACCGCGAGCAGCCGCACGGCGCGGTCAGCAAGTCCGGTCCGATCACCGAGTCGCCCGGTAACCGGCAGGCCCGGATCGGGCTGGCGGTCGCGGGGGCGCTCGTGTTCGTCGTCATGCTGTGGGTGGCCTGGCCGTGGCTGCGCCGCAGCCTGCGGTTCACCAACGAGACCATGCCGATGTCCTCCCCCAACCTGGGCGGCATGTTGACGGCGACCTGGCTGCCGACCCTGCTGTCGGCGGTGGTCACGGTCGCGGTCGCGGCGGCGGCCGGCTTCGCCATCGGGGGCCTGCGTCCCCTCGGTCGGTTCAGCGAGTTGCTCCTGCTGCCCTTCGCGCCGTGGCTGTTCGTCGGCACCGGGCCGCTGGCCATCGAGTCCTTCCTGCGGGCCCGCGACCTCGAGCAGCTCAACACCTTCCTCGGGCTGGTGCCGCCGGGTTGGGTCAGCATTCCGGCGTTGTTCCTGTTCACCGTGCTGTTCCGCGGACTGGAACCCCGGTGGCGGGCGGGCGGTGGGTTCTGGTCCACCATGCTCGCCCCGGCGGCGCCGATGGTCGTGCTGGTCGGGCTGGTCACCTGGCTGGTAGCCGCCGCGCAGGTGCTCTGGCCGATGCTCGTGGCGTCGAACCCGACGTCTCGACCGGCGCCGCTGGAGGTCCTCCTGATGTTCGCCAGTTGGGGGATGCGCGGCGACGGCGACGGGCTGGCCCTCGGCGCGGTTCTGCCGCTACCGATGATGCTGATCTTCCTGGCCGTGTTCGTGTTGCTACAGGTGAAGTACCTGGACCGGTTGGCGGTACGAGTCGGTCGGTGATTTCCCGGCGAAGGGTGCGATTCGTCGGGGACACGACGACTATGTAGCTATGTTCAGTACTCTTCGGACACGCAAGATCGTGGCCGCCGGCGTGATGCTGGCGGCCACGATCGCTGTTCTACCCGCATCCGCCGCAGCGCAGCCCGACAGACCGGACCGTGCCGAGTTACGCGCCGCGCTCACCGCAGTACCCGAGGCCGGGGTGCCCGGCGTTCTGGCCGAGGTGCGCGAGGGCCGACATGACTGGCGCGGCGCCGCCGGTCAGGCCTATCTGACCAGACCTCGACCGATGCAGCCACAGATGCGCCACCGCATCGGCAGCATCACCAAGACCTTCGTCGCCACCACCGTGCTGCAACTCGTCGACGAGGGACGGTTGGGTCTGGACGACCCGATCGGCAAGTGGCTCCCCGACACCGTGCCGGGGGAGCGCGGCGACCAGGTCACCGTCCGGATGCTGCTGAACCACACCAGCGGCATCGGCAACTACACCAACGCGATGATCGACTCGTACGCCTCGCTCAACCGGATGCAGGTCACCACGTACCCCCCGGCGGACCTGGTCGCCATCGGCCTGGCCATGCCCCCGACCGGCGAGCCCGGCGCGAGGTTCAGCTACTCCAACACCAACTACGTCCTGGCCGGACTGCTGATCGAGGCGGTCACCGGCAACGACGCCCCGGCCGAGGTGCAGCGGCGCATCCTGCGGCCGCTGAAGCTCACCGGAACGAGCTTCCCGGGCACCGATCCGACGATCCGCGGCCCGCACAGCGGCGCCTACTTCGCCCCCTTCGGGGTCCGTGACCTCAGCGAGTTCAACATGAGCTGGGGATGGACGGCCGGCGAGATGATCTCCACCATGGCGGACCTGAACACCTTCTTCCGCGCGCTGCTCGACGGAGACCTACTCAGCCCCGCCACCCTCAAGCAGATGCTCGACGGGGTGCCGATGCTGCCGGAGCTGCCGGAGGCCGGCACCTACGGCCTCGGCATCTACTCGCTGCCCACCCCGTGCGGGGAGTTCTGGGGGCATGACGGTGCGGTGTTCGGTCACCTGACCTACTCACTGCACAGCCGCGACGGCACCCGCCAGGTGTCCTCCGGCATCAACATCAGCCACTACCAGGTAGGCCTGCCCGATCCGCACCCGTTCGACATCGCCTGGCAGACCTTCCTGCTCACCGCGATCTGCCCGGCCGGCGAGATGAACAGCCGCTCGGTGCAGCCCGCGCCGCAGCTGCCCGGCGTGACCCGGATGCCGGGCAACGCGGCGGCGGTGACCGCGCCCTAGGGCGTCACCCGGCGTTGCGGCCGGCTGGACGGCATCACCTCGTGCAGGGTGACGGCCTCCAGCCGGCCGTCGGCCAACTCGGCGGTCAGATACGTCGCGTACGGCTGACGCCGCCGATCGGTCGGCGAGCCGGGATTGAGCAGCCGCAGACCGCCCGGGGCCTCGCTGTCCCAGGGGATGTGGGAGTGCCCGAAAAGCGGGCCGTGCAGCGACCCTCCCGGCCGGTGGCCGGACCGGTCTCGTGCACCACCGCGATCCGCATCCCGGCAGCGTAACCCTGACCAGCCCGGGCCAGCCTGTCACCGCGAGGAGGGTGAGGTCAGGGACCGGAGCAGATCCTCGCCGTCGGGCCAGGGACCGAACCCGGTCTTGGAGTCCAGGTGCCCGACCGCGCCGGCGTCGAACAGCTCCGAGCCCCAGTCCCGCGCGTACGCCTCGAACTGCGCGAAGGTGGCGTTCGGGTCGGTGCGGCTGGCTACCAGGACCGAGGGGAAGGGCAGGGGCTCGCGTGGCACATGGTCGATGACGACATCGACGCTCTCGCCCGGGCCGGGTCGCCAGTCCGGATCCAGGTACGGCGGCGTGACCAGCAGGGCCGCCCGAACGGGACCGATGTGCTGACGGGCCCAGATGGCCACGGTCAGACATCCCGCGCTGTGTGCCACCAGGATCACCGGCTCACGATCAGCGCTGATGGCAGCGTGCAGCGCGGCGACCCGTTCGGTGGCGACGTACGGCGGCCCGGGCGGCTCCGGCGCCCACTGGAACCCCGGACGGTCCCTGACCCACCTGCGCGACCAGTGGTCGGGTAACGGCACACCTCGACCGGGCACGACAAGATGGCGGGTCACCTTCCGCAGCCGTTTCCCGAGGTCATGGCAGCGGCTGGCCGGGCGGTAGCTGCCGGATGGCGTCGCCCACCCGGATGGTCGCACCGACGACCACCCGGGCGTTGAGGCCGCGCAACCGCAGTCGCTGACCCTCCTCCGTCCAAACGACCTTGTGGGCGTCCCGTCCGAAACGGGCCGCGAACTTGGCGCAGCCGTTGTGCGGCTGGTCGGTCACCTCGATGACCGCCCGGTCGCCGATCGCCAGGCGGGTACCGGCCGGCAGGGCCTCCACGCTCAGGTCCAGATCGACATAGAGCTGATCCCCGGCCAGCGCCCAGGCCTGCGGATCGGCACCGGCGATCAGCTCCACGAAACGGGAGTTGATGACGTTCAACTGCATGTCGGGGTGCGGTGACCGGTCGGGCGTACGCTTGCTGGGTCGTTGACTCCAACTGTCGCCGAGCAGCCCGGCGTCGAGGTCCAGTTCGGCCTCCGACAGCACCTCCCGGCCATCGACGGCTGGACGGCGTACCGCCAGGGCCAGGGTGCCGCCGTCGCGGGGGGACTGCCGCACCAGGTGCAGCCCTGCCATGATCTCGTCCATCGAGCGATGCCGTACGGCGACAGAGTTCTCCATGGGTGTGACTGTCCCTCATGGGCCTGCGCGACGTCCATCAGTATCGAATCGGGATGATCGTGACCGGTATCGTGGCCGGGCCGGCGGCGGGACTCCGGTGCGACTTCCGGAACCCGCCTCTGAAGCGATGCTTCGCAGTTCGTGCCCCCATTCCCCGGCCGGTTTCGGTCCGTGCTGTCGGCGGCGGTCAGCTCACGACGAAGGTCACGTCGTCGATGTCGAAGGCGGTGACACCGTTGCCGGCCGTCTCGACGGCGCCGAAGGTGACCCACGCGGTGCGCTCGGTCGCCGCCGCCCCGCTGCCCATGCTGTACTGCCGCCACTGCGGCCCGCCGTCGTAGGCCAGCGAGAACCGGGTCTTCGGGGGCTCCCCGGTGACCGCCAGCCCGACGTTCACGTAGTCGCCGCGGCTGGTCTCCGTGGTCAGGGTCCGGACCCAGAACTGGACCGTCAGGCTGCAGTTGGCCGGCACGGTCACCTCGGTTCGGAGCAGCTCGTACCGGCTGACGTCCAACCCGGCGAGGGTGGCGTACGCCCGTCCGGTGTGGGCGGGCCGCGCCGCGTCGCCGAGCACGACCATGCGGGGGCCGGCTGTCCAGCCGGTGGTGCCGCGCTCGAAGCCCGGATTCGTGTGGATCTGCCCGCGGCAGGGCGTCTCGGCGGTCGGCGGGCGGTGGTTGGCGCTGCCGGTGGTCAGCAGGAGCAGGGCGGCAGCAGAAGCGAGAGTGACGAGGGTCTTCATCGGTTCTCCCCGTGTCGAGTATCCATAGGGTCGATTTTAATCGACGATGCTCGATCAGTGTTCCCGCGTCAAGCTCTTCCCGCCGTCGCACTGGTCGGTCAGATCGAAGGAATGCCGACCGAGGATCCCTGGCCGGCGGGCGGGGGGTCCTGCTGTTCGGAAACTACGGTGACCGCAGGGGTGCGAGCTGCACGGTCCAGGTCCGGGCCGTTCCGACGACCGCGATCGCCCGGCAGAGCAGATCGCAGCCCAGTTGGGCGCTGCCCTCCGCGAAGCCCCGGTTGATCAGGCTGATTGCCTTCGGGTGATCGCCCGCTTCCAGGGCATCCTCCAGGGCGGCGGTCAACACTTTGGTAAGTGCGGAGTGAAAACTTTCCGCCCCCTTTTCGCGGAGGTTTTTGACGGGCCTGCGCGGCTCCGGGGAAGAGACCGCCGATGGGGCCAATGCGAACGTCATTTCCTGCTCCTGTGCCGGAGGGCCGCCCGAAAATGGCGGGACCCGCAACTGGAGGTCAGCCAGACCTCCGATGGGTTGCCTCACGACATCGCTGGTCGTCGCCCGCAACGTGGCGTTACCCGGCAGTTCGTCCGAGGTGCCGGTGGTCGTCTACCCCTCCACTCTACGCCCACCACCCGCTGTCGCTGTGCTGTCAGCCGCCCTCACCCCGCGGGCTCCAGCGGCGAGTGGCCCGCACCTCGTCAAATTCTGTGCTACGGTTGCCTCGTTGCAGTTTTGATTTCCGTTTGACGTTTCGGCGCCTGATGGGTTAACCAAAACCCGTTCAGGTGCTTTTTTCGTTTTCGTGTCGTTCCCGACGCGGGTTATCAACGCAGCGGCACGTGAGGCCGCACAGTGTGGTCTCCACCAGCCTGCGAAGGAGCAGACATGGCTACTGGTACCGTGAAGTGGTTCAACGGTGACAAGGGTTTCGGTTTCATCAGCCAGGATGGCGGCGGCGCCGACGTTTTCGCCCATTTCTCGGCGATCTCGGCCAGCGGCTTCCGGAGCCTCGATGAGAACCAGCGCGTCGAGTTCGAGATCACCCAGGGCCCGAAGGGCCCGCAGGCGGCGGACATCCGCGCACTCTGATCCACGCTTCACCGAACGGCGGCCTGACTGGTTCAGCAGGCCGCCGTTCGGCGTTCCTCCGTACGCCGTCCCCGGCGCTATCTTCTTCCTCGTCGCGGCGATCCGCCTCGGCCGTGCCGCGAAGGGGAGCTGACATGACCGAGTGGGAGTACGACGTCGTCGTGATCGGTGCGGGGCCGGTGGGGGAGAACGTCGCCGACCGGGTCGTGCAGGGCGGACTGACCGCCGCCATCGTCGAACGGGAGCTGGTCGGCGGGGAGTGCTCCTACTGGGCCTGCATGCCGACCAAGGCCTTGCTGCGCAGCGGTTCCGCGCTGCGTGCGGCCCGCCAGGTGCCCGGTGCCCGGGAGGCGGTGACGGGGGACCTGGACCCGGCGGCCGTGCTGGCCCGGCGGGACTCCGTTGCCGCGCACTGGCGCGACGACGGCCAGGTGTCCTGGTTGGAGTCGGCCGGGATCGTGCTGCACCGAGGGCATGGCCGGATCAGTTCCGCCAAGGTGGTCGAGGTGACCGGGGCCGACGGTGCCACGACCAGGCTGACCGCCCGGCACGCCGTGGTGGTGGCCACCGGCAGCAGCTCCCGGATGGCGGACCTCCCGGGTCTGGCTGCGGCGGCACCCTGGTCCAGCCGCGAAGCCGCCTCGGCCAGGTCGGTGCCCCGTCGACTTGCCATCATCGGCGGCGGGGTGGTGGCCACGGAGATGGCGACCGCGTACGCCGCCCTGGGGTCCTCGGTGACCGTGCTGGCCCGCAGCGGGGTGTTGCCGTCGGTGGAACGGTTCGCCGCCGACCGGGTCGTGGAGTCGTTGCGCCAGGCCGGGGTCACCGTTCAGCTCGACGCGGAGGCCGTGGCCGTCCACCGTGACGACAGCGGAACCGTCCACATCGACACCACCCGGGGCGAGCGGGTCGAGGCCGACGAGGTGCTCGTCGCGATCGGCCGTACCCCGAACACCAAGGACATCGGCCTCGACACGGTGGGTCTGACCCCCGGCGACTGGCTGCCGGTCGACGACACCATGCGGGTCCTCGACGGCGGAGGCTGGCTGTACGCCGCCGGTGACGTCAACCGGCGGGTCCTGCTGACCCACCAGGGCAAGTACCAGGCCCGCGCGGTCGGCGATGTGATCGTGGCCCGGGCCAAGGGGGAGAAGGTCGAGGACGGCCGGTGGGGCCGGCACGTTGCCACGGCCGACGAGAGCGCGGTACCCCAGGTGGTGTTCACCGAGCCGGAGGTCGCGGCGGTGGGCCTGACGGCGGCGGCGGCCGAGGCGGCCGGGCTGCGCATCCGGGTGGTGGACTACGACCTGGGCCGGGTGGCCGGGGCCACCCTGCACGCGGACGGCTACCAGGGGCAGGCCCGGATGGTCGTCGACGAGGACCGGAAGGTGATCGTCGGGGTCACCCTCGTCGGGCCGGACGTGGCGGAGCTGATCCACGCCGCTACCGTCGCCGTCGTCGGCGAGGTCCCGCTGGACCGGCTGTGGCACGCGGTGCCGGCGTACCCGACCGTCAGCGAGGTGTGGCTGCGGCTGCTGGAGGCGTACGGCCGCTGAGGTGTCCCTGGAAAACGTGGCGCGTATCGGTGAACCGGGGCGGGGTGCCCGTCGTGGTACCCGCGACCAGCCACGGATTTCTAGGAGCACTGTTCATGACCTCACGTTGGGTGAGCCGCAGACGGCTCGTGTGGGTAGGCGCGATCCTTACCTGCGGGGCGATCCTGGTGGGCCTGACGGCCGTACCCTCGGCGCGGGCCGACCGCAGCGCGCCGATCGTCGGGGTGGCCGGCAAATGTGTCGACGTCCAGTGGTCCCAGACGGAGAACGGCACCACGGTCCAACTGTGGGACTGCAACGGCACGGCCGCCCAGAACTGGGTGGGGGTGGGGCGTCAGGGCACCCTGCGCGCGCTCGGCAAGTGTCTGGACGTGGCCGGCGGCCTTCATGACGACGGCACCCGGGTGCAACTGTGGGACTGCAACGGCACGCCGGCGCAGAGTTGGCTGCTGGACCAGGGGAAGGTGATCAACACCGGGTCCGGCAAGTGCCTGGACGCCTCCGGTGGCGCGGCCACCGGGACGGCGCTGCGGATCCGCGAGTGTTCCGGGGCGGTCACCCAGGCCTGGGCGGCGGGCGGACGGCCGGAGGTCACCGGGCCGGCCGCGAAGAAGGGGGTGGCCACCTGGGCCTTCCCGCCTGGCGGCGAGGGCATCCGTCAGGTGGGTGCCACCTGGTACTACGACTGGTCCACCTCGGACGATGACGTGCCGGCGGGGGCCGAGTTCGTGCCGATGATCTGGGGTGCCACCTTCGTCACCGAGGCCGACCTGGCCACCGTCCAACGTTCTGGGCGTACCCTGCTGGGCTTCAACGAGCCGGACCTGCCGGGGCAGGCGAACATGTCGGTGGAGCACGCTCTGGACCTGTGGCCCCGGCTTCAGGACACCGGGATGCGGCTGGGTAGCCCGGCGGTCGCCTTCGGCGCCGACACCCCGGGCGGCTGGCTGGACCGCTTCCTGGCCGGCACTCGGGAACGCGGACTGCGGGTGGACTTCATCGCCCTGCACTGGTACGGCTCGGACTTCGGCGACGAGGCGGCGAACCACCTGATGCAGTACGTGCACGCGGTCTACGAACGCTACCGGCTGCCGATCTGGATCACCGAGTTCGGCCTGATCGATTTCAGCCAGGGGGTGCCCCGCCACCCCTCCCCGCAGCAGCTCGTCACCTTCATCGACAAGGCGACGGCCGCGCTGCAGGCCACCCCGTACGTCGAGCGGTACGCCTGGTTCGCCCTGCCGGCCGCCGGGGAGCACGCGGCGCACGGTCTGTACCGGGAGGACGGCACCCTCACCGAGGCGGGTGCGGCCTACCGGATGGTGGAGGGCGGGTAGCCCGCGCGGGGCGGGTGACTGGTGATTCTACCGATGCGGGGTCGGCGCAACGCCCCAAACACTGATCGCAGTCGATACCACTCCAAACCCAAGGGAGTATCCGACGTGCGATCCACCACCACCACCCGTCCCCGTTCCCTCACCCTCCTGGCCCGGCTGGCGATGGTCGCCGTCATGGCCGCCGGTGGCGTCGTCGCCACCTCCTCCACCGCCCAGGCCGCCAACCCGTACGAGCGGGGCCCGGCGCCGACCCACGCGATCCTGGAGGCCACCCGCGGCCCCTTCGCGACCTCGTCGACGAACGTCTCCTCGCTGGTGAGCGGCTTCGGCGGCGGCGTCATCTACTACCCGACGACCACCACCGCGGGCACCTTCGGCGCGGTGGCCATCTCGCCCGGCTACACCGCCTCCTGGTCGAGTCTGGACTGGCTGGGTCCGCGAATCGCCTCGCACGGCTTCGTGGTCATCGGCATCGACACCATCACCCGCCTGGACCAGCCGAGCAGCCGGGGTCGGCAACTGCTGGCCGCCCTGGACTACCTGACCGAGCGCAGTTCGGTGCGCAGCCGCATCGACTCCAGTCGGCTGGCCGTGGCCGGTCACTCGATGGGCGGCGGCGGCAGCCTGGAGGCCGCGGCCAGCCGGCCGTCGTTGCAGGCCGCCGTGCCGCTGGCACCGTGGAACCTGACCAAGAACTGGTCGAACCTGCGGGTGCCCACCCTGATCATCGGCGGTGAGACCGACTCGGTCGCCTCGGTCGCCTCGCACTCCGAGCCGTTCTACAACAGCATCCCGGCCTCGGCGGAAAAGGCGTACCTGGAACTCAACAACGAGGGCCACTTCTTCCCGAACACGGTCAACACCCCCACCGCCAAGCAGATGGTGTCCTGGCTGAAGCGGTTCGTCGACGACGACACCCGCTACGACCAGTTCCTCTGCCCGGGCCCGAGCGGCTCGGCGGTGGAGGAGTACCGCAACACCTGCCCGCACTGACGGGTCTTTCCGGGGCGGCCGTGACGCAGGCCGCCCCGGATCCTTCGGCCGCCGGTCTTCCGTCCCGAGGACCGGCGGCCGTATATTGCATCGACAGTGCAGAAATGCTGGAGGTGGTGAGTGTCCGACCATACCGCTGACGGGCTGCGCGGGCTGGTCGCCGCGTTCCTGCGGACGCACGACCCGGCCGGTGATCGCACCGGCTTCCTGCGCGCCCGCTTCGACGCCGGGCTGGCCTGGGTGCACCACCCGCCCGGTCGCGGTGGTCTGGGCGCCCCGGCGCACCTGCAACCCGTGGTGGACGAGGCCTTCGCCGCGGCCGGCGCACCGGACAACCGGCCCCGGCGCAACAGCATCGGGCTCGGCATGGCCGCCCCCACCCTGCTGCGGCACGCCACCGAGGCCCAGTGCCGGCGCTGGCTACGACCCCTGTGGACCGGTGAGGAGGTGTGGTGCCAACTGTTCAGCGAGCCCGAGGCGGGCTCCGACCTGGCCAGCCTGCGCACCCGGGCAGTGCCCGAGGGGGAGGACTGGGTGGTCGACGGGCAGAAGGTGTGGACCTCCCTGGCCCACCAGGCGCGCTGGGCGATCCTGCTGGCCCGTACCGATCCCGCCGCGCCCAAGCACCACGGCCTGACCTACTTCGTCTGCGACATGACCGCACCCGGGGTGCAGGTACGCCCCCTGCGGCAGATCACCGGGGAGGCGGAGTTCAACGAGGTCTTCCTGACCGGGGTCCGGATACCGGACGCCCACCGCATCGGCGCGGTCGGGCAGGGCTGGCCGATCGCCCGCACCACCCTGATGAACGAACGGGTGGCCATCGGCGGGCGACCCCTGCCCCGGGAGGGCGGCATGGTCGGGGTGCTGACCCGGCTGTGGCGACAGCGACCGGACCTGCGTACCGCCGGTCTGCACGCGGAGGTCCTGCACGCCTGGGTACGCGCCGAAGCCGCCCGGCTGGGCGCGCTGCGGCTGCGCCAACTGATCACCGCCGGTGAACCCGGCCCGGAGGGTTCGGCCGTGAAGCTCTCCTTCGCCGAACTGAGCCAGCAGATCAGCGGGCTGGAGGTGGAGCTGCGCGGCGCCGAGGGGCTGCGGCACGACGACTGGACGATGCACCGCCCGGTCGAGCCCGACCTGCTGGGCCGCACCGCGACCTACCGCTACCTGCGCGCCCGGGGCAACTCCATCGAGGGCGGCACCTCGGAGATCCTGCGCACCATCATCGCCGAGCGGGTGCTCGGGCTGCCCACCGAACCCCGGAGGGACCGTTGACCGACCTGCTCTACGACGCCGACGAGGAGGCCCTGCGCGACAGCGTACGGGCCCTGCTGACCGCGTACGCCCCCTGGCAGCGAACCCTGGCCGCCGTGGACGGCGAGGACCGGTACGACCTGGAGTTGTGGCGGCGGCTGGTCGACCAGACGGGGATCACCGGCCTGGCCGTGCCCACCGAGTACGAGGGGGCCGGTGCGGGTTTCCGCGAGGTCGCCGTGGTGCTGGAGGAGTTGGGTAGGACGGTGGCCCCGGTGCCCTTCCTGGGCACGGTCGTGGCCACCCGAGCGTTGCTGGCCTGCGGGGAGCACACCCTGCTGCGTCAGGTGGCCACCGCCGAATGCGAGGTGACCCTG
Source organism: Micromonospora sp. NBC_01739 (assembly GCF_035920385.1). Classification (GTDB taxonomy): domain Bacteria; phylum Actinomycetota; class Actinomycetes; order Mycobacteriales; family Micromonosporaceae; genus Micromonospora. The sequence continues at coordinate 2,410,526 of NZ_CP109151.1, read as the reverse complement.
GCGGTCGGGTTCGCGACCGCCCCCGACCGGACCCCGGCGGCGACGGCGCCGACTTCGACCACCCGGTGCGACCCGGTGCGGGTCGGTTCCGGACCCACCCTGTCCGGCCGGGTGTCCGGGGTGGTCGACGCTGTGCCGGAGGGCCTGCTGCTGGTTCCGGCCGGTGAGGGGTTGTACGTCGTCGAGGCCGCCGATCCGGCGGTGCGGCTGACCCCGGTGGTGTCGCTGGACGCCACCCGGCCGCTTGTCGACATCGAGTTCACCGGGGCCCCGGCCCGACCGGTCGCCACCGGGGTGGCCGCCGCCGAGGCGGTGACGGCGGCGCTGACCGCCGGGGCGGCCCTGCTCGCCTCCGAGCAGGTGGGCCTGGCCCAGTGGTGTCTGGACACGACGGTGGCCTACGTGCGGCAACGTCACCAGTTCGGCCGCCCCGTGGGCTCCTTCCAGGCGGTCAAGCACCGGCTGGCCGACCTCTGGGTGGAGTTGACCGAGGCCCGGGCGGTGGCCCGGTATGCGGCCGACCGACTAGGCGCGGACGATGCGGAGGCCTCCCTGGCCGCCGCGTTGGCCCAGGCGTACTGCGGGCCGATGGCGGTGCGGGCGGCGGAGGTCTGCGTCCAGTTGCACGGTGGGCTCGGCTTCACCTGGGAACACCCGGCGCACCTGTACCTCAAGCGGGCCAAGAGCAGCGCGATCGCCTTCGGTACCGCCGACCGGCACCGGGCCGCCCTGGCCCGAATGGTCGATCTGCCCGCCCCGACGGTTGAACAACGACATTGAAGGTGTTGACGAAACACGCGAGAAACGTACACTCCCAGTGTAATAAGTTTGGCCGCGCGGTGAGGGGCGGGTAGATGGCGGCGGGTCTCGCACTGCACCAGGTCGGCGTCCGTTTCGGCGGCCTCACCGCCCTCGACGAGGTCTCCCTGGAGGTCGGTCCGGGTGAGGTGGTCGGGGTGATCGGTCCCAACGGGGCCGGCAAGACCACCCTGTTCAACGTGGTGTGCGGCTTCGTCGCCGCTAACACCGGCACCCTGACCCTCGACGGTCGACCCCTGCGGCCCCGACCGCACCGGCTGACCCGGCTGGGCATCGCTCGCACCCTCCAGGCCACCGGCCTCTTCGGTGGGCTCACCGTGCTGGAGAACGTGATGACCGGGGCCACCCACACCGCCCGCACCGGCCTGCTGCCGGCCCTGCTGGGCCTGCCCCGCAGCGACCGCGAGGAGCACCGGCTGCGCGAACACGCCCGCACCGTCCTGGCGGAGCTGGGCATCGAGAAGTACGCCGACGCCATGCCGGGCACCCTGCCCTTCGCCGTACGCCAGCGGGTGGGGCTCGCCCGCGCGCTGGCCGCCCGACCCCGCCTGCTGCTGCTCGACGAACCGGCCGGCGGCCTGGGAGCCGAGGACGTGGACTCCCTGGCGGAGCTGATCCGGAGCTTGCCGCACCGGGCCGACGACCCCTGTGCCGTGCTGCTGGTGGAGCACCACATGGACCTGGTCATGGCGGTCTGCGACCGCATCGTGGTGCTCGACTTCGGACGGGTGGTCGCCGCCGGGCCACCCGAGGCGGTCCGGGAGGACCCGGCCGTGGTCGACGCCTACCTCGGCGCGACCGTGGACGAGGCCGCGTAGTGGCCGCCGACCTGCTCGCCGTCGAAGCCCTGGCCGCCGGCTACGGCCCGGTGCCGGTGCTGCACGAGGTGGGCCTGCAGGTGCCCGCCGGCACCATCGCCGCCGTGATCGGTGCCAACGGCGCCGGCAAGACCACCCTGCTGCGCACCCTGTCGGGCATGTTGCGCCCGACCGCCGGCCGGATCCTGTTCGACGGGCGGGACCTGCGCGGCACCCCGGTGGAGCAGCTGGTCCGCCGTGGGGTGGCCCACGTGCCGGAGGGGCGCGGCGTGATCGGCGAACTCACCGTCGCGGAGAACCTGCGCCTGGGTGCCCTGTGGCGGCGCGATCGCAGCGACGCCGCCCGCGCCCTGGACGAGGTCTACCAGCTGTTCGAGCCACTGGCCCGACGGCGGCGACACCTCGGCCACCAGCTCTCCGGTGGCGAACGGCAGATGCTGGCCCTCGGGCGGGCCCTGGTCGGCCGCCCTCGCCTGCTGCTGCTGGACGAACCCTCCCTCGGCCTGGCCCCCCGGGTGGTGGCGCAGACCATGGCGTTGCTGCGCCAACTGCGCGACGACACCGGGCTGACCGTGCTGCTGGTGGAGCAAAACGTGCGCAGCGCCCTGGCCGTGGCCGACCAGGGCATCGTGATGTCGCTGGGCCGGGTCGTCCTGGCCGCCCCGGCCGAGCGGCTGCGTGACGACACCGACCTGCGCCACGCCTACCTCGGATTCTGAAAGAAGGCTGGGAGGACCGTGGACCGCTTCCTCTTCCTCACCCTCGACGGTTTGTCGAGGGGCGCGGTCTACGCCGCGTTCGCACTGGCCCTGGTGCTCATCTGGCGCGCCGGTCGGATCGTCAACTTCGCCCAGGGCGCCATGGCGGTCGCCGCCGCCTATGTCGCCTACAGCGTCACCGCCGCGACCGGCTCCTACTGGCTGGGGTTCGCCGCGGCACTGCTGGCCGGACTGCTGCTCGGGGCCCTGGTCGACGTGGCGGTGATGCGGCTGGTTGACCACCGCTCACCCCTCAACCCGGTGATCGTCTCCCTCGGCCTGGTCCTGTTGATCCAGGCGATCCTCGGCATGGTCTACGGCAACGAGTACCTGCCCGCCCAGACCCCGTTCAGTCGTACCGCACTGACGGTGGGCGGGACGGCCGTGCTGTCCCCGTACGACCTGTTCGTCTTCGCGGCCGTGGGGGTGGTCGGGGCGGCCCTGGTCTGGGTCTTCACCCGGACCGCGATCGGATTACGGATGCGGGCGGCGGCCTTCGCCCCGGAGGTGTCCCGGCTGCTCGGGGTGAACGTCGGCGGGATGCTCACCCTCGGCTGGGCCCTGGCCTCCGGGGTCGGGGCGCTGGCCGGGATGCTGGTCATCCCCACCGAGCTGGGCCTGCACCCGCACGCGATGGACCTGGTCTTCGTCTCCGCCTTCACCGCCGCGGTGCTCGGCGGGCTGGACAGCCCACCCGGCGCGGTCGTCGGTGGCCTGGGGGTCGGCCTGCTGCTCTCCTACGTCAGCGGGTACGCCGGGGGCGACCTCATCCCGCTGGCGGTGCTCGCCCTGCTGCTGACGGTGCTGCTGGTCCGCCCCGGTGGGCTGTTCGCCCCGGTCACCGCGAGGCAGGTGTGAGCGCCACCCGGGCCTCGGCCCCGCCCCGCCGAGTCCGTGCCTCCGAAGCCCTCCGTTCCGGCCGTACGATGCCCACCCTGCTCCGGCATCTCCTCGTCGCGGCGGGGGTGGGGCTGGCGGTGCTGATGGTCAGCTACCAGCTCGACTCGTACCGCAACTTCCAACTGGCCACGGTGGCCGCCTACCTCTGCGCCACCGCCGGGCTGACCATCCTGACCGGACTCTGCGGACAGCTGTCGCTGGGGCACGGGGCGCTGATGGCCACCGGGGCGTACACGGTGGCCCTGTGCCAGGCCGCCTTCTTCGACCGGGGGGTCACCTCCGGGCTGACCCTGATCGGGTCGCTGGCGGCGGCGGTGCTGGTCACCGTCGTGGTGGGGCTGGTCGTCGGGGTGGCCGCCGCCCGGCTACGCGGGCCCTACCTGGCCGGGCTCACCCTGGCCGTGGCGGTGGTGGTGCCGGCCCTGACGGTCACCCTGGACGGGGTCTTCAACGGCGAGCAGGGCCTGCCGGTGCCGGTGGCGCCCGCACCGGAGAGCCTGGGGCTCTACTTCCCGCACGAGCGGTGGCAGCTCTGGGTGGCCGCCGGGACCACCCTGCTCTGCCTGGTGGTGCTGGCCAACCTGGTCCGCAGCCGGTACGGCCGCCTGTTCCGGGCGGTCCGCGACGACGAGGTGGCCGCTCGCCTGGCCGGCATCCATGTGGCCCGTACCCAGGTCATCGCCTTCGTGGTCAGCGCGGCCGGTGCCGGCCTGGGTGGTGCCCTGCTGGCGGTGCTCGCCCAGAGCGTGTCACCCGGCGCCTTCGGTCTGACCCTGTCGCTGTTCCTGCTGATGGCGGTCGTCATCGGCGGTCTGGGTCGACTCGCCGGTGCGGTGTGGGGCGCCCTCCTGCTGGTCGCCCTGCCCGACCTGACCCACTCGCTTACGAACCTGTTCACCCTGTCACCGGCGGCGGCGCAGCGGCTGGAGGGCAACCTTCCGCTGGCGATCTTCGGGGCCACCTTGATCGTGGTCATGATCGCCGCACCCGGCGGTGTGCAGGGTCTGTTGTCCCGGCTGACCCACCGGCTACGCACCCGCCGGCCGGTCGGGCGGTCGTGACCGTCCCACCCCCACCCACCCATCTCGCACAACCGGACCGATGAAAGGTCGGTGTCCCATGCGAACCACGGCACGGCGCGGTCTCGTGATCGCCACCACCCTCACCCTGCTGCTCGGCCTCACCGCCTGCGGCGCGGACGACGCTCCCGGCTCCGGGGAGCCGGTTCCCGGGGTCACCGACACGGAGATCGTCGTCGGCACCCACATGCCGCTGACCGGACCGGCCTCCGCCGGCTACTCGAAGATCGCCCCGGCGACGAAGGCGTACTTCGACTACGTCAACGCCAACGGGGGAGTGCACGGCCGCAAGATCACTTACAAGATCATGGATGACGGCTACAACCCCGCCACCACCCAGCAGGTGGTGCGGCAGCTGGTCCTCCAGGACAAGGTCTTCGCCGTGATCAACGGGCTCGGCACCCCGACCCACACCGGTGTGCTGGACTTCCTGCACAGCAACCGGGTGCCGGACCTCTTCGTGGCCTCCGGCAGCCGCAGCTGGGACCAGCCCGACAAGTATCCGAACACCTTCGGCTTCAACCCGGACTACACCGTCGAGGGCAAGATCCTGGCCACCCACGTCAAGAGCACCATGCCGGGTAGCAAGGTCTGCTTCCTCGGCCAGGACGACGACTTCGGACGCGACGCCCTGGTCGGGGTGGAGAAGGTGCTCGGTGCCGGCGGGGTGACCGCCAAGCAAACCTACGTGACCAGCAACACCAATGTCGCCCCGCAGATCGGCGCCTTCAAGGAGGCCGGTTGCGAGGTCGTCATCCTCGCCACCGTGCCCGGCTTCACCGCCCTGTCCGTCGGCACCGCCGCCCGGCTGGGCTACCGCCCCCAGTGGGTGGTGTCGAACGTCGGCAGTGACCACCCGACCCTGGCCCGGCAACTCGGCGACGCCGCCGGGCTGCTGGAGGGGATGGTCGGCCTGAACTACCTGCCGATGCAGACCGACACCGAGAACCCCTGGATCCAACTGTTCAACAAGATCAACACTGAGCACAACAGCGGGGCGGAGTTCGACGGCAACACCGTCTACGGGATGGCGGTGGGCTACCTGTTCGTGCAGGCGCTCCAGGCCGCCGGCAAGGACCTGACCCGCCAGTCGTTGATCGAGGCCGTACGCAAGGGCGGCTACCAGGGTCCGGGGGTGGCGCCGCTGCGCTTCTCCGCCACCGACCACTCCGGCTACGGCGGTGGCCGGCTGACCCGGGTCACCGAGGGCAAGCAGAGCTTCTTCGGGCCGACCTACGAGACCGACGAGAACGACGGACCGGTCCAGGAGTACACCGTCGCGCCGGTGACCCCACCGGCCAACGGGGTACCGGCCGCCTGAGCCGCTCGCCTGGTCCGCACCCCACCCCGGGTGCGGACCAGGCCCTACCCGGGACGGAGGACCATGCCCACCGGCGACAGACCCCCCGACCCCACCACCGGCGGACTGCGGCTGCCCGGGGCGGCCGTGGTGGTGACCGGCGCGGGCTCCGGCATCGGAGCGGCCCTCGCGGAGCGGTTCGCCGCCGCCGGTGCCGAGGTGATCGTCAACGACCTGGACGCCGAGGCGGCGCAGCGGGTGGCCGAGCGCATCGGGGGGTACGCCTGCCCCGGTGACGCCGCCGACCCGGCCGGAGTGGCCGACCTGGTGAACCTGGCCCGCCGACGGCTAGGCCGGGTAGACCTGTTCTGCGCCAACGCCGGAGTGGTGCCCGCCGACGACACCGAGGCCGGCTGGGAGCGGGCCTGGCGGATCAACCTGATGTCCCACGTGTACGCGGCCCGGGAACTGCTGCCCGCCTGGCTGGCCGCCGGGCGAGGGCGGCTGCTGGTCACCGCCTCGGCCGCCGGCCTGCTGACCATGCTCGGCAACGCACCGTACGCGGTGACCAAACACGCCGCCGTCAGCTTCGCCGAGTGGCTGCGGGCCACCTACGCCCACCGGGGCCTGGTGGTGCAGGTGCTCTGCCCCCAGGGGGTCCGCACCCCGATGCTGGCCGGGGCGGACGCCATGGGCAGTGCCCTGCTGGAGGCCACCGCCGTCACGGTCGACCAGGTGGCCGACTGCGTGCTGGCGGCCCTGACCGACGAACGGTTCCTCGTCCTGCCGCACCCGCAGGTCGCCGCCTGGTACGCCAATCGGGGCGCCGACCCGGACCGCTGGCTGCGCGGGATGAACCGTCTCCAGCAACAGACCGAAGGCGAACCGGACGGGAAGGTCTGAGGTGGACTTCCGCTACGACGACACCACCGAGCGGCTGCGGGAGCGGCTGAGCGACTTCATGACCGAGTGTGTCTACCCGGCCGAGCCGGTCTTCGAGGCCCAGGCCCGGGAGCCGGGCGAGCCGTGGCGGGTGCCCCCGGTGGTGGCCGAACTCCAGGCCGAGGCGCGGCGACGCGGGCTGTGGAACCTCTTCCTGCCCGGCGAGCACGGCGCCGGCCTGACCAACCTCCAGTACGCCCCCCTGGCGGAGATCACCGGACACTGTCCCTGGCTGGCCCCGGTGGCCCTCAACTGCGCCGCCCCGGACACCGGCAACATGGAACTGCTGGCCCAGTTCGGCTCGGCGCAGCAACGCGAGCGGTGGCTCACCCCGCTGCTCGACGCCCGGATCCGGTCCGCCTTCGCGATGACCGAACCGGCCGTGGCCTCCTCGGATGCCACGAACATCGCCACCCGCATCGAACGGGTGGGCCACGAGTACGTCGTCAACGGCCGCAAATGGTTCGTCACCGGGGCGATGGACCCGCAGTGCGCGATCTTCATCGTGATGGGCCGGACCGACCCCTGCGCCCCCCGGCACCAACAGCACAGCCAGATCCTGATCCCCCGGGACACCCCGGGAGTCACCGTCCGCCGAGGCATGACCGCCTTCGGGTACGACGACGGCGACCACGGCGGCCACGCGGAGATCGACTTCGTCGACGTACGGGTGCCGGTGACCAATCTGATCGGGGCGGAGGGTTCCGGCTTCGCCATCTCGCAGGCCCGGCTCGGTCCGGGCCGGGTGCACCACTGCATGCGGCTGCTCGGCATGGCGGAACGGGCCGTCGAGTTGATGTGCCGACGGGTCAGCCAGCGGCACGCCTTCGGTGCGCCCCTGGCCGAGCAGGGGGTGGTGCGGGACTGGATCGCCCAGGCCCGGGTCCGCCTGGAACAGGCCCGCCTGCTGGTGCTCAAGACCGCCTGGCTGATGGACACCGTCGGTAACCGGGCCGCCCACACCGAGATCCAGGCCATCAAGATCGCCGTGCCGGAGACGGTCGAGTGGATCATCGATCGGGCGGTGCAGGCCCACGGGGCGGCCGGGGTCAGTCAGGACACCCCGCTGGCCCGGCTCTGGACCCGGGCGCGGGCGGTACGCATCGCCGACGGCCCCGACGAGGTGCACCGGCAGTCCCTGGCCCGCCGGGAACTGCGCCGGTATCGGGACGCGGATGCCGAACCGACGCGCGTCTAGACTCGGCTGGCACGAGGAACACAGCGGTGAGGAGACGGGCGCGGATGGTCAGTGCCGAGGCGGCCGGTCGGATCGACGGGCGTACCGCGCGGGCGGAGCGTACCCGGGCGGCGATCGTGGAGGCCCATCTGGCGCTCATCACCGAGGGTGACCTGCGGCCGACCGGGGAGCGCATCGCCGAACGGGCCGGCATCTCCCTGCGCACCCTGTGGACCAACTTCAAGGACATGGAGACCCTGTTCGAGGCCAGCGGTGCGGAACTGCTCCGCCAGCAGGACGCCGCCTGGCGGCCGATCTCGCCCACCCTGCCCCTGGCCAAACGGGTCGACGCCTTCTGTCGGCAGCGGGCCAAGCTGCTGCAACTGATCGCCCCCTCGGCGCGGGCGGCCCAACTGCGCGAACCCCACTCCGCCCAGTTGCGCCGCAACCGCCTCAAGCACATCGCCCGGGTACGCGACGAGGTAGAGCAGTTGTTCGCCGAGGAACTCGACCGGGCCGGGCCGGCCCGGGAGCAGGTGATCAACGCGGTGGTGGCGGCCAGCACCTGGCCGGCCTGGTCCACCCTGCGCGACAGCCTCGGGTTGGGGGTGGACGCCGCCCGGGCGGTGATGGCCCGTACCGTCGGCGCACTGCTGATGCAGGTGGGCGAGGGCTGAGGGGGACGCCGGCCCGCAGGGTGTCCTGACGGGTTGGTTTCCGCAGTGTTGCAGTTTGCCTCTTTTCAAGCGCTGCCCAATAGGCGAGACTCGATGCATGGTTAGTGCATCAGCAGTGCAAATAGAAGTGCTACGGGGCCGGCAGGGGGAGTGCCGGGAGATCCGGTCGCTGCTCGCCGCACCGGCCGGGGGAGCGCTCCTGCTGCACGGCGAACCCGGCGCCGGGCGCACCGCCCTGCTGGCGTACGCCCACCGCCACCGCGCAGGCCGCCGCCTGCTCGCCGCCGCCGGCCTGGCCGACGAGGCGACGCTGCCCTACGCCGGATTGCAGCGCCTGCTGGACCCCGTGCTCGACCGCGCGCACGTGCTACCCGAACGGCAGCGGCAGGTGCTGCGCGATGCCCTGACCGGCGAGGGCTGCCCCGACCGCGACCAGCTCATCCTCTCCCACGCCGTACTCGGACTGCTGGCCTCCGCCGCCCACGAGGGCCCGCTGCTGTGCACCATGGACGACCTCGACGCGGGCGACACCCCGACGGCGCGGGTGCTGACCTTCGTGGCCCGACGACTGCCCCAACTGCCGGTCGTACTCCTGCTCACCGCCGGCAACGACACCGCAGCGCAGGCGATACCCGGCCGCCGACTGCTGCCCCTGGACCGTACCGACAGCCTCGCCCTGCTGGCCGCCCGGCGCCCCGGCCCACCACCACCCGGGCCGGTGCTGGCCGCCCTGACCTCCCTCGCCGCCGGAAACCCCCAGGCACTGGTCGACCTAGCCGGCGCGCTGACCCCCGGCCAGTGGAGCGGCACCGAACCCCTGCCGACCGCACCGCCGACCGACGGCGCCCTGGGCCGGACTTACCGCACCCTGCTGGCCCGCCTGCCCCACGACACCCGAAACGCGCTGCTGCTGGCCGCGATCGCCGCAGCCGACCTCGCCAACCCGACCCCGACCGGCCGGGCCGCCGCCGTGGACCCGCTAACCCTGGGCCGGGCGTTGCGAGCGGCCGGCAGCGGCGTCGAGGCACTGGTACCCGCCGAAGCCGCCGGACTGATCCGAATCACCACACCCGGTGGCGCCGAGTTTCCCCGACCCCTGGCCCGCAGCATGATCGAGGCTACCGCCTCCGTCGCCGCCCGCCGCGACGCCCACCTGCTGCTCGCCGCCGTCCTCGACGGCCCCGGCTCGCGGCTGCGTCGGGCCCTGCACCGGGCCGCCGTGATCGACGGAGATGATCCGGCGTTGGCGGCCGAGTTGGAGGTCGCGGCGGCAGCCCACCAGGACCGGTCCGTCGCCGCGACCGCGCTGACCCGAGCCGCCGAACTCAGCGACGAACCGGTGCTCGCCACCGCCCGGCAGGTCACCGCGGCCCGCTACGCCTGGCAGGCGGGACAACCCGAACGCGCCCAGGCGCTACTGCACCGGGTCGCCGACGCGACCGGCGCACCGCCACCCCAGCCGATCGGTTGCCGCACCGCTGGCCTGCCGATGACCCCGGCCGCGCCGACCGGCCGCAGCGCTGTCGGCCTGCCGATTCCCCGACCCGCGTCGACCGGCTGTAGCGCCCCTGGCCTGCCGATTGCCGCACCCGCGTCGACCGGGCGCAGCGCCACTGACCCGCCGGTGACCGCTGCCACGGGCGGCCTGGCCGAACTGCTGCGGGGTGAGATGCACCTGCGCTGTGGTCGCGCCTCGACCGCCCTGCCCACCCTGCTGACCGCCGCCACCGCGCTGGCCGACATCGACCGCGAGTCGGCGCTGGTCGCCCTGGTCCGCGCCGGTGAGGCCGTCTGCTTCTCCGGCGACCACTACCGCTACGCCGAGGTGGCCCGCCGGGTGCAGGAACTGCGCCGCGACGGAGATCCGCCGTGGGCCGACCTGCTGACCAGCCTGGTCGCCGGGGTCGCCGCCACCCTGCGGGGCGAACACGCCCACGGCGGCCCACTGCTGCGCCGGGCGGTGGCCCTCGGTGGCCGGTTGAGCGGTGCCGCAGCCACCCCGACCGCGTTGACCGGTGCAGCCGCAGCCGGCCTGCTGGTCGCGGTCGACGCCGCGGCGTACCGGCTAGCCGAGGACGCCGTCGACCTGGCCACCGACCGAGGTGAGGTGTCGCTGCTGCCCAGGGCGCTGGAACTGCGCGCGATGAGCGAATACTGGCTGGGCCGGCACGACGCCGCAGCGAAAAGCTGCCAGGAAGGACTGCGGGTGGCCCGGGCCGCCGGACAGCACGCCACTGCCGGCGTACACCTCGGTCTGCTCGCCGTGCTGGCGGCCGTGCGGGCCGACCACGACGCCTGCCTCGGCCACGTCGCCGAACTGGGCGACACCGCCGCACCCGGCAGCCGCCCGTACGCCCTCGCCCAGTGGGCCCTCGGGGTGCTGGACCTGGTCGACGCCCGGTACGCCGACGCGGCCGACCGGCTGGCCACGCTGGCCCGACCCGGCACCGGGCGCGGCCAGGTGCTCGTCCAGGTGATGGCCACCCCCCACCTGGTGGAAGCCGCCGCCCACGACGGCAGAACCGCCCGGGCCCGAGCCGCGCTCGCCGTATTCGACCGCTGGGCCGGCAGCACCGCCAGCCCGCTGCGCCGGGCGCTGTCGGCCCGCTGCCACGCGCTGCTGGCCCCGCGCGGCAGCGCCGAAGCCGAGGAACACTTCGAGCGAGCATTGTGCCTGCACCCGGCCGACGCCGCCGCCTTCGAACGGGCCCGCACCGAACTGCTCTTCGGCCGGGAGCTACGCCGCAACCGGCGACCCCGCGACGCCCGCGACCACCTGCACCGGGCCCGGCAGACCTTCGTCCTGCTCGGTGCCGACGTGTGGGCGCGGCAGACCACCGTGGAGCTACGCGCGGCGGGGGAGTCCGTCGGTACGCCGGATCGCCAGGCGGTGCGGCTGCTCACCGGCCAGCAATTGCGCATCGCCCAACTGGTCGCCGCCGGAGCCACCAACCGGGAAGTCGCCACGCAGATGTTCCTGTCCACCCGGACCATCGACCACCACCTGCGCAACATCTACCACCGACTCGGCATCCGCTCCCGCACCGAACTGGCCCGCGCCTTGGGCTGAGGCCGCGACCGCAGCACGTTCCACCTGCTCAAGCCGCACCCGTTCCGCAGGCTGTCGCGAAGCTGCCATGATCGGTGTCATGCAGCGCATCCCCATGACAGGACCAGTCGGTCCCCGCTCAGCCGACACTGTTTGAGGAGGTTGGAAAACCACTCCTGGCGGTAGCTGATGGTCGCCCGAATCGCGGCAGTAGCGCCCGTTCGACCGTTAATCGGCGTCGAGCCGGTGAGCCGGTACCGGAGGTCCGTCCAGAAGCGCCAGGAATTACACGGCGATCAGTTCGGCGATCTTCTTGGCGATGTCCTCCATGGAGTCCTCTTCGGTGCTCAGTCCGTGGCGGGAGCCGAGGAGCGGGCTGACCGACCGAATCTCATCGTAGGTGACCCCATGCGCGACAGGGATCAGCAGGTCACGCGACAGCAGTTCCGAGAGTTCCTTCTCGGACACCCCGCCGCTCTCGACGCGCCTGAGGAGTGCGGGCGTGATGAGGACGAGACCAATGCGCGTCTTGGCTAGACCCTTGTCGATTTCCCTCATGAACGGCTGGCCGAGCACGATGTCCCTCTCGCTGAACCAGACCGACACGTCCTCGGCTTCAAGGAGATCGTGCAGTTCCGTCGCGGTTCCACGCCGGTCGTCCCAGGCGTGACAGAGGAACAGGTCGTACGTCTTAGCCCGAGGTCCTACCGCCTCGACCGTACTGCGATAGCGGTCCAGCGCCGCGACTTCGTCAGAGGTGTAAGCAACGGGTGAGCCAGCTGGCGACCACCGAGGTCGGATCGATCGACTGCCACCGCCACCACCGGAGGACCCGCTTCCGCCGTCGCTGCGGGAAGGGGTGGGCGAAGCGTAGTTGGACGGGGGCGAGTAGGACGTGTAAGACCGGTACGACGATCGGCCATGGACGGGGCATGCGGCGGCACCGCTGGAGGTGCGGTGGCCTTGACTGGGTGCTGTGCATCGCATGCCTTCACTATAGGAAGGGGTCCCGACAATTCCGCCTGTGCGGACCATCGCAACGACACAGCGGCAAGATCGTGCGGCGGCAAGAACAATCCTGATCTTGCACCTGCCTGTGCCGAAGTCTCTCGGTGATGCCGGCTTCTTTCCACCGAACTCAGCAACGAAGAAATCTTGCTGGCTTGAAGCGCTGCATAGTCCGTGACGTCTACAGCGCCCTACGCGCCGACTTCGCCGCCCTCGCCCTTGCTTACAAATTAGCATCGGGATGGCATGGCGGGCGGCTAGGAGGGCCTCACTCCCAAAGCGGGTCCTGAATTGCTACTGGGTCACGGCCAGATACCAGCCTCACGTCAGCATCGGGCGCAGCCCGATTGTTCAACTCAAGTAGGAGCCGAACTGCGGCTTGGGCTAGTTCATCAAGTGGGTAAGAGGCGTTGGTATGGCCCATGGCTGTTCCAGTGACGAAATCTGCTATTAGATTACGCCCGCTGGACATCGCTATTGCAGCCGTCTGTGCCAAGGAGTCACCACGAGCCACTAGCTGCCCGAAGTCCGGACTGTCGACAACGTCAGCATTGCCAACAGCTTGGATCGAGATGGCGAAGTTGGCTTGCTGTACTTTGACTTCCGTCATGCGGACTCCCAGTTGGCGGACGCCATCAATCAAGGTGGTAACCGACACGCCGCGTCGCCTTTCATGCGGAGGCAAGTCGTTTGACCTGGTGGCGAAGTAAGCAATCCAGCCGTCGCCGCGCAGTGCTAGACAGTCGTTTTGTATTCCCCAGTTTGCACTCTGGCCCTCAGGGATCGACGTGCGGCTTTGGCCAAAGACGCGCGCTCCGCGTGCTAGCAATCGATCCAAATTCGCTTCGACTAGATGACCTAGGTTCGGTCCCGATTCTGGCCCTAGGGCTACTATTTGTTCGAGTCGGACGTTTCGACCGATCCTCCGCCAGAATTGCACGTCGGCAGTTGTGAGGGTTGCTAGAAGAAGGGACAGGTCTCTGCCTGTTAGTGGACCGGTCAGATTGCGATGGGATGGGAAATTCTCAGGGGTGCCGCCCTGTCCTTCCCAGACTGCCCGGTAAAGACGACTGAATCGGTTTGCCTGCTCGTCGTCCAACATGCCTTCGGCCGCTACAAGGGCCGATCTGATCGGCTCCGCCTCCAAGTGCTCCGCAGCAGAGAAAGCAGCGATGGCGGATTCGGTCGCACCCCTCGCCGCCTGCTCATCGACTATGCCTAGGCCACCACGGATAACGGCGTTCGTGAGCACCGAAGTAATCGGGACACGAGGGGACACAAATTCCTCGATTGCATCCGGATTCGTAATCAGGGCACGAGCCTCTTTCGCGGCCATTTCCAAGCGTTCGTGAGCGACTGAGTACCGTTCGGATCCGGAGTCATCTAGAGTGAGCATAATCGGGTGGCTGGATGCGATAATCTTCAGGTCAGCCGCTAGCCATTCTGGGTTTGGATCGGTGCGCAGAAAGACGAGTCTTTCCCGGTTTTCCTGCGGCCAGGTCAGCACCAGGTCTGGTGCGAAAGTGTGATTGAAATATTCGGTCTTCCTGACTCGGGCAGACGGGTCTCCGGATCGCAGGAAGTTGCTCACGCTCGTCTTCAAGGAGTCGATTCGACGGTCCGGTGTGTCGAAGTCTAGCGCATGGCGCAGAGCCGCGCTTAATTCGCCGCTCATTAGGACTCCTCTCCGATGCCCATGAACGCCATAATCCGCTGGTAGTGGTCGCTCGTGATTACTAGACCCTCCTGCTCGTCGCAGAGGGTCAATAGCCATAAGCGGTTGGTCAATTCGTATATTACTTGGGTGTCTAGTTTTCCTAGCGCTTCCTCGGCTGACTCTGTTCCAAAAACTCGAAAGGTGTTTTCGGCGTGAAGGAGGTGCTTCTTGATGGACTCCGGACTTCGATGTTTATGCCAGCTTTGGGCTTGAAATGGGGCCCAGGATAGCCAGATTAGATTATCGCATCGGTCGGGCTTTTCTTGGAATGCCACGTAGCATTCGGCGATGAACTTTCGGTACTCTGTCGCTGAGTCCATCTCGTAGCGATATGCCTTGACTTCTGCCATAAATGACTGGTCGTGCAGATCGCCGCCACGCAACTTTCCCTCCAGGTCAAAGCTGAAGCCTTGACCACCATAGGGCCACTGAAAATGCAGCAGGTCCTTAAAAACCTTGTCAGTATTTGTGTAGATCGACGCGACGCGGGTCGAATAGTTTAGCCACCGCTTAGCTCTATCTACGCCAATGCTGCCGGTCTGCTGCCGTAGCTCGCCCGCCACCATCACAGCAGGGTATATCACCCACACGCACAGCAACAGGACCGAAGACCAGTTGGAGCCTGACGCTGGCTGACGAGAATGCTGCTTGTCCCTCGACGGCAGGCTGGTGAGGCTCGATCGCGTCGTATGCCGGTGGTAGCTGCGTGGGGACGCCGGAGGCACAAGACACCGTCAAACGTCGTCAACCGTGGACATAAGCAGGCGTCGGCCGCCGTTGCCCCTGGTAGACCAGCCGGGGTCATGGTTCCGCTTCAGTGCTGTGGGGATAGGCGCTCGGGGCTTGTCGCTTGGTGGCGGACTGTAAAGCACTGTCAGTCGGGGGTACCGTCGGTGGCAGTGTGGTCGCTGGCTGCCCTGCCGTATCTGGTCGTTGTTCGAGAGGGATTGCTGTGCCTCGCCGAGCCATACCTGCTGACCCTTCGGTGGGTGAGCGCATCCGGGCCCGGCGCGAGTTGCGTGGCTGGAGTATCCGGCATGCCGCGAGTCGCGCGGGTATCTCGCATACGACGTGGTCGCGGATCGAGCGCGGTGTTCAGCGTACGGATCGGTACATGGTGGTGGATCTGGCCGCAGCCCTGGAGTGTTCGGTTTTCGACCTCACCGGGCAGCCGTATACGCCGGCTGATCGGCAGCTTGATGGTGCGCGTATCGACGCCGAGCGGGTGTGGCGGGCGATGATGGCGTATCCGTTCGATGGGCCGCCGGTCGTCGGGGCGGCCACTGTGGAGCAGGTGGACCGGGAGTCGTCGCTGGTGCGGGATCTGTACGGCCGGTGCGACTACGCCGGAGCCCTGCGCCGGCTGGTGGATCTGCTTCCCGCCCTGCACGGGGTGACCGACCGGCGGGCGGCGTACGGGTTGATGGTGCCGGTGTACGGGGTGGCAATGGGTTCGTTGCTGAACGTGGGTTACTCGGCCCATGCCTGGTTGGCAGCGGAGCGTTGTGCGGTAGCTGCGCACCTGCTTGATGATCCGGTTGCGGTGGGGGTCGCGGCGGCGAATCGGGCTCGGGTGTCGGCGTACACCGGCGCGTACGGCCCTGCGCGGGCGTACTGCGATCGGGCCGGAGCGGACTTGGAGGGTAGCGGTGCGGACACCGCGCTGGATGTGCTCGGATTCCTGCACCTGGCCCGCGCGCATCACCTTGCCGGCATGAAGGATCAGTCGGCCGCCGAGGATCACCTCGACGAGGCGGCGCGGATCGCCGCGCACACCGGGGAGACGACAAGCTGGGACCTGTTGTGGGGGCCGAGCAACGTGGCGCTGTGGCGGATGGCCTACCTGCTCGACACCGGACGTCCGCAGGAGGCGTTGCAGGCGGCTGCCGGGGTGACGGTTGGGGAACTTCCCGCCGTGCGGCAGGTGTACTACTGGCTGGACATGACCCGCGCGATGGTGGCGGCTGAGCGGGAGCGAGACGCGGTGCGGATGTTGCTGGCGGCCGAACGGGTCGGTCCGCAGCACACCCGGTCATCGACGGCGGCGCGAGAAGTCGCACGTGGGCTGCTGCGCCGAGGGCTGGTCTCCACGGAACTGCGAGGCCTGTGCGAGCGCATGGGGGTCTCCACCCAGTAGTGGTGCGTAAGTGTTCCAACACACACCGTGCCGTCCATAACGTTCCGATCAGGACACGACGGCAGGAAGTAGCCGCTTCGCCGACCGTGTCCGCCGGGTGGCGACGTGAACCCGAGCGCGACACCTGACATCCGCGCTGCCGTCGCCACTCGCCCACCCGCGACGAGGGAGGCGGAACCTGTGGCGATCCGGTCCGAGCTGCGCGACATTCTGCGGTGGCTGCTGCGACGCGCGGAGTCACCCCCGCCGCCGGGAACGGGTCAACGCCACCAGGCCGCCGAGCAGGCCGCAGCGCAGCGGAGGCTGCTGGACCAGGCGAAGAGGTCACGGGACACGCACTGGCACCGCGAACCGATCCAGACCACGCCGTACGCGCCGACGACGCGTGATCAGCGCACCGGGGACGCGACAGGGAGCCACCGGTGAGCCCAGCGCGGGCAGGTTTTCCTGCCATACCTCCCTCAGGCCACCGGAGAGTCTCGTACGACGAGTACCTGTCGGCTACGGCGTTGACCTTTGCCCGGCGGCATCGACCGGTGTGGTGTTGGCGGCGGTGGCGGCGGGTCTGTCGGTGCGGGGCCGACCTGCCCTGCCGTGCTCGACATCGCATTCCGATCAATCGTGGTCACTGGCCTGGGGAGGGTGAGCAGTGACCGGCGGGCCGGAACGGACGATCCTCGCGGTACACGTGCGTGGGCTCGACGGGATGTGCGTCGGTTGTCGGGTGTGGTGGGCGCGGCTGGTGCCGTACCCGTGCTGGCAGGTGGATTGGGCGACCAGTCGGCAGGCTCGCGCGAGCATGGCCCGGTTTCTGGGCGGTGTGCGGTGACCACCCATGGCCCGGTGGTGCCGATCTGGAGCTGTGGTGGCTGTGACCTGCCCTGGCCTTGTCCGACGCGGCGGCGTGAGCTGCGCGCGGAGTACGCGGGCGCGCCGGTGTCGCTGGCGCTCTACCTCGGGGTCTGTCTCGTGCAGGCGGCCGAGGACATGCCTTGGGCACCGGCAGGGGCACTGCACCGCCGGTTCATCGGCTGGGCCAGGCAGGTGCCGGAGATACAGGAGCGAAGTGCAGCAACCGGGCCAGGCGAACCAGGCCGGGACGGGCGTCACCGGGCCGGATGACCTCGGATCGAGCCGGACTACCGCCCGACGTCAGAGACGTGCGTGGACGTCTCTGACGAAGCGCCCGGAACTTACAAGCGAGGGGTCAACGATGCTCGGCGTTGGGGGTACCGTCGACGGGGGAAGTGGCTGGGGGAGTTCACCTGGCATCTTGAGCTTGGAGCGGCGCTATGGCCTCGTCCGTCGATCCGCGCTTCGGCGTAGCTCTGCGTGAGTTCCGGGAGCGACGTGGTTTGTCGCTTCGAGCCCTGGGGCAGCTCGCTCATCGGAGTAAGAGCCATCTGCACGAGTTGGAGGCAGGGCTCAAGGCTCCGACGGTCGACACGGCGCGCCACTTGGACCGGGTTCTCGACGCGGGGGGTTTGCTTGCCCGACTGGTCGATGCGCCTGTCGACCATGCGGCCGAGGCCGGCGAGCTGCGGGCGAGAGTCGCCGCCAGCGATGTCAGCAGGGACCTGCTCGAACGGATCGAGCAGGGCGTTGACGACCTCGCCAGTGCCTATCCGACGATGGCCCCGGCGGATCTGTTGCCGCTGGTACGGCGGCACCTCGCCTATGTCGGGCGGCTGTTGGATGGACGGGTCACGCTTGCTCAACAACGACGGTTGTTGGTTGCCGGTGGCTGGTTGGCGGTGCTGCGGGCGACGGTGCATATCGACCTGCGGCAGCGGGCTGCTGCGGCTGCCCACTTGCGAGCTGCTCGTGATCTTGCCGAACATGCTGAGCATGCCGAGATCCAGGCATGGTGTCTCGAAACCCGGGCCTGGGACATGCTGACTCAAGGCGACTACCGGACGGCACTCGATCTCTCCGAACAAGCTCAGCGGGTCGCCCCGAAGGGCAGCTCTGCCCGCATTCAGGCGACTGCCCAGGAGGCTCGTGCGTGGGCGCGGATCGGGGACGTCGGTGCGACGCGGCGGGCATTGGACCGGGTCGAGCGGCTGACGGCGAATCTGCCGGTTCCTGAGCGAGCCGAGCACCACTATCGGTACGACCCGGCCAAGGCTGCCGCGTACACGGCCACGACTCTGGCGTGGGCGGGTGACCCCGGTGCCGAGCAGGTGGCGCGGGCTGTGTTGGCCGATTTGGACCCGTACGGCGATGGGGGAGCGCGGCCCCGCCGGTCCGCGTCGGCCCGTCTCGACCTCGGCCTTGCCCTGGTCGCCGCCGGGCAGCCGGATGAGGCGGTCGCTCTTGGGGCGCAGGCTGTGGAGTCCGGGCGGGTGGTGCCGTCGAACTGGTGGCGGGCTGCGGAACTACTGACGAAGGTGGAGCAGTCGGGGGCACCAGAGGCCGCGACATTGCGTGATCTGTGCATCGAGTACGCACCCGGACGTCGACCATCAGCGGACAGCACACCTGGTTAGCGGACAGTCACCTTCTGGATCGTTGCCGCGCACGGCGTGAGGCTGGACCTCACTGCACCCGGGCGCGGAACGAGACACATCAGCAGGTGTCCCTCCGCGCCCTCGAGACGGAGGGCCGGACACATGACAGTGGGCATCGGACTCCTGCGGCGGATCGTCAGCCGGTACCTCCCGCCGCCGGTGGTCTCCGGCTTCGGACAGCGCATCCAGACCATGGAGCAGGAGGCCGCCAGGCAGCGGCTGTTGGATCAGGCGCGAGGCGCACAACAGCCTTCGGCGGGTGGGGATTCTTCTGTGCCGCTGAAGCGGCGCGTCTCGTACGACGAGTACCTGTCGGCTACCGCGATGACCTTCGCCCGGCGGCATCGACCGGTGTGGTGTTGGCGGCGGTGGCGGCGGGTCTGTCGGTGCGGAGCCGACCTGCCCTGCCGTGCTCGACATCGCATTCCGATCAATCGTGGTCACTGGCCTGGGGAGGGTGAGCAGTGACCGGCGGGCCGGAACGGACGATTCTCGCCGTACACGTTCGTGGGCTTGATGGGATGTGTGCTGGTTGCCGGGTGTGGTGGTCGCTGTTGGTGCCGTACCCGTGTTGGCAGGTGGAGTGGGCGACCAGTCGGCAGGCTCGCGCGAGCGTGGCCCGGTTTCTGGGCGGTGTGCGGTGACCACCCACGGCCCGGTCATGCCGATCTGGAGCTGTGGTGGCTGTGACCTGCCCTGGCCTTGTCCGACGCGGCGGCGTGAGCTGCGCGCGGAGTACGCGGGCGCGCCGGTGTCGTTGGCGCTCTACCTCGGGGTCTGTCTCGTGCAGGCGGCCGAGGACATGCCTTGGGCACCGGCAGGGGCACTGCACCGCCGGTTCATCGGCTGGGCCAGACAGGTGCCGGAGATGTAGGAGCAGGTCCTCGTGCCTACCGTCAGCCCGGTCAGCGAGCGCGGTTCTGAGCGGATAGTTCCGTCGAGGTCTTATGCAGCACGCGGATTGTCCTTTCCCAAGCTCCGGGCCGGTCATGTGCTTTGACTAGAGCTCACCGCCTGGCCTGACTGCGGCAGCCGCTGGCCGCGGTGGCTGGATTGGGCTACCGCCGCGATGACGGTCAAGGCGCTCATCTTCGACTTCGGCGGCCTGCTGAGATCGCGACTGCGATGCGCCGCGCCGAGTGAGCTTGCGTCGGGCCGCCCTCCGTTTCCATGGGACCGGAAGGCGGCCCACTTACGCCTGGGCGGGCTTGTGTCCGTACAGAATCTCGGTGTCCGGCAGTTGCTCGGCGAAGACGCCATCGGGAGAAATCTCCCGCAGCAACTCGCGTAGGTCCCGCTCGAAGTTTTTCAGCCGCTCCCCGAACAGGTGCGGCGCCATGTCCGACCGCGAGAATGCCCAGGCGACGACATCGTCCTCGCTGCGTTCGACCACCGCCCCTGACGGGACGACGAGACGGCTGAGAGCCGTGAAGCCGGCCCGAGCCAGGACTTCTCGCTCGCCGCTGGGCGTTCCGTTCACCAGGACGCCCTGTCCAGCACGGCGCACGTCGCCCAGGTACTTTCGGGTCAGCGAGGCGATCCGGTCGTACGGCGGCGCCGGATACGGCAGAGGGGCGGGATCGGCGCGAGGCGTCTTCAGGTCGCTGAGGTGCACGATCCAGCCGCCTGGTTCCAGCATCTCCAAGACCGTCGCCGCGACGCGGTCCCGGTCGGTCCAATGGAACGACTGCGCGAACAGCACCACCTGGAAGATTCCCAGCCCACGGGGAAGATCCTCCGCCCGGGCCTCGACCCAGGTCACGTTCCGCACGCCGAGGGAGTCGGCATGCCGCGCCGCCTCGGCCAGCATCTCCGGATCCGGATCCATGCCCACCGCCTCGACGAAGTACCGCGCGAATGGCAGTGTCACGGTGCCTGGGCCGCAGCCCACGTCCAACAGCCGGCCGTGACCATCGAGTCCCAGAGTCTCGGCGAGTCGGTCGGTGTAGCCCGGCGCGTACGGCAGCCGCCCTTGGTCGTAATACCCGGCGCTACCTCGGAACAGACTCTGATCCCACTGCCAGCCTTCTGGCATGCCGGTACTCCACTCGGTGATAAGTCGGCAACGGTCAGAGTCGGTGCACAGGACAGGGAAGATATCAGCGATGATGGCAGCGTGGGCATGACGCACTTCGGGCGATCAGCATGGCGTAGAGAACCTTGATGATCTTCTGAATCGGCCGTCTTGCTGCCACCGCCAACGGCGCTTCCACCCCAAGCCTCACAAGTCAGACGCCGTCACGACTTTGCCGGCGTCCTGACCAGTACCCGAGGCGGGGTATTCCTTGACTCTCGACCCGGTCGAAGGATGATCCTTCCTGGGTGATGTCTGAAGAGCGCGACCGACGATCAGTCCCGCTCGCGATTGACCTGGAGATGCTGCGGCCGGTACTACGTGGCGCCTGGGGAGCGGATACCTGCGACCCGCACGATGTGCAGGATTGGCACACCGGCAACCCGGCCCGTGGTCAATGCGGGGTGACTGCCTTGATCATCCAGGACCTGCTCGGCGGAGAGCTGATCCTCGGCGAGGTCCTCGCCGGAGACGTCAGGGTCGGCTACCACTACTGGAATCGATTGGCCGACGGCCGCGAGATCGACCTGACGGCTGACCAGTTCCAGCCACCGGAAGTCGTTGTCGGCGGTCAGGTCCAGCAACGCCCGCCGGGCCCACCTCGGCGATGTCGTCAGCAGTACGAGATCCTGCGGGACCGCGTCTTCGTAGCCCTCTACGGCGGGCGATCCAAGCAATCCACGCAACACCAGCGGCCGGAGTCCCAACATCAGTGACCAGCACGCCCGAGCGACGATCAGCTCACTGCCGAGGCTGTGCGCGCCAGGAGCCACGGTGATCTGGACCCGGACACGTAGTTCTCCGGACCTGACCCCGGCGGTGCGGCGCCGGTTCGCCGGCGTGGACTTCACCGAGCAGGCATTCGACGCGCCACCCGACGAACTGTTCTCAGTGGGCGTGCGACGGCCACCAAAGGGTTGGCCGCACGTCCGTTACGATCAGTAAGAAACGTGCGGCCGGCGGATTTAGTCCGGCTCGCCCATACGCACTTTGAAGTCAGCTACTGACGCACGAGGAACAGAGAGTCGTGACAAGCCGCCTTGGTGCCGAACTCGCACAGCGTGAGGTCCCGCCGGACTGCATCCAGACGATCGAACTCGTCCGCGACGTGCTGGCGCGGGTGGGCGACAAATGGACCCTGCTGACCATCACGGTCCTGGCCTCCGGCCCACTGCGCTTCACCGCGCTGCACGAGCAGGTCACCGGCATCTCGCAGCGGATGCTCAGCCAGACGCTGCGCGCACTCACCCGCGACGGGTTGGTGACCAGGACCGCATACCCGGAAGTACCCCCGAGGGTTGAATATGCCCTGACGCCGCTCGGCCGCTCACTGAGCGAGGCCGTGGACGGACTCGTGCACTGGGTCCGTGGGCACCAGAGCGACATCCTCCACAACCGCCACGAGTTCGACCAGGCATCCGCCGAGAACATCCCGCCCCACGCGTAGCCACGCCCTATCACTCACGACTGCCGCAAAGCGATTCTCAGTCGAGTCCAGACACACTGTCATCGGCATGAGAACGCCGCCCGCCGCGTCGGCTGCGAAAATCGCTGTCCGGTTGTTGGAGCGCACTGGTAGAAAGCCGGAGTGCAGACGATTCTGACGTTCTCTGATCATCTGCGGCTCATTGACGAACGGTCGACCGCCTTCCGCGCTGCGGTCGCCGCAGCGCCCAGCCTCGACGTGCCGGTTCTGACCAGCGATCCGCATGCCTCTCCCGGGCGGACGCTGTTCGAGCTCGTGCAACACGTGGGCATGGCCCGCCGCAAATCAGCCGCCGTCGTCGCCGCAGGGCCCGCAGACGCGCCCCCGGAAAAGTCGGCTTGGGACGACGGCATGGGTGCGCCTCGGGAACGCGAGGCACTGCTGGCCTGGTGGACCGAGTCCATCGAGCAACTGACGAGCACGCTGCGCGAGGCTGGCCCGGACCGCGGTTGTTGGACGTGGTGGGACGACTCGCCGTCACCACAGACCTCCGGCGCATGGGCGCGACGCCAGGTCCCCGAGATCGCGGTGTACACGTACGACGCCCAGCTCACCGTGGGTGCCCCGCAGCCGCTACCAGACGAGGTCGCCCTCGACGGTTTCGACGACTGCCAGTTCACCCTCTGCGCAACGACGGTCGCCTGGCCACACCAGCCCGCCGTCGTCGATTACCACGCCACCGAGGGCCGCTCCTGGCGCCTGCGGCTGTCGGACGACGGGGCACGGGTCACTCGCCTCGGCGAGCCCGCTGCCGGCGAGGCCCCGGACACGGCCGACGCCTCCGCCCAGGGCACGGCCAGTGACCTCGTCTTGATGTTCTACGGCCGCATACCGCTGGATTCCCTGAAGCTCGAAGGCGACCGTCACATCTTCGATCAGCTCATCGCCTGGGACCCGTCCCTGAAACAATGACTTCAACTGTCCTGCGCAGGCCGGTTCTCGACGCAGTGCAGGACGAGGATGGCCTGCACGATCGCGGTCGCGTGGCGGGGACAGCATCGAATGTCAGGTCATCTCAGCCGCCGGGCGTCAGTCGAACAGGACCACCGTACGGGCGCCCTCGCCGCGGGCCATCCGGGCGAGCGCCTCGGGTGCCTCGTCGAGGGTGATCCGGTCGGTGACCAGGAAGTCGAGGTCGAAGCTTCCGTCGAGCACCGCGCGGGCCAGCGCCGGCAGGTCCCGGTCCGGGTCGGAGGAGCCGTACACCGAGGAGCGCAGCGTCCGGGCCGAGTGGAAGATCTCCAACGCGCTGAGACCGACCATGTCGTCCTTGCCGCCCATGCCGACCACGATGACCTGCCCGCCGCGACGGGTGGCCCGCCAGGCGGTGCGGATGGTGGCGGCCCGACCGACGCACTCCACTGCGTGATCGACGCCGCGACCGCCGGTCAACTTCCGTACCGCGCGGCTGAGGGTGTCGTCGGCTAGTAGGAAGTCGGTGGCACCGGCGGCGCGGGCCAGGTCGGCCTTGGCGGGGGAGACGTCGACCGCGATGACGGTGGCGGCCCCGGCCGCGCGGGCGGCGGCGACCGCGGACAGGCCGACGCCACCGAGGCCGATGACGGCTACCGAGTCGCCGGGGCGTACCTGGGCGGTACGCCGGATCGCGCCGACGCCGGTGAGCACCGCGCAGCCGAGCAGCGCCGCGGTGGGGAAGGGCAAGTCGGCCGGTACGACCACCATCGCGTGCTGCGGCACCACCACTTGTTCGGCGAGCGCGCCGAGGCCGAGGGTGACGTGCAGCGGCTCGCCGTCGATGGTGTGCCCGGCGTCGGTGGCCGGGGTGCCGGTGTGTTCGCACAGCCAGGGTTCGCCGTGGGTGCAGGACCAGCAGGCCCGGCAGGGTGGCGCCCAGTTGAGCACGACGTGGTCGCCGACCGTTACCCGGTCGACGCCGTCACCGATCTCGACCACCACACCGGCGGCCTCGTGGCCGAGCAGCAGCGGGTACGGGGCGGCGATGGTGCCGTCCACCATGGACAGGTCGGAGTGGCAGACGCCGGCGGCCCGGATCGCCACCCGTACCTGCCCGGTGTCGATGTCGGGCAGGTCTACCTGCTCGACGCGCGGGGGAGTGCCAGCGGCCCTGGCCACGAGGCCCCTCATCGCTGGATCGCCTTCAGTTCGCAGAACTCCGCCAGCCCGTGTGCGCCCAGCTCGCGGCCGAGGCCGGACTGCTTGTAGCCGCCGAACGGCGCGAGGGGGTTGAAGGGTGCCCCGTTGATGTCGACCGCCCCGGTGCGCAACCGGCGTGCCACCTGCACCGCGCGTTCCTCGTCGGTGGACCAGACCGCACCGGCCAGCCCGTAGCGGGAGTTGTTGGCCACCCGTACGGCGTGGTCGTCGTCGTCGACCGGGATGACCGCCAGGACCGGGCCGAAGACCTCTTCCTGGGCCAGGGCGCTGTCCGGGTCGACGTCGGCGATGATCGTCGGGGCGACGAACCAGCCGCGCTGCGGCACCGGGGCCTCGGGGCCGCCGGCGACGAGCCGGCCACCGTCGGCCAGGCCCCGGGTGATGTGTTCGCGTACCCGGTCGCGTTGCTGCGCGGAGACCAGGGGGCCGAGTCGGGTGGCCGGGTCGAAGGGGTCACCGAGCCGGTAGCCGGCGACCGCCTTGGCGGCCAGTTCGAGGGCTTCGTCGTAGCGGTCGCGGTGCACCAGCATCCTGGTCCACGCGGTGCAGGTCTGTCCGGAGTTGAGCATCGCGTTGCCGACCCCGACCTTGACCGCGGCGGCCAGGTCGGCGTCGTCGAGGATGATGTTCGCCGACTTACCGCCGAGTTCCAGGGCCACCCGGGCGATCCGGTCGGCGGCCAGGTGGGCGATGCGTCGGCCGGTGGCGGTGGAGCCGGTGAAGGAGACCAGGTCCACGTCGGGGTGTCCGGCGAGGGCCTCACCGACCACCGGCCCGGTGCCGGCTACCAGGTTGACCACGCCGGGTGGCAGATCGGCGGCGTGGATGGCGTCGAAGAGCAGGTACGCCGTCAGCGGGGTCAGCTCACTGGGCTTGAGCACCACTGTGCACCCGGCCGCGAGGGCGGGGGCGAGCTTGGCGACGATCTGGTGCAGGGGGTAGTTCCACGGGGTGATCGCCCCGACCACGCCGACGGGTTCGCGTACCACCAGGGAGTTGCCCACGGTCTGCGGCGCCGGCGGCTGGGCGGCCAGGTCGACGTAGCTGCGCAGCACGGTCAGTGGCAGTCCTGCCTGGACCCGGGTGGCGACCTTGAGCGGGGTGCCGAGTTCGGTGGCGACCGTGCGGGCGATGTCCTCGGCCCGGGCGGTCAGCTCGGCGTGCAGCCGGTCGAGGTGGGCGGCCCGGTCGACGGGGTCGGTCGCGGCCCAGCCCTCGAAGGCGGCCCGGGCGGCGGCCACCGCCCGGTTGACGTCGTCTGCCGTGCCGGCCGGAACCGTGCCGATGACCTCCTCGGTGCTGGGGTTGTGCACCTCCAGCGACTGCCGGCCATCGGCGGGAACCCAGCCTCCGTCGAGGTAGAAATCGGTCCGTACGGATTCCATGAGCCTCCACCTCGACCTAAAACTAGCGGTGCAAGTTTGGACTCTAGTGCGTCCCGCCCTCCGGCGGGAGGGGGGCAAGTGGACCTACGAGCCGTTCGTAGGTGTGCGACAGCCCCTCGATCAGCGCCTCCAGGCCCAGCGCGAAGGCGCCCTCGTCGACCCGCTGCTGGTGTTCGGCCAAGCGGTGGGCCTGGCTCAGGTGGGGGTACTGCGCGGCGTACAGGCCAGGGTCCTCCACGAAGCCCCGGGCGAAGGACCCGAGGGCCGAACCCGTCACGAAGTAGCGCATGAGGGCGCCGATGTGGGTGGCGCGGGCGGGCGGCCAGCCGGCCGCGACCAGTCCGCCGTAGACGGCGTCGGCCATGGCCAGGGCCGCCGGACGTCGACCGGGGCCCTGCGCCAGGTGGGGCACGATGTTCGGGTGGGCCGCCAGGGCGGCCCGGAAGGCGTACCCCCAGCGACGTAGGGCCTCGCGCCAGTCGACCTGGCCGAAGAACGACACGTCCACCTGGCCGGTGATGCTGTCCGCTACCGCGTCGAGGATCTCGTCCTTGGTGGCGAAGTGGTTGTAGAGCGAGGGCCCGCGTACGCCGAGGGCGGCGGCGAGCCGGCGGGTGGAGAACGCGTCGAGTCCGTCGGCGTCGATCAACGCGGCGGCGGTCTCGACGATCCGCTCCCGGCTGAGCAGCGCCTGTCGCGGCCGGGGCATGGGCGTCCTCCTTCGGATGGGTGGTTCGCGGGAACTGTGCCACACCGGGGTCTGGACAGCATAAAACTTGCAGCGCTAGTTTAATCGCATGGACCTTCACCTCTCCGCCGAGCAGGTCGCGGTCCGGGAACTCGCCGCCGACTTCGTCAACCGCGAGGTGGTGCCACACGCGGCGGCCTGGGACCGGCGCGAGGCGGTCGACCCCGGCATCGTCGGCAAGCTCGGCGACCTCGGCTTCCTCGGCCTGACCATCGACGAGAAGTACGGCGGCTCCGGCGGCGACCATCTCGCGTACTGCCTGGTGCTGGAGGAACTCGGCCGGGGTGACTCCGCCGTACGCGGCATCGTGTCGGTCTCCCTCGGCCTGGTCGCCAAGTCGATCGCCGCCCACGGCACGCGAGAGCAACGCGAGCAGTGGCTGCCCGCCCTCTGCTCGGGGACCGCCCTGGGCTGCTTCGCCCTGACCGAGCCGGACAGCGGCTCGGACGCGGCGGCCCTGGCCACCCGGGCGGTCCGCGACGGCGACGACTGGCTGCTCACCGGCCGCAAGACCTTCATCACCAACGGCACCACCGCCGACGTCGCGCTGCTCTTCGCCCGCACCGGCGGCCCGGGGCACCGGGGCATCACGGCCTTCCTGGTGCCCACCGACAGCCCGGGACTGTCCCGATCGGAGATCAAGGGCAAGCTTGGCCTGCGTGGACAGGCCACCGCCGAGTTGGCCCTCGACGAGGTACGGGTGCCCGACTCGGCCCGACTGGGCGAGTGCGGAGCCGGTTTCCGGCTGGCCCTGGGCACCCTGGCCAAGGGACGCATGTCGGTCGCCGCCGGATGTGTCGGCATCGCCCAGGGCTGCCTGAACGCCGCGGTCGACTACGCCGGCACCCGCACCCAGTTCGGCAAACCCATCGCCGGGCACCAACTCGTGCAGCAACTGCTCGCCGGGATAGCGGTCGACACCGCCGCGGCGCGGCTGCTGGTCTGGCAGGTGGCCGACCTGATCGACCGGGGGCAGCCGTTCGCCACCGAGGCCTCGATGGCCAAACTGTTCGCCAGCGAGGCCGCCGTCCGCGCGGCCAACGACGCCATCCAGGTCTTCGGCGGGTACGGCTACATCGACGAGTACCCGGTCGGCAAGTACCTGCGCGACGCCCGCGTCGCCACCCTCTACGAGGGCACCAGCCAGATCCAGCAGCTACTCATCGGGCGGGCGCTCACCGGCGTCAACGCCTTCTGACCGAGAGGAACCGTGAGCACATGGATTTCGGGCTGTCCGACGAACAACGGGCCATCCGCGACACCGCCCGCGACTTCATCACCCGGGAGGTCATGCCGCTGGAGCAGGAGCTGCTGCGCCGGGAACGGGCCCACCAGCCCGGCCTGGACCGCTCCGAGCTGCGCGAGTTGCAGCTCAAGGCGAAGAAGTTCGGCTTCTGGGGCCTGGCCACCCCGCAGGAGTACGGCGGCATGGACCTGCCCGCCGTGGTCCAGTCCCTGATCTGGACGGAGATCGGCCGCACCTTCGTGCCGTTCCGCTTCGGTGGCGAGGCGGACAACATCCTGTTCCACGCCACCGAGGAGCAGCGGGAGGAGTTCCTGCTGCCCACCATCGCCGGTGACCGGATCTCCTGCTTCGCCATCACCGAGCCGGGCGCCGGCTCCGACGCGGCCAACATCCGGTTCCGGGCCCGCCGCGAGGGCGACGACTGGATCCTCAACGGCGAGAAGACCTTCATCACCGGCGGCAACGAGGCCGACTTCGCCATCGTCATCGCGGTCACCGACCCCGACCGGGACGTCCGCAACGGCGGGGCCACCGCCTTCCTGGTGGACCGGTCGATGGGCTGGCGGTCGGAGTTCATCCCCACCATGGGCGAGGGGGGTCCGGCCTCACTGATCTTCGACGACGTACGGGTGCCGCACCGCAACATCCTCGGCGAGCCGGGCCAGGGCTTCGCCCTGGGTATGAAGTGGATCGGCAAGGGGCGCTACATCATCCCCTCGCACGCCATCGGCATCGCCGAACGGGCCCTCCAGATGGCCATCGAGCACGCCAACACCCGGGAGACCTTCGGTGCCAAGATCGGCACCAACCAGGCCATCCAGTGGATGATCGCCGACTCGGAGACCGAGCTGGAGGCCGCCCGCTGGCTGATCCTGCGGGCCGCCTGGACGGTCGACGCCGGTCTGGACCCCCGGCACTCCTCCTCCATGGCGAAGCTCTACGGCGCGGGCATGGTCAACCGGGTGGTCGACCGGGTCATGCAGATCCACGGCGGCATGGGCTACACCCGCGAACTGCCGATCGAACGCTGGTACCGGCAGGTGCGGCTGTACCGGATCTTCGAGGGCACCGACGAGATGCAGCGCCTGATCATCTCCCGCGACCTGCTGCGCGGCTACACCAAGATCGGAGGGCACCTGGGATGAGGACCTTCGCCAGCATCGAGGAACTGGCCGGGGCGATCGGCGAGACCCTCGGCCCCGGCCCGTGGTTTCCCATCGACCAGAGCCGGGTCGCCCTGTTCGCCGACGCCACCGACGACCACCAGTGGATCCACCTCGACCAGGAACGGGCGGCAGCCGGGCCGTACGGCGGCACCATCGCCCACGGCTTCCTGACCCTCTCCCTGCTGCCGGCCCTGGTCGGTCGGCTGTACCGGGTGGAAGGGGTACGGATGGGGATCAACTACGGCCTCAACCGGGTCCGGTTCCCCGCCCCGGTACGGGTCGGCACCTCGATCCGGGTCGTCGCCACCATCGACCAGGTCACCTCGTTCGAGGGTGGGGTGCAGTTGGTCGCGACCGCGACCGTGGAGGGTGAGGGTGGCGGCAAGCCGGTCTGTGTGGCCGAGACGGTGAGCCGGCTGTACACCGCACCGCCCCGATGACCACCCTGTCCCCGGCGACCCTGCTGGCCGGGGCCGCCCGCCGGCACGCCGACACGGTGGCCGTGGTCGACGGCCGGGTCCGGGTCACCTACGCCGAACTGTGGTGGGAGGCCCGCTGCTACGGCGCCGGGCTGCGCGCCGCAGGGGTACGCCCGGGTGACCCGGTGGCCCTGCTGGCCCCGAACGTGATCGACTTTCCCCGGGTCTACTACGGCACCCTGGCCGCCGGTGCGAACCCCGTGCCGATCACGGTGCCGGCCGACCCGCAGGCCCTGCACCTGGCCCATGGCGCCCAGCTGCTGGTCTGCCACACCTCTCAACTGGCCGCCGGGCGGCGGGTCAGCGCCCGAGCCGGGGTACCCCTGCTCTCCGTCGGCCCGACCCGGGGCCCGTCCGACGTACCCCGGCTCGAGGACCTGGGGGACCCCGCACCCGGCGGCACCGCCCTCTTCGCCGAGCCCGACGGCGATCCGGTCGCCTGGGCCGACGGCGAACCGGAGGACGGCGAGGTGGTGCTCAGTTGTCTGCCGTTGGGGGGTCGGTTCGGTCAGGGGGTGGCGCTGACCGGCACGGTCGCCGCCGGGGCGACCCTGGTGCTGCTGAGCCGATTCACCGGCCCGGCGGCACTGGACCTCATGCTCCGTGAGGAGGTCACCGTCTTCCACGGCACCTCGGCGATGTACGCGGCCCTGCTCGACGCGGCCCGGGACCGACCCGCCCTGCCCCGGCTGCGTAGCTGCGTCAGCAGGACACCCCTGCCGCCGTCGCTGGGCGAGCGCTTTACGACCCTCTTCGCCACCCAGGTCGAGGTGGCCGAGGAGAAGTCGCGAGGCGGCGGTGGGTGGCGACGGCACTGGTGGTGCCGGCACCGCCGGTGACGGCGCTGTCGGCACCACCCGAACCATCGACGCCGAGCCGTCGAGGATCAGCGGTGCCACATTCCCACCCTGACCGGCACCCCCGGTGATGCATGCAGCAGGGGTTGTCCGTCGGGCGCCGGCAGACCCGCCGCCGGCAGCAGAGTCTGGTCGAGGTGCAGCAACTCGGCGCGGTGCAGGGGCCACTCGACATGTTCGGCCTCGGCGGCGGCAAGCCGACCGAAGACGACCGTGAAGAGTCGGTAGCGGGCGGTGAGGAAGTGAGCCAGCTCGTCTCGCTCCCGCTCATCCAGCGGCGGACCGAAGCGGACGTCCACATCGCAGCGGGCTCCGCGGGGTCCGGGCCAGCGACGGGAGGATCGATAGGAGATCAGATCCGCGCTACGGCGTACCGTCATGTCGGCCCAGAAGTAGGGCAGTCCGTAGCTGGCCCGCGCTGCTAGGACCGCGGGCAGCCGGGCCGCGTCCAGGGACAGGAACCAGATGCCGCTGCGATCGTGCTGATCCCGGACGTAGGTCCGGACATTCGTCTCCGGGAATTCCGACAGCCAGGGCAGTCGTGGCACCCCCGGTGGCCTGACCCCCTGCATGAGGAACGGAATCAGGCTGATCCAGGCTGATTCGTCGAAGGTCTCCACTCTCAGCCCGGCCGGAAGCAGGGACTGAATGAGAGCGGGTGGGTAGCGCCAGTGGATGAAGGTGATCAGGTTCCACTGCTGGTACATCACCGGGGGCTGCACGGCGGGCGGAGAGGAAGCAGGCATCATCATCATCGTCATTATCTGCCGCGGCGGCACCGGCTGATTCGCCTGCAGCGGCAGGGAAGGCTGCCGATCGACGACGTCAGTCGACCTGTGGGGGACCGGTCTCCAACAGATGTCCTTCGGTGAGTCGCAGCCAGCGGCTGACCTCGATCTCCGCGAGGAACCGCTCGTCGTGGCTGACCACCAGCAGCGCACCCTGATAGGCGTGTAGCGCGCTCTCCAACTGACCGACACTGACCAGGTCCAGGTTGTTGGTCGGCTCGTCGAGCAGCAGAAGCTGGGGTGCCGGCTCCCCGCCCAGAATGCAGGCCAGGGTGGCCCGCAGCCGCTCTCCACCGGAGAGGGCCCCGACCGGCAGGTGGGCCCGGGGGCCACGGAACAGGAACCGGGCCAGCAGATTCATCCGCTGCTCCTGCGGTGCCTGGGGTGCGAACGCGGCCAGGTTCTCCGCCACCGTACGGTCGGCGTCCAGCAGGTCCAACCGCTGCGACAGGTACGCGATCCGGCCCTCGGCCCGCCTGATCCGACCACCCTCCGGTGCCAGGTCACCGGTGATCAGGCGCAGCAGGGTGGACTTGCCGGCACCGTTGGCGCCCAGCAGGGCGATCCGTTCCGGGCCCCGGATGGTCAGGTCCACCCCGTCCCCGGCGAACACCGCCCGCCCGCCGTAGCGGACCTGCATCCCTTCCCCGGCCACCAGGGTGCGTCCGGCCGGTACCCGGGTGTCCGGCAGGTCCACCATCAGCTTCTGCTCGTTGCGTACCGCCCGTCCCGCCTCGTCGAGGCGGGCCCTGGCCTCGTCGACCCGGGCGGAGTGCACCTCGTCGGCCCGGCCGGCGGACTCCTGGGCGTTGCGTTTCAGGGTGCCGGCGAAGATCTTCGGCAGGCCGGCGTTCTTCAGGTTGCGGGCGGCCGTACCGGCCCGGCGGGCGGCCCGTTCCCGGGCCTCCTGCAACTCCCGCTTCTCCCGCTTGAGGTCCTGCTCGGCGGTGCGGACCTTCCTCTCCGCCACCTCCTGCGCGGCGCGCACCGCCGCCTCGTACGCGGTGAAGTTCCCGCCGTGCAACCGCAGCTCGCCACGGTCCAGTTCGGCGATGCGGTCCATCCGGTCCAGCAGCGCCCGGTCGTGGCTGACCAGCAGCAGGCAGCCGGTCCACTGCTCCAGCACCTCGTAGAGCCGATGCCGGGCGGCCAGGTCGAGATTGTTCGTCGGCTCGTCCAACAGCAGGACCTCGGGCCGCTTCAACAACTGGCCCGCCACCCCCAGGGAGACGATCTGACCACCGCTGAGGGTGTGCAGGGGCCGGTCGAAGGCCAGGTCACCGAGGCCCAGCCGGTCCAACTGGGCGCGGGTGCGTTCCTCGACATCCCAGTCGTTGCCGATGGTGGTGAAGTGTTCCTCGCCGGCGTCCCCGGACTCGATGGCGTGCAGCGCGGCGACCAGGGGAGCGATCTCCAGGACCTCGGCCACCGTGCGGTCCCCGACCAGCGGCAGATCCTGCGCCAGGTAGCCCAGCACCCCCTGCACCGACACCGACCCGGCGACGGGACGGTACTCACCGGCGATCAACTTGAGCAGGGTGCTCTTGCCGGCACCGTTCGGCGCGACCAGCCCGGTGCGACCCCCACCGAGGGTGAAGGACAGATCCTGGAACACCGGAGTGTCGTCCGGCCAGGAGAAGCTCAGGTTCGAGCAGACGACAAAGGAATCGGACATCAGGCAACCACCTCGTAGGGGGAGTGCCACGTACCCTGCGGCCCGGGTGCGCGGTCCGGCTACCTGCCCGGCCGCGACCTTCCTGGGAGTACCAGGACCAGGCTCTTTGCCGGCGGGATACCTACCGTGGTCGACATGGCGAATCCGAGACTAGATGGCCACCAGCACCGACCGCGACGCCTTTTCCGAACCTCGCACCGATCGACCGGCTCCGGGCAGCCGTACCTGGCCGTACTCACCGGGACCTGCCTTCTCCTGCTGCTGGCGGCGTGTTCCGCCGGCCCGGGCGGCGGGGGCACGGCACCGCGATCCGCGCCCGCCCCGACCGCATCCACCGGCGAGCAGGCCCCGCATCCGTACGTCGGGATGTGGGTGACCGCCGACGGGCACATCCGGCAGAGACCAGACCGACATCGCCCGGGTCAACCGGGCACGTCGGGCGGTCAGGAAGGCTCCGAGCGCGGTTGTCGACATGCCAGCCACGGTAGCCACCCGGGCTCCGGCCACCCAGGGTGCGGCACACCCTGGCACCGGCGTACGACCGGTGTTCGGCACTGTTCCGAAGCCTGTTCGATGGCTGCGAACAGGGAAAACGCTCATACGGTGAGCCGAAATCCCCGGCGGAGGAACTGATCGCCGCCGATTCCCGGAAAGGCTCTCCATGACCCGATCGATCAACCCTGAACGGCGACTGCGTCGTCTGCTAAGCCTGGTGCTGGCGGTCGTGCTGGCCGGCACCCTCCCGGCCCTAGTCCGTTCCGAACCGGCCGCCGCCGCATCCGGCAACCTCATCCGCAACGGCACCTTCGACAACGGCAGCACCGATCCCTGGTGGACCCGACTGGCCGCGACCAGCACGACCGTCAACGCCGGGCAGTTGCGCATCCGCACCGCCAACACGGTCGGCAAGCCCGTCTGGGAGGACCTGGTCGGGCACTTCGAGTTCGGGGTGACGGCGGCGACGCCGTACCGGTTGCAGTTCGACGCCTCCGCCGAGGTCAGCCGCAACGTGCGGGTCTCGGTCTCCCGGGTCGACACCCCCTTCACCTCCGCGTTCGACCGGGAGGTAGCCCTCACCGCCACGATGCGCCGGTTCACCTTCGACTTCGTCGCCCCGTTCGGTGACCCGAAGGCGGTGCTCCTGTTCCACTTCGGTGGGCGGGCGGCCTCCACCGTCCGGCTGGACGACATCTCGCTGACCCCGTTGGCCGTGGACGCGGTCAGCGACCCGATCCTGTACTGGAACGAGGTGCTGCTGGACAGCTACCGAGATTCGACGCCGGCACCCACCGTCGCCGCCCGGGACGCGGCGATCCTGCACGCGGCCATGCACGACGCCGCCGTCTCGGTCACCGGTGTCGGCAACCCCTACCGGGTGCGGGTACCGGTCAACTACCCCGGCACCATGGACGACGTGGTGGCCCCGTCCCTGCACGCGGCCGTCGACCAGGCCGCCTTCGACGTACTGGTCGCCCGCTTCCCGCAGCGCCGAACGGACCTGGAGACGGCCCTGGCCACCGCGGTCGCCCGCCGACCCTCCGGGGTGAACCCCGCCGAAGCCACTCGGGGTACGACGGTCGGTGCCGCAGCCGCCGCCGCCAACCTCCAGGCTCGCGCCAACGACGGGTCCGGCGACGCCACCCAGTACCAACCCGACGGGGTCGACGGGGCGTGGCGACCGACCGACGGCACCCCGGCGGTCACCCCGCACTGGGGTCGGGTCACCCCGTTCGTGCTGACCTCCGGCCGACAGTTCCGGCCTGAGCTGCCGGCCGGCGCGGACGACTACGAGGACCTGCTCGACACGCAGGAGTATCTCGACCAGGTGCAGGAGGTACGCGATCTCGGCAGCCGGACCTCGACGCTGCGCACCGCCGACCAGACCCAGCTGGCCCACTTCTGGGCCAACGACGTGGCCGGTACCTACAAGCCGCCGGGTCAGCTGTTCGCGCACACCCAGATCGTGGCCAGGCAGCGGCAGCTCGGCATCCTGGCCAACGCCCGGCTGTTCGGGCTGGTCGGCCTGGCGTTGGCCGACTCCGCCATCGCCGCCTGGGACGCCAAGTATCTGACCCCGATCGATCTGTGGCGGCCGGAGAGCGCGATCGGCAACGGGTGGGAGCCGTTGTCGCGGCAGGTGGACGGGGTCTCCTTCTCACCGGCCTTCCCGGCCTACATCTCCGGACACGCCACCTTCGCCGGGGCGTGGGCGGCGGTGATGAAGGGATACTTCGGCACCAACGACATCGCCTTCGACGCCACCACGGACGACCCCTTCGCCCGGGGGGTCGTGCGGCGGATGCCGGGCTTCGACCAGGCTGCCCAGGAGAACGCCCTCAGCCGGATCTACCTGGGTGTGCACTACCGCTTCGACGCCGAGGCCGGTCTGGCCGTCGGCGGGTCCGTGGGCGCCTACGTCTACGCCAACCGGCTCCGACCGTGAGTCGTCAGTCGGGGTGAGAGGGCTCCCCGTCCGGTCCGTCGACCGGGCGGGGAGCGGCGTCCCGACGGTGCGCCAGCCGCATCCCGTACGCCCCGAGGAGCGCGCCCGCCACGGCGATCACCGCCGGGTGCAGCCGCCGGGGGTACGAGGTGACCGGCGGCTCCGGTTCGCGTTGGGGGTGCCGCACCCCACAGCACGCCGAGAGGGCCGGACCCGCGACCGGTCGGGTCGACCGGCTGAGGCGTACGTCGATCTCGTGCCGCAGTTCGATCCACTGCTCGATGGTGGCCGGCGGCATTCCGCAGGCGGTCAGCAGGGCCACGATGGTCTGTTCGCGGGGCAGGGTGGTACGCCCCAGCATGGTGGCCAGGGTGCTCGGCGGCAGCCAGTGCCCGGCCGCTGAGGCGCTGCGGGAGATTTCCCGATAGGTCAGGCCGGAGCGTCGCCGGATGTCCCGCAGCAACCCGACGTACTCGCCCGCCGTGGCGGTCTGCGGCACCGGATCCCGGGCAGCCTCATGCATCGCTTCCACCCCCGTGGTGATTGATGTGATCGGGCTCGGCACGAGCCCCTCGGCCCTGCGCCGGCCCTGTCAGCCCTGCGTCGGCTGTCGAACAAGACGCTAGGTATCCGGGCTGTCCGAGACAATGCCCGGCTCGCCTCGGTGCGGTGTCCGCGCAGCTCAGCGCGGCTTGTCCGGGTCTTGTCCGACCACCTCGGACAGTCGTGCGGGGGCGGGTTGCCCGGCCTTCGACGGCTCGGGAGAATCAGGCGATGACCACGGGGGAGCTACGACCGGAGGAGGCGACCGACCCGGCCGGGTTCGTCGACCTGTTACGCCGGCTGAAGGATCGGTCCGGACTGACCTACCGGCAACTGGAGCAGCGCGCGGCCGCAGCCGGCGACGTGCTGGCCCGCAGCACCGCTGCCGATCTGCTGCGCCGGTCCACCCTGCCGCGACCGGAGGTGCTGGCCGCATTCGTCCGCGCCTGCGGGGCGCAGGATCAGGTGGAACGGTGGTTGCGGGCACGGGATCGGTTGGCCGCCGGCCCGTACGCCGGGCCCGAGCTGATCTCGACCACGTCTGTGCCGGAGGACCTTCCGCCGGCCGGGGCAGGCCCCGGCGAGGACGGCTTCGTGACGCAACCGGTCCGCCCAGCGCGTTCGGGCTGGTTCGCCCGACCTGCGTCGACGCTGCTCCTCGTCGGTACCCTGCTGGCCGCCCTCGTCCTCGGCGCCTGGTTCTGGTGGCCCGACGACGAGCAGCGGACCGCAACGGAGCAGATCGGCGCGGTCACCTCGCCGGGCAGTGGTTCGTCGGCCGCGCCCAGCGGCGGGCGGAGCCAGCTCCGGCCCGCCCGCGCCCCGCACCTGTGCCTCACCGAAGGGCGCGACCGCACCGGCCGGTACCCCCACGAGGTGGCGGCCCAGCGCCCCTGCGCGGAGGCCACCCCACCGGACACCTACCTGGAGCCGGTGGCAGACGACCTGTACTTCATCAAGTGGCACCATCCGGTGCACGGACCCGGCTGTCTCACCGTGCGCCGGGAGGATCCCGGCCGGAACCTGATCGAGCCCTGGCCGCACTGCCGCACCGACTTCTGGCCGCAACTGTTCCGCTTCGAGCCGACCGGAGCGGCACCGACGGAGTACCGGCTGCGACCGGCGGGCAGCGACCTGTGCGTCGGCATCCGCGACGACCACACCGAGGTACCGGCCGAGGCGGCGGCGGAGCCGTGCACCGGCGGCGTCGACCAGGTGTTCCTGGTCGACTCGCTGCCGGAGGACTGAGGCGAGGCCGGCTGCCTCAGCGCGGCGGCAGCAGCGCGATCCCCTGCATCTCGATCAGCAGATGCGGGTGCGGCAACTGGTGCACCGCCACGGTGGTGCGCGTCGGCCCGGTCTCGTCGAAGAACTCGGCGTACACCCGGTTGTAGCCGCCGAAGTCGTTCATGCTGACCAGATACGTGGTCACCTGCACCAGGTCGGACAGCTCCGCGCCGACCTCGCGCAGGATGTCGCGCATGTTCTCGATCACCGCGCGGGTCTGCACCTCGATGTCCAACGAGGTGGTGCCCAGCGCGTCCACGGTCGCACCGGCGATCGTGTTGTCGGGACGGCGACTGCTCGTACCGGAGACGAAGGCGAACCCGCCCGCGACCTTGACGTGCGGGAACCGGCCACGCGGCACGGCCTTGCCGGCGACGACCCGGGCCCCGCTCATGCCGACGCCCGCAGCGAGACGGTGCCGAGCTGCTCGACCGTGACCCGGACGTGCGCGCCCGCCGTCAGGGGCACCGCGGCGGTCGCCGCGCCGGCCAGCAACACCCAACCGTCGCGCAGATCCCCGGCGAGGCGGGCCGCCTCGGGCAGGGCACGGCGCGGGTCGCCGAGGATCGCCGCGGTGGAGCCGACCTGCGCGACCCGACCGTCGACCTCCAGCAGCACACCTAGGTTGTCCAGGTTGTCGGGCACCGGCTGCCACGGCCCGACGACGAAGCCGGACGCGGAGGTGTTGTCGGCGATCACCTCCGGCAGGGTGAACCGGAAGTCCCGGTACCGGGAGTCGATGAGCTCGACGGCGGGGGCGACGGCGGCGATCGCGCCACCCTCGACGAGGAACGCCACCTCCGGCTCGACCTTCGGATGGATGTGTCCGGACAGGTCGACCGTGCCGCCGTCGGGAATGTGCATCGCGTCGGTGAGCCGACCCCAGATCACCTCGTCGACGCCCATCTGGGCCATCTTCGCGCGGCTGGTCAGGCCCAGCTTCACCCCGACCACCGCCTCGCCACGGCCCACCCGGCGTGCCACCAGGGCGTCCTGCACCTGGTACGCGGTGGCCACGTCGAGTCCGGCGTCGGCACCGAACTGGGCGAGCGCGGTCCGCGTCACGGCGGCCTCGTCCAGGCGGGCGGCGAGGGTGTCGATCACTGCGGGTCCTTCCCGGCGTCCCGGACCAGGTCCAGCGCCACGTCGACGATCATGTCCTCCTGGCCGCCGACCATCTTGCGGCGGCCCAACTCCAGCAGGATGGTGCGCACGTCCACGCCGTACCGCCCGGCGGCGCTCTCGGCGTGCCGCAGGAACGACGAGTAGACCCCGGCGAAGCCGAGCGACAAGGTTTCCCGGTCCACCCGCACCGGCCGGTCCTGCAACGGACGCACCAGATCCTCGGCGGCGTCCATCAACGCGAACACGTCACAGCCGTGCTGCCAGCCGTTCAACTCGGCCACCGCGATGAAGACCTCCAGCGGGGCGTTGCCCGCCCCGGCGCCCATCCCGGCCAGCGAGGCGTCCACCCGGCGCACCCCGTGTTCGACCGCGACGAGGCTGTTGGCCACCCCGAGGGACAGGTTGTGGTGGGCGTGGATGCCGATCTCCGTCGTCGGATCGAGGACCTGCCGGTACGCGTCCGCCCGCTGCGCCACGTCCGCCATGGTCAGCCGGCCGCCGGAGTCGGTGATGTAGACGCAGTGTGCCCCGTAGGACTCCATCAGTTTGGCCTGTGCGGCCAGTCCGGCCGGGTCGTTCATGTGCGACATCATCAGGAACCCGGAGACGTCCATGTCGTTGTCCCGGGCCCAGGAGATGTGCTGGGCGGAGATGTCGGCCTCGGTGCAGTGGGTGGCGATGCGCACACTGGTCACCCCGAGGGCCTTGGCCGCCTTCAGGTCGGCGATGGTGCCGATGCCGGGCAGCAGCAGGGTGGTCAGTTTGGCGTTCGTCATCACCTCGGCCGCCGCCGCGATCCACTCGGCGTCACTGGCCGCGCCGTGGCCGTAGTTGACACTGGATCCGGCCAGCCCGTCGCCGTGGGCCACCTCGATGGCGGCCACCCCGGCGGCGTCCAGGGCGGCGGCGATGGTCCGCACCTGGTCGACCGTGTAGCGGTGGGCGATGGCGTGCATGCCGTCGCGCAGGGTCACGTCCTGGATGTAGAGATCGGTCACGACGAGACCATCCGTTCGGCCGTACGCAGCGCGGCGCTGGTCATGATGTCCAGGTTCCCGGCGTACGCGGGCAGGTAGTGCCCGGCACCGGAGACCTCCAGGAAGACCGAGACCTGTAGGCCGACAAACGACCCGCCAAGCGCCGGCACGTACGTGTCCACCTCGGTGAACTGCACCTGCTGCTTGAGCCGGTAGCCGGGCACGTACTGCTGCACCGTGGCCACCATCGCCTCCACCGACGCCGCGATCGCGGCCCGGTCAGCGCCCGGATCGGGGCACAGACAGTAGACCGTGTCGCGCATCAACAGCGGCGGCTCCGCCGGATTCAGCACGATCACCGCCTTGCCCCGGCCCGCCCCGCCGACCACCTCGATGGCCCGGGCGGTGGTCTCGGTGAACTCGTCGATGTTGGCGCGGGTGCCCGGACCGGCCGAACGGGAGGAGATCGAGGCCACGATCTCGCCGTACGCCACCGGCGCGACCGCAGCGACGGCGGCGACGATCGGCACGGTCGCCTGACCGCCGCAGGTCACCATGTTGACGTTGCGCTCGCCCAGGTGGGCGTCGAGATTCACCGGCGGTACGACGTACGGGCCGATGGCGGCCGGGGTCAGGTCCACCACCCGACGGCCGTGGGCGCGCAGCACCGCGTCGTTGTGCCGGTGCGCGCCCGCGCTGGTGGCATCGAAGACGATCCCGACGTCGGAGAACTCCGGCATCGCGACGAGCCCTTCGACCCCCTCGGCGGTGGTGGCCACCCGGAGCCGACGGGCCCGAGCCAGGCCGTCGGAGTCCGGGTCGATGCCGACCATCGCCACCATCTGAAGCGACTCCGACAGCCGCAACACTTTGATCATCAGGTCGGTGCCGATGTTGCCCGACCCGATCACCGCCACACCGACGCTCATGAGGAGCCACCTTTCGTTCTCGACTGCGGGGCTCGCAAAACCGGCTTACTCCTCGCGCTCACGGGGCCCGAGGAGAAGCAGGCCCGGACGCTGCCCAGGCCGGAGATCCGGGCCTCGTACGCCGCGCCCGGGGTCACCGCCACCATCGGTCCGAGCGCGCCGGACAACACGGTGTCCCCGGCGCGCAGCGGTCGACCGTTCGCGGCGAGGGTCCCCGCCAGCCAGGCCACGGCGTGCAGCGGATTGCCCAGGCAGGCCGCCCCGGCCCCGACGGAGACCGGCTCGCCGCCCTGCTCCAGCACGGCACCGCAGAGCCGCAGGTCGACCTCGCCCAGCCGGCGCGGACTGGTGCCGAGCACGTACCTGCCGCTGGAGGCGTTGTCGGCCACGGTGTCCACGATGGAGATGTCCCAGTTCGCGATCCGCGAGTCGACGATCTCGATGGCGGGCAGCAGGTGGTCGGTGGCCCGCACCACGTCGGCGACGGTGACCTGGTCGTAGGGCAGGTCACGGCCGAGGACGAAGGCGACCTCCGCCTCGACCCGCGGCTGCAACAGGGTGCTCGGGTCGATCTCGGCACCGTCGGGGACGGCCATGTCGGCGAAGAGGACACCGAAGTCGGGCTGGAAGACCCCGAACGCCTCCTGCACCGCCCGCGAGGTCAGGCCCACCTTCGCCCCGACCAGCCGGCGACCCTCGGCCAGCCAGTCGCTGACCTGGGCCTGCTGCACGGCGTACGCGGCGGTCAGGTCGCCGGTCGGCAGCAGGTCGTCGCGCAGCGGCTGACAGGCCACCCCGGTGGCGTACGCCTGGCGCAGCGCTGCGGCCGCGCCCTTGATGTCGGCGGTCATCCGAGGTCCACGCAGACGTTGGTGAGTTCGGAGTAGAAGTGCAGCGAGTGGGTGCCGCCCTCGCGTCCCACGCCGGAGGCCTTCACCCCGCCGAACGGGGTGCGCAGATCCCGCAGGAACCAGGTGTTCACCCAGACCAGTCCGGCCTCCAGCCGTGCCCCGGCCCGGTGCGCCCGACCCACGTCGCGGGTCCACACGGTGGCGGCCAGGCCGTACTCGCTGTCGTTGGCCAGCGCGAACGCCTCGTCCTCGTCGTCGAACGGCGCGATGTGGCAGACCGGCCCGAAGATCTCCTCCCGCATGGTGCGGGCGTGCCGCCCCAGTCCGGTCAGGACGGTGGGCTGCACGTACGAGCCGCCGTCGCGGCCGTCGCCGAACACCGGCACACCGCCGCCAGCCAGCACGGTGGCCCCCTCGGTGCGGGCCAGGTCGTAGTGGCAGAGCACCTTCTCCCGGTGCTTGGCGGAGATCAGCGGCATCGTCATCGTCGCCGGCTCGGACGGCCAACCGAACGCCAGTTCCTCGGCCCGCTTCGCCAGCCGGGCGGCGAACTCCTCGAAGACCGGCCGCTGCACGTAGATCCGCTCGGTGCACAGGCACACCTGGCCGCCGTTGGTGAAGCTGGACCGCACCGAACCCTCGACGGCCGCGTCCAGGTCGGCGTCGGCGAAGACCAGCCCGGCGTTCTTGCCGCCCAACTCGAAGCTGACCGCCTTGACCCCGTCGGCCGCGGCCCGCATGATCGCCGATCCGGTGGCGGACTCGCCGGTGAAGGTGATCGCGTCGACCCCGGGATGGCGGGTGAGGAACTCACCGGCGGAGTCCGGGCCGAAGCCGTGCACCAGGTTGAACACCCCGTCGGGCACCCCGGCGGCGGCCATCACCTCGGCCAGCACGGTAGCCGAGGAGGGCGTCTCCTCGCTGGGCTTGACCACGACGGCGTTGCCGCAGGCCAGGGCCGGGGCCACCTTCCAGGTCAGCAGCAGCAGCGGCAGGTTCCACGGCACGATGATCGCCACCACGCCGACCGGCTTACGGACCGAGTAATTCAGCGCCCGCCCGCCGGTCGCGGTGACCGTGGTGAACGACTCCGTCGGGGTGGCCGTGATGATGTCGGCGAAGGTCCGGAAGTTCGCCGCACCCCGCGGAATGTCCAGGGTGCGGGCCTGGGCCACCGACTTCCCGGTGTCGGCGACCTCGGCGGCGACCAGGTCGTCGAAGCGGCGTTCCAACTCGTCGGCGACCCGGCGCAGCACAGCGGCCCGCTCACCCTCGCCCATGGCACCCCACGGGCCGCGCAGCGCGGCCCGGGCGGCGGCCACCGCCGCGTCCACGGTGGCCGCATCGGCCTCGGCGACGTGCAGCAGCGTCTCGCCGGTCACCGGCGACACCTTCGCGAACGAGGTGCCGCCGGTGACGAACTCACCGCCGACGTAGTTCGGTAGCAGCAGATCGCCGCTGCGGCGCCCGTCGATCAGGCCGCTCGGCCAGCGGGTGGTACGCCCGGATGTCATGGGCCTGGTTTCCCTATCGTTCGGTGGTGGAGTCAGCGACGAGCGCCACGACGGCCGCGTCCGCCGTCGGCTCGCCCGTGGCCGCGGCGGCCGCCTCGTCGGTGGCGACCAGCACGACGGTGCCGACGCCGACGTTGAGCGGGTCGATCGCGACCAGGTCGGGCCCCTCGGTGCGGGGCCGGACCAGCACCAGCCGGCGGCCCTGCAAGGTCGGCAGGATCTTGTCCGGCCAGACCTTGGCGACGACCTCACCGAGAATCATCAGCCGTCTCCCCGCAGGCTGGCCATGACCTCGCGGATGCGGGCGGCCTCCGGGTCCTCCAGCAGCGCCGCCGTGGTGGGGTGCGGCTTGGGGTACACCTGCGAGCTGCGCAGCTCGCCGTGCTGCCGGATGGCGGCCTCACCGGCGGCGACGGCCTGCCGGACGGCCGCGAGGGTGCCCTGCACGGCGGCGGCGAGGTAACCGCTGGTCACCCGCTCCACGGCGATGCAGCGCACGTCCGCAGTCTTGATCATGGCTTCGATCCCGGCGGACAGGGCCACCACGCCCCGGGTCTCGACGATGCCGATGGCGATGTCAGAAGGCATGTTCGGTTTCTCCTTACCGGGTCAGTTGCCGACGAGGCGGGGGTCGACGGCGAGCGCCGACACCGCGTCACAGGGGCTGGCGAAGACGATGGAACGCACCTTCCGGCTCTTGGCCTTGGCGGTCTCCTCGCCGATGTCGACGGCCTCCTCGACGGTGGCCAGGTCGCCACGCAGGGCGACGGCGACGATGCCGCCGCCGAGGCGCACGACGCGGGTCACCTCGACCTCGGTGGCCTTCACCATCGCGTCGACCGCGTCGAAGATGGCGGTGTAGCCCTCGGCCTCGACGAAGCCGGCAGCCATGTTCCGCATGGGTTCTCCTTTTCCGATGTTCAGGGCAGGTTCCAGGACAGGACGGCGCCGCCGGTGCCCCAGAGCGGTCCGTATGCGTGCAGCTGCGCCGGACCGGCGGTCGCTCCGGCGCCGGCGGCGAACGCCAGTGCGCGGAACTGGCTGTCGGCCTGCGCCTGCCGGGCGAAGTCCTCGCGGATCTTCAGCACCTCGTCGACCTTGCCGGCGGTCAGCAGGTCCAGCACCCGCCGGTTCCAGCGGTCGTGCCCGGGGTCGCTGACGTGATCCTCGTGCGGCTCGATCCATTGCTGGATCAGGCCGGACGACATGCCGGTGACCACGACGACTGCGGCACGTACGCCCGCCTCGCGGGCCGCGGCGGCACCGGCCGCACCGACGTCGGCGAGGGTCTCCGCGTCGGCGTAGAGGTTGCAGGACACCTGCGCCCACCGCAGCTCGCGGTCCGGGTCGAGCAGCGCCGAGGTGACGATGGTGCCGGTGTCGATCGGGAAGCCGTCGTAGCGGGTCCGCCGGGCCTGCATGCCGGCCTTGCTCACGTGCTCGGTCCACCGTTCGGTGAACGGCACGTCGAAGCGCAGGTCGTAGCGAAGTTCGCCGTAGTCGTAGGCGTACCAGTTCTCGTCGACGTGCTCGCCGCGCGGGTTCGGGTCGCACTGGAACTGGTGGCCCAGGACGGTGAACCACTGGGTGGACAGCAGCAGCACCACGTCGGGCTTGAGACGGCGCAGCCGCTCGCCGACATCCC
This sequence comes from Micromonospora sp. NBC_01739, assembly GCF_035920385.1. Lineage (GTDB taxonomy): Bacteria > Actinomycetota > Actinomycetes > Mycobacteriales > Micromonosporaceae > Micromonospora. Next base: position 2,366,281 of record NZ_CP109151.1, on the reverse strand, counting down.
GGGCGGCGGCGGCCAGGTCGGCCCAGCACTGCGCGGGCTTCTCGGCCAGCAGGTGCGGCATGCCGGGCAGCAGCGCCCCGGCGACGATGCCGGTGTCAGCCACGGTGTCCTCCTTCGGGCGTCCACTCGACGACCGCGTTGCCGGTGCCGATGATCGTTCCGTAGCCCATGACGTCGCCGGGCACCTGCGGCCAGCCCATCGCGGCCAACATCCAGGTCAGGCTGCCCGCCTTGGTCTCCGAGGCAGTCGCCTCGATGTGCTCGGTGATCAGCTCGCGCAGCGGCGCGGTCGGCCCTCGGCGGATCGCCTCCAGCAGCTTCATGTCCCAGCGGTACTGGTGGTTGTTGTACGGGTGCTCGCGTTCCATGTCCTCCGGCAGCTCCGGCTCCTCGTGCCAGTGCAGGTGGGACAGGGAGTTGGAGGCCAGCAGCACGGCCCGGCGGCCGGTGCGCTCGACGGCCCGACGGGTCGCCTCGCCCAGCACCTCCATCTCCTCCAGCGACGCCTCGGAGTAGAAGTACGGGTTGTTGTTGGCCGACAGGGACACCACCGGGATGTCCCAGGCCGGGTTGACCAGGTGCAGGGCGCCGATGGTGGCGTAGTCCACCCGTACCCGGGGGTCGTGCAGTTTGCGGGTGACCAGGCCCAGGTCGGTGGCCTCGTCGGCGATGGCCTCGCCCAGCTCCACATCGGTACGGAAGTCGTAGGAGTACCGGAACAGGTGCGGGAAGATCGGCTCGACGGAGACCCCGCGCGGGTTGGGCACGCAGTTGACGTGGTGGCCGACCATCGTGATCCAGTGCGGGGCGTGCACGATCAGCACGTCCGGGCGGTGCACCTCGCGGATGCGCTTGCGCAGCCGCTCGTACGCCCAGCGCAGCACCTCCCAGCCGCCGGTGGACCGCGGCTCGTTCTGCGGCGGGTTCTCCGCGTAGATCAGGTGCGGCGGGTGCGGGCTGAGCACCCCGGCGACGATGCCGGCGCGGGCGGGGGTCGGCTCCGCCGAAGGTCGTTCGGTGGTGTCGTAGCGGCGGGCCCCGCCCGAGCGGGCGGGTGCCACGGGCACGCGGAAGACTCTGCTCATGCCGGTCCCTCCCCGGTCGTGCCCCGGTCGGCCAGCACCCGTACGAACGTGCGCTCGTCGGGTTCGGCGCCGAGGATCTGCAGCCCGTCGTCGTCGAGGGCCAGTTGGTCGTCGGTCAGGTCCGGGTCGTGCCGGACCCAGGCCCGCAGGGGCGCGGGGTGCGGGCCGTGGATCTCCACCAGGGCACCCTCGGCCAGGCCGGCGGCCGGGCCCACGTAGGCCAGCCGTCGCCGGCCGCGCTCCCCGGTGTACGGCTGCCGTCCGTTGACGGTGACCCGCAGCCAGGTGCGCTGCCGGCGCAGTTCCTGCCGGGCCGCCGCGGTCGCGGCCGGATCGACCCGGCCGTCGGTGTCGAAGCACAGGCCGTAGCGGCGCTGGGCGTCGTCGGCGTCCAGGTACCCCTGCGTCACGTCGTCGGCGACGGCGGCGGGTTCACGGTCGAGCGGGTCACCCCAACCGCCGCCGCCGGCGGACTCCATGACGAGCACGTCGCCGGTACGCATGGCGAAGCCGGCGACCTTGCCGGGGGTCTCGAAGTCGACCCGTTCGCCGTCGGCGCGGCGCACGAAGGTGACCGTGGGGGCGCCGGGGCCACCGTGGTGCAGACCGTACGGCGGCACGGTGGTGCGGTCGGTCTGCACGGAGTACGCCCCGGTGCTGGCCAGCAGTCGGGTCTCGCGTCGGCTGCCCAGCCCGCCTCGGCGTGCCCCGTCGCCGCACGAGCCGAGCCGCAGCTCGGAGGCGTCCACGACGATGGGGATCTCCGTCTCCAGCCGCTCGACGGACTGGATGGTGGAGATGTCGCCGAGGTCGACCGGGTTCATCGCACTCGGACCGTCGGATTCGAGGAAGCCGCCGTTGCCACCTGCGGGGTAGTCGTAGTACAGGTAGGACCGGCCGGTGCGTTGGTCCACGCCGCCGATGAGGTTCTGGAAGGTGGTTCCGAATTGGTCGGCTGCGATGAGGTCGGGTGCGACCTGACTCAGCGTGGCCATGACCGCGGAGATGACCCGCTTGCGTACCTCACTGTGCGCGTTGGCGGGCGCGGGGTAGGCGACGTGCACGACCGTGCCGGGCTCGGTGTGCACCCGCAGCGGCCGGAAGGCACCGTGGTTGACCAGGCCGCCGGGGTCCAGCGCGCTCTTGACGGCGATGAAGACCCCGGCCACGGTCATCGCCCGCGAGGAGTTGACCACGGCGGCGACCTGCGTGGAGGAGCCCCGGAAGTCGGCGTCGATCTCGTCGCCGTCGATGGTGAGCACGCACCGCACCAGGGCGGGGTCGTACCGCCCGTCGGTGTAGAGGTCGAGGTAGTCCTCGTAGCGGTAGACCCCGTCGGGCAGTTGCCGGATGCGGTCACGCAGCCGCTGCTCGGTGCGGTCCATGTTGGCGGCCACGCTGTCGAGCAGCAGTTGCGCGCCGTAACGGCCGACGAGTTCGCGCAGTCGTCGCTCGGCGGTGAAGCAGGCGGCGATGCAGCTCTCCAGGTCGCCGCGGCGCTCGTCGGCCATCCGCACGTTGGCGAAGAGGATGGCGTACGCGGCGGCGTTGGGGCGGCCCTGCTCGATCAGTTTGATCGGCGGGATGCGCAACCCCTCCTGAAGGATCTCGGTGGCCTGCCCGGAGACGCTGCCGGGAGTCATCCCGCCGATGTCGGCCCAGTGCATCCGCACGCAGGGGAAGAGGAACAACTCGCCGTCGACGAAGACCGGAGTGATCAGTGTGACGTCGTTGAGGTGACTGCCGCCCCGGTACGGATCGTTGACGATGTACAGGTCGCCGGGGCGCATCTCGTCGGCGAAGTCGGCGAAGATCTCGGCGACGGAGGCCGGCATGGCGATGACGTGCCCAGGCATGTCCCGGCCCTGGGCCACCATCTGACCCTTCGGGTCGAACAACGCGCAGGAGAAGTCCTGTGCGTCGGCGATGACGGGGGAGTGCGCGGTGCGGAAGATCGTCTGGCGCATCTCGCGCACGATCGAGATGAGACCTTCGGTCACGATCTCGAGGTCGATCGGGTTCAACGTCTTGGTCATGCGACGCCTCATGGGTTCCGACTCGTGATGACGAGTGGTTTGGCTTTGACCGCACATGAACCGTAGGGCCCGGCGATCATGGACCATATTGTGGTCCGTGGTTTATATTGTGAAACAATAGCAACGGAGAAGGTGGGAAGCAAGATGTCGCAGGTCGGAGAACTGTCCCCAGCTGCGGAGGGACCGGCCGCCCGGGAATCGGGCACCCAGGCGCTCGACCGTGCGCTCAGCGTGCTGCTGGCCTTCCGTGGCGGCAGCGTCGAGCGCAAGGTCAGCGACGTCAGCCGCGAGCTGGGCTTGCACAAGTCGACCGCCAGCCGGTTGTTCCGGGCGCTCGCCGACACCGGCTTCCTGCAACGCAACGAGGAGACCGGGGCCTACCGGCTCGGGGTCACCGTCTTCGAGCTGGGCGCCCGTTTCCTCGAAGGGCTCGACATGCACGCCCTGGCCCGGCCGCTGCTGCACCAGCTCGCCCAGGACGAGGGGGAGTCGGTCAACCTGTCCATCCGTGACGAGCTGGATGCCCTGTCGATCTACATCGAGCGCGGCACCCGCAACGTGCAGCTCGTCTCCCGCCTCGGTCGACGCATCCCGCTGTGGTGCAGCGCGGCCGGCAAGGCCCTGCTGCTCGACCTGAACGACGAGCAGATCCGCGCCATGTTCGCCGACACCGAGTTCACGCCGCTGACCCCGAACACCATCACCGACCTGGACACCCTCGCCAAGCGGATGCACCAGGTCCGCGAGCAGGGGTGGGCCCTCAACGACGAGGAGAGCGAAGAGGGCCTGCGGGTCGTCGCCGCGCCGGTACGGGACCGGCTCGGCCAGGTCACCGCCGCGATCAGCATCTCCGGGCCGATCTTCCGCCTCGACGAGACCCGGGTCGCCGAACTGGCCGCCGCCGCCGTACGCACGGCGAACGAGTTGTCGCGTCAGATGGGTCATGGCGTGGGTGCGGTCTGGGGGGACTGACCGGCTCAGAAGTGTTCCTGCACGACGTCCGGGTGCACCCGCACGTGCAGCAGGGCGGGGCCGGTGACCGGCAGCACCGCGTCGAACGCGGCGTCGGCACCGGCCTCGTCCGTCACCGTCCAGGCCGGCACACCCAGCGCCCGGGCCACCGCGGCGAGGTCACGTTCGGGGAAGCGGGCCAGCGAGGGATCCACCCCACGCGGACGCAGCTTGCGCACCTCCGCCCCGTACGCCGAGTCGTCCAGGACGATCAACAGCACGGCCGCGCCCGTACGGGCCAAGGTGTCCAGCTCACCGAGCCCGGTGAGCAGGCTGCCGTCGCCCTCGAACGCCACCACCGGCCGGTCCGGGCGGCCCACCGCGGCACCCACCGCGAACGGCAGCCCCACGCCGATGCTGCCGAACTCCCACGGGGCGATCAGCGCCCGGTCCGTCGCCGGTGAATCCAGCAGCAGGTTCGGCCAGCCGCCGAAGTGCCCCACCCCCACCACCGTGGTGCGGTGTGGTGGCAGTCGGCGGGCGCACACCCGCATGAAGACCCTCGGGTCGATCCGGTCCGGCGCCCGCAACGGTTCCAGCCCGGCGAACGCGTCGGCCGCCGCCACCTCCCGCGCCAACTCCGCCGACCGCCACTGCGGTCGGGGGATCACCGGCAGGGCCGCCGACACCGCCGCCGCGACCGTCTCCGCGTCGCCCACCACCGGCACATCCACCGGCCAGCGGTCGCCCAACGCCGCCGGGTCGATGTCGACGCACACCACTCTGGCCTGGCCGAACAGCCGACCGTGGTCCGCGGTCCACCGGTTGAGCCCGGCGCCGAACGCGACCACCAGGTCCGCCTCGCCCAACACCTGCCGGGTCAGCGGTCGGGCCAGCCCACCGGCCACCCCCAGGCAGTACGGATGGTCGGCGAAGAGACCTCCGGCCAGCAGGGTGGTGGCCAGCACCGCCCCGCTGCGATCCGCCAACTCCCGTACCGCCGCCGCAGCCGCCTCCGCGCCCCGCCCGGCCAGCACCACCGGCCGTTCGGCCTTCTGGAGCAACGCGGCGAGCATCGCCACGTCGTCCGGGTGCGCGGCCGGCGGCCCCGGCCGGCGTACGGTGTGCACTGCGACCGGCGGCGGCAGGTCGTCGGAGACCTCCTCGTCCTGCAGGTCGATCGGCACGTTCAACACCACCGGCCCACCGGCTGAGCGGGCCAGCCGGAACGCCGTGGCGACGTCACGGGCCACGTTCGCCGCGGCCACCACCGGCACCAGCTGACCGGCCGTGGCCAAGGCGAACGGCTGCTGCGGGAAGCTCTGCACGTGCTGCGGGTCGCCGGGCGGGGTGTCGCCCGCGACCAGCACCAGCGGGGTACCCGCCTGGCGGGCGATGGTCAGCGCGGCACCCGCCACGGCCAACCCCGGGCCCTGCGTCACCGTGGCCACCGGGCACCGACCGGTCGCCCGGGCGTACCCGTCGGCCATCATCACGGCGGCGTTCTCGTTACGGGCCGCCACGAACCGCACCCCGTGCCGGGCCACCAGGTCGCTGACCAGGAACATGTTGGCATCGCCGAGCAGCCCGAACACCGTGTCGACGCCCTGCGCGACCAGCGCGTCCGCCAGCAACTGGTACACCTTCACGACTTCCCGCCCTTCGGGTACGCCCCCGCCGGCCGCAACGCGACACTCAGCGCCCCCAGATAGGAGTCGTTGGCCGCCGCCTCGAACCTCGGCCCGGCCAGGCGTGCGGCCCGCTTGGTCATCGACCGGCCCACCGGCGAGACGGCCAGCAGCCGTTCGATGATCGCTTCGCAGGCCGTGTCCAACTCCTCCGCCGGCACCGCCGCCGTGACCAGGTCGTGCCGCAGCATCTCGACCGGGCCGATCCGATCGCCCAGCAGCAGCCAACGCTTCGCCCGGTCCGCGCCGACCAGATCGGCCAGGATCGCCATGCCGCTCCAGGTCAGCGGGATGCCGAAGGTGACCTCGGGGAAGGTGAAGAAGCAACTGTCGGCGGCCAGCCGCAGATCGGCGGCGAGGCCGAGCACCGCCCCGGAACCGATCGCCGGACCGTTGAACGCGGCCACCGTGGTCTGCTCCATCCGGTACCAGCGCTCCACCAACTCGGCCGTACGACGCTGCACCTGCATGGTGGTGGCCGCGTCCAGGGTGGCCAACTCGTCCAGGTCGGTGCCGGCGCAGAACGCCGACCCGGCTCCGGTGAGCACCAGCACCTCCACCTCGGAGTCCCGACCCACCTCGTGCAGCACGTCCTCGAAGCGGGCCAGCATCGCCAGGTCGAAGCTGTTGCGCCGGTGCGGGCGGTTCAGCGTGATCCGGGCCAGCCGACCGGCCCGATCCAGCAACACGGACGGTTCGTTCATCAGGGCGACTCCGAGGTGAGCAGGGCGCGGTCCACCAGGGCGGCGGCGTGACCGACGTACGACAGGGGATCGAGCAGTGCGGCGATGTCCTCGCCGGACAGGGCGGCGGCGACCTGCGGGTCGGTGCGCAGCATCTCGGCGAACGGGCGACCCTGTTCCAGGCTGTCGCGTACCACCCGCATCACCAGGTGGTGTGCCTGCTCACGGCCCAGCGGGCCGGCCAGCCGCAGCATCACCGCCTCGGACAGCACCAGCCCGCCGGTGATGTCCAGGTTGGCGCGCATCCGGTCCGGATTCACGCCCAGGTCACCGAAGACCTCCACCAGACGTTCCAGGACACCCCCGATGAGGATGAAACACTCCGGCAGCAGCTTCCACAGGGTCATGCCGACCCCCATGTCCCGGTCGTCCTGCGCGACCATGGTCTGCAGCGCCAGCGGCACCTGCGCCCGCAGGGTGCCGGCCGCCGCGATCACGGCCTCGCAGCGGATCGGGTTGCGCTTGTGGGGCATGGTGCTGCTGCCCACCTGGGTAGCGCGTTGCGGCTCGTACGCCTCACCGACCTCGGTACGACCCAGGAAGTAGACCTCCCGAGCCAGCTTCTCGCCGCTGGACGCCACCAGGCCCAGCACCATCAGACACTCGGCGAACCGGTCGGAGGTGGCATGCCAGGGGGTGTCCGCCACCCCCAGACCCAGCTCCTCGGCGACGGCCCGCTCCAGCGCGAACGCCTGCGGCCCGTACCCGGCCATGGTGCCCGCCGCCCCGCCCATGCTCGTCACCAGCAACCGGGCGCGCATCTCCCGCAGCCGGGCCCGGTGGCGCTGCAACTCGCTCTGCCACACCGCCAGCCGCAGCCCGAAGGTCGTCGGCAGCGCCTGCTGGCCATGGGTACGCGCCGGCATCGGGGTGTTGCGGTGCCGCAGCGCCAACCGCCGCAGCAGCCGCACCAACTCGTCGAGCTGGCGGCCGACGATGTCCAGCCCGGCCCGGGCCCGCAGCACGAACCCGGTGTCCATCACGTCCTGGGTGGTGGCGCCCAGGTGCACGTAACGTCCCGCGTCGCCCGGACAGGCTGCGGTCAGGGCGCGTACCAGCGGCACCAGCGGGTGCACGGTGTCCTCGGCATCGGAGGCCAGGGCCGCCGTGTCCAGCTTCTCCAGCCGGGCCGACGCCGAGATGGCCTCCGCGGCGGACTGCGGGATGATCCCCAGTGACGCCTGCGCGCGGGCCAGCGCGGCCTCCACGTCCAGCCAGGACTGCATGAGCTGCCGGTCGTTGAACACCCCGCGCATCTCGGCGTTGCCGAAGAAGCTGGTGACCGTCAGCGAATCGAGAAAACACGAGCCCAGCTGCATCAGTTCTCCCCCTCGAACAGCGTCAGCGCGGCGCGCCGGTCGACCTTGCCGGACGGCAGCAGCGGCAGGTGGGCGACCGCGCGTACCCGGGTGGGCAGCTTGTGTCGGGCCAGTCGCCCGGTGACGGCGGCGAGCACGTCGTCGATGTCGAGCCGTGCGCCGGGCGCGGCGACCAGCAGGGCACCGACCTCCTCACCCCAGCGGGTCGACGGCACGCCGAGCACGCACGCCTGACCCACGGTGTCGTGTTCGAGCAGCACGGCCTCCACCTCGGCGGGGCTGACGTTCTCGCCGCCGCGGATGATGAGTTCCTTGACCCGGCCGGTGAGGGCGAACACCCGCTCGGCGTTGAGCGCGCCGAGGTCGCCGGTGCGCAGCCAGCCGTCGGAGGTCAGGGCGGCGGAGGTGGCGGCGGGGTCGTCCAGGTAGCCGGCGGTCACCGACTCGCCGCGCACCAGCAGCTCCCCGGCCTCACCCGACGGCACGGGCTGCCGGGTGCCCGGTCGCACCACGGCCGCCTCGAGGTCGGGCACGATCCGCCCGACGGTCAGCCCGACCGGGGCACAATTGCCGTCGCCCGGGTCGACACTGATGGTGGGACCGGCCTCGGTCTGGCCGTAGACGACGGCCGCCCGGTCCAGGCCCAGCACACGCACGGTCCGCTCCCGCAGCGCGGGCGGGCACGGCGCGCCGCCGAGGAAGCCGACCCGCAGCGAGGAGATGTCCCATCGGTCCGGCTCGGCCTCGATCCGGTCGGCGATCATCGTGGCCATCGTCGGGACGGCCTGCAGCACGGTGCAGCGGTGCCGCTCGATCAGCTCCAGCACCGTCTCGGAGCGGAACCGGCGGGTCGACACCCACAGTGCCCCGGTGACCAGCGCGAGCACCGCGCCGCTGCTCAGACCGGCGGCGTGCGCCAACGGCAGCGGTGAGGCGAGGACGTCGCCGGAATGCAGCCCGGCGGCCTGGGCCGTCCACTGCGCGTTGCGTACCAGGTTCCGGGCGCTCAGTGTCACCATCTTCGCCGGCCCGGTGGAACCCGAGGTGAACTGGATGTTCAGCACCGCGTCGGGGTCACCGGCCGGTTCCGGCGTCGGGTCGGCCCAGCCGGGCAACCCCGCCAGTGCCTCCCGGCCGCCGTCGTCACCGAGGGGGTGGATGCCCTCCGGCGGGTACGGCGCACCGGCCAGCGCGGCGACCGCCTCGGTGACCGCGTCCCGGTCGCGGATCCGACCGGCCACGAACAACCGGCGCGGACGGGCGCGGGCCACCGCCTCGGCCAGTTCCGCCCCGGTCAGACCGGGGTGCAGGGTGACCAGTGCCGCGCCGCGCCAAGCCGCCGCCGCGAGCAGGGTCAGCCAGGCGAGGCTGTTCTCCGACCACACCGCGATCCGGTCACCGCGACCGATGCCGTGGGCGGCCAGCACGGCCGCTCCCCGGCCCGCCAGCTCGGCGAACTCCGCGTACGTGACCGGGCGGTCCAGCTCCGCGAAGGCGTACAGCGGCCGGTCCGGGTGCCGTGCCGCCGCGTCCAGCAGCACGGCGTCGAGGGCGAGTGGCGCCATGGTCAGTCCCGGGTGAGCAGCAGGTTGCCGTGCTCGTCGGCCGCGCCGCTCCAGCCGGCCCCGACGACGGTGGTGCTGCCGTTCTCCCGCACCACGGCCGGGCCGGTCACCCGGACACCGGGCCCCAGGTCGGTGCGCCGCCACACGGCGGCGTCCACCCAGCCGTCCGGCCCGTACAGCCGGGTCTGCTCCGGCTGGGCCTCGCCGCCGGAAGGGGCGGCGAAGCGCACCACCGGGCTGGGCCCGAAGGCGGTCAGCCGGCAGTTCACGATCTCGGCCGGGTGGTCGGTGCGCACGTAGGCGTACCGCTCGGCGTACGCCTCGTGGAAGGCCGTGACCAGGTCCTCGGCGGTGGCGGGCAGGCCGTCCACCGCGACGGCCAGGTGGTGGCTCTGGCCGCGGAAACGCATGCCCACCGTCAGGGCGAACGAGACCTGGTCCGCCTCGATCCCGTCCTCCGCCTTGAGCTGCGCCCGGGCGGCGTCCTCCAACTCGGCGACGACCGCCCGCGCTGCGGCCAGCCCGGACTCGTCGGCGGCGGCCAGGACGGTACGCACGTAGTCGTGGCGAGCGCGAGCGGTGACGAACCCCAGGGCGGAGAAGTTGCCCGGCACCGGCGGCACCAGCACGCGGCTGATGCCCAGCTCGTCGGCGAGGGCGGTGGCGTGCATCGGACCGGCTCCGCCGAACGGCATCAGCACGAAGTCGCGCGGGTCGTGGCCGCGGGCCACGGAGATCTCCTTGATTGCGCTGGTCATCTTGATGGTGGCCAGCCGCAGGATGCCGTGCGCCAACTCCATCGCGTCCAGCCCGAGCTGCTCGGCGAGCACCGCCGTGGCCGCCTGGGCGGGTGCCGGGTCCAGCCGTACCTCACCGCCCAGACTCTCCTGCGGGTCGAGGTGCCCGACCAGCAGGTGGGCGTCGGTGGTGGTCGGTTCGGTGCCGCCGCGGCCGTAGCAGGCCGGGCCGGGGGTGGAGCCGGCGCTGCGGGGCCCGATCCGCAGCTCGCCGCCGAGGTCACGCCAGGCGATGGAACCGCCGCCCGCCCCGATCGTGTTGATCTCGACCTGGAAGGTGCGGTTCGGGTAGCCGGCGATCGTTCCGTCGCTGGTCATCAACGGCGCGCCGTCCTTGATCAGGCAGACGTCGGTGCTGGTGCCGCCGATGTCACAGGTGATCACGTTCGAGTAGCCGGCCAGACCGGCGACGTAGACGGCGGCGGCGACCCCGCCGGCCGGGCCGGACAGCGCCAGGTTGATGGGCAGGCGGCTGGCCTCGTCGGTGGAGACGACACCCCCGCTGCTGGTCATGATCGACAGCGGATGCAGGTAGCCGGCGCCGGCCAGGGCGGTGCCCAGCCCGCGCAGGTAGTCCGCGACGGTGCCCCGGACGCTGGCGTTGAGCACCGTGGTGGCGAACCGCTCGTACTCGCCCTGTTCCGGCACCACGTCGGAGGAGACCGTGCAGACCAGGTTCGGGTAGCGCTCGGCGAGCCGTCGCGCCGCGGCCCGCTCGTGGGCCGGGTTGCGGTACGAGTGCAGCAGGCAGACCGCGACCGTGCCCGGACCGGCGGCGGCGACCCGGTCCAGGACCTCGTCCAGGTGGCCGGTGTCGAGCGCTTCGATGACCGAGCCGTCGGCGGCGACCCGCTCCCGCAGCGTGTGCCGCAGGGAGCGGGGCACCAGCGAGGGACGTGCCGCCTCCTTGACGCTGTAGAGCTGCGGCCGGTGCCCGAGGCCCATCTCCAGCACGTCGCGGAAGCCGTCGGTGGTGACCACGCTGACCGGGTCGCCGGAGCCCTCCAGCAGGGCGTTGGTCACCCGCGTGGTGCCGTGCACGAAGCGGTCCACCGCGTCCAGGGAGACGCCGAGCTTGGCCAGCCCTTCGAAGATCGCCGCTGCGGGATCGTGTGGCGTCGACAGGGTCTTCGCCTCGGCGAGCCGTGCGGTGGCCGGCTCGTAGACGATCACGTCGGTGAACGTGCCGCCGATGTCGACGCCGATGCAGAGCATGCGGAAGTGCCTTTCGTGGAGAGGGGGGACCGGCCGTCCGGCGGTGGTGTGCGGTGGCGGCGTCAGAAGGTGACGCCGTAGCGGCGCAGGGTGGTCCGCGTGACGGTGCGCAAGATCCAGTCGAAGAGGTAGCCGAGCAGTCCGAGGGCGAGGATGCCGACGAAGACCCACTCGGTCTTGGCGTAGTTGCGGGCGGTCCAGATCAGCGAGCCCAACCCGCTCTGCGCCGCGACGATTTCCGCCGAGACGATCGTCAGGAACGAGTTGCCCATGGCCAGCCGGGCACCGGTGACGACGTGCGGCACCGTGGACGGCAGCACCACCGACACGAGGCTGCGCAGCGGCGAGGCGCCCAGGGCGCGGGCGGCCCGCAACCGCAGCTCGTCGACGGCCAGCACCCCGGCAAGGGTGTTGAGGGCGACGATGAAGACCGTGGTGTAGAAGATCAGCGCGACCTTGGATGCCTCGCCCGGGCCGAGCCAGATGATCGCCAGGGTGACGAAGGCGATCGGCGGCACGAACCGGAAGAACTGGATGTACGGGTCGAGCATCAGTCGCAGCCAGGGGATGCAGCCCATGAGCAGCCCCACCGGCACACCGATCACGACACCGAGGGCCCAACCGGTCAGGATGCGGGTCGACGAGGCGGTGATCGAGTCCGAGAGGGTGCCGTCCCGGACCAGGTCGACGGCGCCCTGCCAGGTCAGCATCGGCGACGGCAGGAAGAACGCGGTGTAGTTGCGGCTGACCAGGTCCCAGACGAGGATGCCGAGGGCCACGGAGAGCACCGACAGCCCGATCCGGGTCAGCCGGGGCCTGGCGCCACGCCGCCGCGCCGGGCGACGCGGCGCGACGGAGGCCGGCGCCGGGTCGGTGCGTACGTCGACGGTCATCGTCCCGCCCCTTTCTGATCGCCGGTCGACCGGCCGTCGTGCCCGTCGTCGAGCCCCTGGGCCCGCAGGGTCCGGGCCACCTCCTCGCCGATGTCCTCGCGCAGCTGCCGGAACAGGGCGGCGCTGGCCGGGTCGGTGAGGTCACGCGGTCGGGGCAGGTCGCACGGGTAGACGTTCTTGATGGCGGCGGCCGGACCGGCCGTCATGGTGACGATGCGGTCGCTGAGCAGGATCGCCTCGCCGATGTCGTGGGTGACGAACAGGATGGTGGCGCCGGTGTCGCGCCAGATCCGGTCCAGCTCGACCTGCATGACCAGCCGGGTCTGCGCGTCCAGGGCTCCGAAGGGCTCGTCCATCAGGACGACGGAGGGCTCGTTGGCCAGCACCCGGGCCAGCTGGGCCCGCTGCCGCATGCCGCCGGAGAGCTGGCTGGGGAACTTGTCCGCGCTGTGGCTGAGCCCGACCATCGCCAGGTAGCGGTCCTCCACGGCGGCGCGTTGCGCCTTCGGCATACGCCGCATCCGGGGACCGAAGCTGACGTTCTGCCGGACGGTCAACCAGGGGAACAGCGCCTCCGCGCTCTGGAACACCACACCGCGTGACACGTCCGGGCCGGTGACCGGGGCGTTGCCGCAGGTGACCTCGCCGCCGGCCGGGGTGACGAATCCGGCGACCGCGTTGAGCAGGGTGGACTTGCCGCAACCGCTGGGTCCGAGCAGGCAGACGAACTCGCCTGCCGCGATGTCGAGCGTCGCCCCGCGTACCGCGTCGAAATCGCCGAAGCGGATGTCGACCTCACGCAGGGAGACGGGGGCCCCGCCCCGGCCGGTCGAGGACGACCGGCCGGGCGAGGCTGCCGTACGGGTGTCGTGGGAGGTCACACCAGACCCCTGATCATCACCGACGCAGGGTCGGCCGCCTTCTCCACGATCTTGCTGTCCTGCTGGAACTGGGCGATCTCGGCGTAGCGCTTGAGGTCCTCGTCGGTGAAGTCGCGGACCTTGCACTCCACGCCCTTGAGCAGGTTCTCCGCCTCGGCGGCCGGAACCTTGATCGCCTTCTCGGTGACCGCGCCGGCCTTGGCGGGGTCGGCGGTGAGCTGCTCGCAGGCCTGGCCGATGGTCTCGACGACCTTCTTGGCGGCGTCCTTGTTCGCCTCGTACCAGGCGCCGTCCACCCCGATCACGAGGTTGTAGACGTAGCCGATGTCGCCGCTGGTGAGCAGGATCTTGCCGCCGTTGGCGACGCCGCGCGAGGGCCACGGCTCCCACATGATGTAGCCGTCGACGTCGCCGCGCTGCAGCAGCGCCGGCATCTCGGCCGGGGAGGCGTTGACGAACTCGACGGAGTCCCGGCTGATGCCCTTGGCCGCGAGCACCTTGTTGGTGGCGTACTCGTTGACCGTGCCGGGCACCACGCCGTACTTCTTGATGCCGGTGACGTCGGCGATTCCGTCGCGGGCGACGAGCTTGATGAAGCTGGGCGACTGGGAGAAGACGGCCAGGCCCTTGATATCGCCGCGGGTGGCCCGGTTCAGTAGGCTGGACTCGGTGCTGGCGGTGAACTGACCCTGCTTGGCCAGGATCGCGTCGAGTCCGCCGGTGCCCTCCTGGAACTGGGTCACGGTGACGTTGACCCCCGACGCGGCGAACAGCTTGTCCTGGTCGGCGAGGTAGATCGGCGAGTAGGCCGGGTCGACCCCCACACCGAACGTGACGTTGGCGGACGGTTCGGCGGCGGAGCCACCGGAGCCGTCTGCCGTCTGGTTCTCCGCGCATGCGGCTCCGGCGACCGTAATCAGCAGGGCCGCGGCTGCTACCCGCAACGTGCGCATCTTCATGGCTACCTCAGTCCTTCGACTGGCTCATATGGTGGTCCGTGTTGCTTAATGTGGGACGGTACTGTGCTGTCGAGCACACAGTCAAGAGCTCAATCACCCGCTGACCAGCAGTTTGATAGATCCAGAGGCAGAATCGAGGTTCCAGTGGCTCTGAGTGCCGACCCCGAGACCTTCGGAGCGGGCCTCGACCCCGCCTCGCTGCTCCGCTGGCGATCTGTCGCCGAGCGGCACTGGAGTGGCACGGACGCCCTGCTGTACGCCCTCGGCGTGGGTGCCGGGCAGCAGGACCCCGCCGCCGAGCTGCGCTTCACCACCGAGAACTCCGCCGGTCACCCGCAGGCGGTACTGCCGACCTTCGCGGCCCTGTTCGCCGCCGACCCGCCCCCGCTCGGCGACCCGGCGGCCGTCCGTCATGCCGAACAGTCCCTCCGGCTGCACCGCGAACTGCCCGTCGCCGGTACGGCCCGCACCACCGCCACCGTCACCGCCGTACACGACCAGGGCAGCGGCGCTCTGGTCCGCGTGGTCTCCCGGATCCGTGACGGGCAGGGGCGTCCGCTGGCCACCGCCACGGCGGGCTTCTTCGTCATCGGTGCGGGTGGTTTCGGTGGCGACCGGGCCCCCGCCCCGGTGCGGACCGTCCCCGTCACCGCGCCGGACCACGAGATCCATTACCCGGTGCCCCGCGATCAGGCCCTGCTCTATCGGCTCAGCGGCGACCGCAATCCCCTGCACAGTGATCCGAGGGTGGCCGAACGCGCCGGCCTGCCGCAGCCGCTGCTGCACGGGCTCTGTACGTACGGCTACGCGGGACGTGCCCTGCTGCACGCGGTCGCCGCAGACCCGGCCCGACTGCGCGGCATCGACGCGCGCTTCACCGCACCGGTGTACCCGGGCACCACCCTGACGGTCCGCATCTGGCGCCGCCCCCTCGGCGCCGCCTTTCAGGTCTTGGACGGCGCCGGCCGGGTCGTGCTCGACCGGGGCGCGGCCTGGCTGCGGTGACCAGCGCCGGGCCGGCCCCGCCGTCTCATCGGGGCTGGAGCAGCCCGCGGTCGACCATGAAGGCCCGCAAGGTCTCGGCGTCCTCGGCGGACATCAGGCGGCGGGGGATCACCGTCGCCGGCATCCCGCCGACGAACACCACCCAGAAGTCCGGGGTGTCGGTCACCCGGGTGACCCCCTCCCAGGCGATGCCGCCGGACTCCGAGCCGCTGCGCATCATGATGTTGTCCTCGGTGATGTCGTAGGCCCCGTCGACGGCGTAGCGGCCGGAGCGACGTCGGGCCCGCAGCCGCACGAAGGGGGCGTACAGCATCGCCAGCAGGCCACCCAGGGTCATCGACACCCACAGCGGCATGAGTTGCTCGATCCACGAGGACCCCAGCGAGGCGATCAGACCGAGGACTCCGACCCCGGCCAGCACCGCGCCGACATAGCCGTACCTGCGTAGTCCGACGCTGCTGAGCACGGCGGCCACCCGCCCTGGATAGCTGGGGTCGGCGGGGACCTCGAAACGGATGTGCATCGGCGAAACGATACTGCCCCGTCCGCCCCGACCAGCGCCGCGCTACCCCCTGGCCGTGTCGGCGGACGACGCGGGAACCCGGCCCGATCGAATCTCTGCTATATATGGGAACGCTCCCAAGGGTGGCCGATCGGTCGCCGCGCGGGGAGACCAAGCCATGGAGGAGCCATGCGTAAGTTTCTTGCCGCGTTGACCGCCGCCCTGATGCTCGGCGTCACGGCCGGCAGCGTCCCGTCCGCCGCCAGCGCCGCACCGCACAAGTCGTGCCCGCGCCACCTGCTCTTCTGCGAGGACTTCGAACGGCTGCCGCGGGGCGGCGCCAGCAGCCTGAACTGGGGCATCGACACCCGCAACGGCACCCTGACGGTGGAACAGGCCCGCCGGGGCAACAAGGTGCTGCACATCCACACCGTGGACAACGGGCGGGCCTTCCTGCGGGTAGACGACTTCGAGGCACCGGGCAACCGGTTCTACGGCCGGATGCGGCTGCGGGTCGACGCCTTCCCGACCGCACCGGACTGGGCGCACTTCACCCTCGTGGAGGCGACCGGCACCGGCAGCTCGGAGATCGTCCGACCGATCGGCGGCCAGTACGCCCCCACCGTCCCGGGAATCTTCTGGGGGGTGGGCGCCGACGGCGGGCCGACCGGCGACTGGACCAACTGGCGCGAGTCCGCCCCGGTGGTCGAGGACACCTGGCAGTGCTTCGAATGGAAGCTCGACCCCAGGGACAACCGGGTCACGGTGTGGATCGACGGGGTGGCGAACCCGGAGTTGACCGCCTCCACCGATCAGCACGGCGGCAACCAGGTGCCCTTCATCCTGCCGAAGGTGAACACCGTGAAGATCGGCTGGCAGCTCTACCAGGGCGGCACCACCCCGGGTGAGTTCGACCTCTGGATCGACGACATCGCCCTGTCCACCCAGCGCATCGGCTGCTGACCGGCCGACCCCGCCCTCAGATCAGCCCGAGCGCCAGGGCGGTGAAGAGGGCGGCCAGCCAGCCCCAACCCGGAATGATCATGGCCCGCTGAATCAGGCCGATGCGCGGTGACACCTGTTCCCAGGCTCTGCCGAACTGGCCGAGCCCGAGGAACAGGGTCACCGCGACCCCACCCGAGACGACCCGCCAGGGTGTCGTGGGCAGGGTGAAGGCGCTGATGGCCGCGCTGACGGGCAGGGACAGGAAGACGACGGCACCGGCGAGGTCGTGGATCCGGTGGGCGGTGCTGTGCTGCTCGGGTATCCCGGTCGGCGCACCCGGCGGGTAGCCGAGCATCGGGTCCATCCGGAACACCCCGGAGGCGACAAGCCCGAGCCCGAAGACGGCCAGCACCACACCGAGCAGGGCGTTCGGGCCCTCCGCGAGCACGCCGACGGCCCCCGCCGTGATCGCGGAACCGGAGATCAGGAAGTTGGCCGTCTGGATCCCGCCCCGGCTGCCGAGGGCCAGCGCGCTGACCGGGTGGCGGGTCGGGGCGTAGCCCGGGCGGCTGGCCCCGTCGATGAGGAACACCAGCACGAACGACACCGCTCCGAGGGCACCCACCCACAAGGCCATCTGATCCTTCTTCCCCGTGTCGGAATATCCAGTACATCGAACACGGGGCCGGCCGACCCAGTGCCGATGGTCACCTGCCGATCGCCGCCATTGAGCGTCGGCTGCGCCGGTCGGGAGGGGCCCCGACGAGCGTCCCGGGACGGTAAAGTATCCGTACCTCGCAAGTGGACGAACCGGGCTCAGGCGTACCGATCAGTGCGGCTCTCGGCGACAGCACCGCTGCGCCGCGTCGACGGCCGCGAACACGACCCACGAGAAGAGGCGACACGGTGGGAACGAGTGACGACGAGGCCAAGCCGGCGAGCGCGGCCCGAATCTACGACTACTTCCTCGGCGGCACCCACAACTTCCCAGCCGACCGTGCGGCCGCGCAGACGATGCTCCAGGTGCTGCCGCTGGTGCCGCAAATGGCCAGGACGAACCGGGCCTTTCTGCGCCGCGCCGTACGCTACCTCGCGGAATCGGGGGTGCGACAGTTCCTCGACGTGGGCTCCGGCATCCCCACCGAAGGCAACGTCCACGAGATCGTTCAACAGGTCGAGCCCGAGGCACGCGTCGTCTACGTGGACATCGACCCGCTGGCGGTCGCGGAGAGCCTGGAACTGCTCGACGGCAACCCCTTGGCTACCGTGGTCAACGCCGACCTGCGTGATCCTCGGTCGATCCTCTCGCATCCGCAGGTCACGGCGCTGCTCGACTTCGACCGGCCGATCGGCCTCGTGTTGGGCGCGGTCCTGCATTTCGTCCCCGACGAGACGGCCTACGACGTGGTGGGTCGACTGCTCGCCGCGATGGCGCCCGGGAGTCACCTGCTCATCTCCCATGCGACGGCCGACGAGGCGCCACACGAGCAGGACGAGATCGACGTGGCCCACGACATCTACCGGCACCGGACCGCCACCCCCCTCGGGCTGCGTACCAGGGCGCAGATCGAGCGCTTCTTCGAGGGGCTCGACCTGGTCGAACCGGGCGTGGTGTGGCTGCCACTGTGGCGTCCGGCCCCGGACGACCCGCAGTACTTCGCCGACGATCCGACGCGCAGCGCCGGCATCGGTGGAGTCGGACGGATCCCGCCCCACCAGGACAGGTAGACCGTATCGATCACGTTAGGGCAGCGGGACGACGTTGCATTGTCGTCCGGTGGTGTGTGATCAGCTTGCCGAACTCGGAGTCGCAGTGCTCGGCTGCTGATCGCGCAGGATCGTGCGGGCCTGCATGAGGGCGAACCCGAGCAGGTTCAGCCCGCGCCAGCCTGCGGGGTCGATGGCGTCCGGATGGTCGGCGGCCAGGCCGATGCCCCAGACCTGGTCGAACGGGCTGGCCTCCACCAGCACCCGCTCCCCGGTGTCGAGCAGATATGCACCCAGGGCCCGATGCTGGTCGAACTTGGCCCGGTTGCCGGTCACCACGATGTCGAAACGGTGCCGTTGCCAGGTCTGCGGGTCGAAGCCGACGACCCGCCGACCCAGGGCCTTCACCGCCTCCGGCGAATCCACCGTCAGGATCTGAGCGGCCCGGGCGTGGTCGTCGAAGAGGACGGCCTTTCGCCACATCATGTAGTGCTCGGCGGTGGCGAAGCGTAGCCCGTCGAGGGTGAACGGAGCCGGCCACCACTGACTCAGGCACTCGGCGCCGATGCGGCCGTCGGCCCGCGGCTGGTGGCCCCAGAAGAACAGGTAATCCACCCGGGAACCCGCACTCACGGCGGCGATCAGTTCGGCGACATTGCCCACGGACGTGACCATGCCCGCGAGTGTCGCACCGCGGAACCTGCCGCACCATCGTGTCTCAGGGTCGGCCGCCGGCCGGGACCCCCTGATTGCACGAGGTCTTGCTATGCAAGGTATCTTGCTTTCATGGACAGCGCACGCGAGCGGATCACCACCAACATCCGCAAGGGCGTCCTTGAGTACTGCGTGCTCGCGTTGCTCTCGCAGCGCGACATGTACGGCCTGGAACTGGCGGACTGGCTGGCCGCCCGAGGTCTGATCGCCAGCGAGGGCAGCCTGTACCCGATGCTTGCCCGGATGCGGCAGGCGGGCAGCGTCGAAACCCGCTGGCTGACCCCCGAGCAGGGTCATGCCCGGCGGTACTACGCGATCACCTCCCAGGGCCGGGCGCAGTTGCGGGTGTTCGCGGCGGTGTGGCGTGACATCCAGCCGCACGTGAACGAATTGATAGCGGAGGAAACATGAGCAACAGCGCCCTGCCCGAGGCGGCGGAGACCTACCTTCGGGCGCTCGCCGCCGAGCTGGCCGACGCGCCACCGGACACCGTACGGGAGATCATCGAGGGGGTCCGGGGGCACATCGCCGAGGCCCTGGACAGCGGACGCCCGCTGGACCAGGCCCTGGCCGGTCTCGGCAGCCCGCAGGCCGTGGCGGCGCAGGCACGTGAGGAACTCGTCCCGGCCCACCGGGCCGGGGACCGGGTGGCCGGTGTCGGCCGGGCGCTGCGGATGGTCGCCGTGGTGCTCGGCGTGCTGACCGCGGTGTGTGTGAGCTTCCTGCTGCCCTCCACCGCCCTGCCCTCGGATCTGGCCGGTCCCGAGGGCCAGAGCATCATGCGACGCCTGGGCCCCGGGTTCGCCATGCTCACCCTGCTACCGGCGCTCATCGCGGCCGTTCCGTTCGTCGTACCCCCCAGGGTGCGCGAGGTTACCGGGGTGGTCGGTGCCGGGGTGCTGACCGCACTCGCCTGCGCCACCGGTGAGGTCGGTCTGTACTACCTCCCCCTCGTGCTGATGCTGTGGGCGGCGACGGTGGTGCCGTGGGTGATGCGGCGGCGGATCGGCCGGGCCGCCCTACGGTCCTGGCGCCTAGTCGCAGCGGGGGCGGTGATCCTGCCCGGGCTGCTGCTGGCGCTCTCCGTGGCCACCGGCTCGTTGGGCATCGAGTGGCTGGGCGTGCTGCTGTGGATCGTCGGGCCGCTGGTCGTCGGAGCCCTGTGCGCCCTCGGCCTCCGGATCGGGTACGCCCTGACCGCCCTGGCCGGTGCGCTGGTCATGGCCTTCGCGATCACCGAGCGGGGCTTCCTGTTCGCGGCCTTCTGGGTGTTCGGTGGGCTCTACCTGATGATCGGGGCCACCGGTGTCGTCACGACCCGTCCCGAACAGCGTCCGGCCGGTCCGGTTCAATACGGGTACCACGACGCGGATCGGGGTCATGCTTCCGGCGGGCATCGACGGCCCACCGGGAGCTAGGCTGCCCGCGTGGCCGATGCCGAACTGGTGACGAACGAGGAGCGCCTGCGCCGCTTCGAGGCGATCACCGACAGGGCTCTGTCGGGGCTGAACATCGCCGATCTGTTCGATGAGCTGCTTGAGCGGGTCCGGGACCTGCTCAAGGTCGACACTGCGACCATCCTGCTGCTGGACGGCCATACCGGCGAACTCGTCGCCACGGCCGCCAAGGGCCTGGAAGAGGAGGTACGGCGCGGATTCCGCATCCGGGTCGGGCACGGCTTCGCCGGCCGGGTGGCAGCCACCTCGGCACCGGTGATGATCTACGACGTCACCCCGGCCGACGTGGTCAATCCCATCCTGCTCGACGCCGGCATCCGGGCCCTGCTGGGGGTGCCGATGCTGGCCAACGGCAACCTGGTCGGGGTGCTGCATGTCGGTTCCCTGACCCTGCGGCGGTTCGGCCCCGAGGACGTACAGCTGCTGCAACTGGTCGCCGACCGGGCCAGCTCCGCCGGCCAGGTCCGGGCCCAGATCCTCGACCGGCAGGCAGCCCTGGCCCTGCAACGCAGCCTGCTGCCCGGCCGGCTGCCGGAGATCGCCGGCCTGGACCTGGCCGCCCGGTACGTGCCCGGTCACGACCTCGGCATCGGTGGCGACTGGTACGACGTGTTCGCCCTGCCCTCCGGCTGGCTGGGCGCGGTGATCGGCGACGTCTCCGGGCACGGACTGCCCTCCGCCGTCGTCATGGGACGCATCCGCAGCGCCCTGCGCGCCTACGCCCTGGACCGGGACGACCCGGCCGAGGTGCTGACCGCCCTGGACCGCAAGATCCACCATTTCGAGGCCGGCACCCTGACCACCGCCCTCTACGCCCTCATCGCCCCCGACCGCGCCTCGGTGCACCTGTCCTGCGCAGGCCACCTACGGCCGCTGCTGGCCGTACCGGGCGAACCCACCAGCCTGGTGGACCTCGTCGTGGACCGACCCTTCGGGGTGGGTGCGCCGCTCGCCAGCCGGCACACCACCGTGGTGGACCTGCCGCCGGGCGCAACCCTCGTCTTCTACACCGACGGACTGGTCGAACGCCGCGGCGAGCTGATCGACACCGGCATCGAACGACTGGCCGCCGCCATCCGGTCGGGACCCGCCGAGGCGTTGTGCGACCACATCATGGCCGCCACCATCGACGAGCCCCCGACCGACGACGTGGCCCTGCTGACCATCCGTCGCCACGACTGAACCGAATCAGGGCAGACCCAGCACCCTGGCGAGGGCCTCGGCGGTGCCCGGATGGGCCCGCACCAGGGCAGCCGCCCGGGAGTCCGGCGCCCCCTCGTCCGGACTGCGCCAGTCGCCCTGGACGCCGAGCAGGGCGGCCAGGGCCTCCACCGGCTCCCGGTGGTCGGCCAACAGGCCGTGCACCTGCCCCACCGGCCGGCGCGGGATGACCGGTGCGGCCGTCGGGGTGGTGCCCGACCAGGGCGGCACCCAGGAGTCCAAGGCGGCCAGGGTGCCCGGGAAGGTACGCCCGGCCTCCCGCACCAGCAACGGCACCAGCTCCGGCCCGTGCTGGCGCAGGGTGGTGACCAGGTTGGGCAGCCAGGGCAGCAGCACCGGGTCGGGTAGCCGGGCGAAGGCGGTGGACATGGTCTCCACCACGAACGGCGCCAGCCCCGGCACCGGTTCCAGCGCGTGCACGAAACCGGACAGGTACTGCGGGAAGGCCGGCACCACCAGCGGGTTGGCCAGCAGTTCCCGGCAGCGCTCCCGCAACTGGGCCAACGGCAGCATGCCCAACTGGTGGTGGGCCGCCCAGCCCAGGGCCACCTTGGCCGGGGCCTGCGGATGGGACTGGGCCAGGGCCAGTTCGAGCTGGGACCGGTCGCAGCCCAGGGACAGCGCCAGGCTCTCCAGGCTGAACAGGAACCCCAGCATCGCCCCGACCTGCCGTACCCCGGTCTCGGCGTCGACGAAGGCGGTCGGCAGCAGGGTGCAGTAGTGGGCGTACCCCGTGGTCACGAAGGCCTCGCACCAGGCCGGCAGCCGGGCCGCGGTGGCCTGGTGGTGCGCCAGCAACCGGCGGATGCGGCGCAGCACCTCCGGGGCCTCGTCGACCGTGCGTTCACCGGCGAGCAGCTCGACCGCCCGGGCGCCCAACTCCTCGACCAGGCGGGGACTGTTCAGCAGGGTGGTGGCGTCCTCGACCGCCGCCAGGGCACTGACGATGGTCGCCCCGGGCCCGTGTGCCGCCCGACGCAGGCGCTGCTCCAGCACCTGCTCGATGGTCACCCCCTCGTAGCCGAGTTCGATGAGCGCCCGCTGGTGGCGGCCCAGTGCCAGATCCCAGCTCTCCTGGATGGACCGGTGGCCCAGCCGACGCTCACCCATGATCGGCCGGACCGCCCCGGGCGGCAGCAGGTGCCGCAGCATCCACAGCAGATCCGAGCAGCCGGCCAGCTCCGGGTTGCCCTGCAGGTCCAGCAGGGCCCGCTGCACGGTGCGTTTCTCCAGGTCCAGACCGAGGGGCGCAAGCCGGTGCAGCACGTCCCGGGCCAGCGGCGGCAGGGCGTCGTAGCCGACCTGGCCGATCCGATCCCCGCCCAGCAGGATCTCGCAGAGCCGCCGCACGTCCCGCCGACCGGGTACGACATCCTTCTCGATGCAGGTCACCGCCGCGTCGGCGAAGTCGTACGGGGTGGGGCGGGCCCGGTTGCGCAGCCCGGCCAGCAGGATCGAGGTCTCGAACACCGCGATCGCGTCGGCGGTGCTGGCCAGGTACCCGTTGCGGCGGGCCAACCGGACGATGTCCACACACCAACTGCGCAGCTCCGCCTCGTCCAGCCCGTCCGGGGTCGGCGGCGCGGCGAGGAAACCGGAGAGCCGGTCAGTGACCGCCGCAGCTGGCGTCGGGGCCGGCCTGCCCCGCCCCTTGCGGCCGGTCGCCCCCCGCTGCCCCCCCAGCCGGTACGGCTTTACACCTGAGGCGCTCACCGTCTTGTTCCAGGTGGCGGCGGCGATCGACACCGATCCGGGGGCCAGGCCGAACTGGGCCTCGATCGCGGAGTGGCTGGACGGGATCAGCCCGTACTGCCACCGGGTGGCGGTGCGGCCGGTGATGTCGAAGTCGGGGGCGGGGGAGTCCAGGCCGAACTGCTCGACCCGGCTGGCGGCGTGGAAGGCCCCGCAGACATACATACAGTCCGCCGGGTCCGCGCCGGTGGCCGCCAGATGCTGCCGGATCCTGGTCCACATGTAGCGTTCGCGGTCCTCGTCGCGATCGGTGCGCTCCGATTCGGCGGGCCGCAACCGTCGGAACAGGCTGCCGATCAGCACCATCACCTGGCGGTAGGTGTCATGGTCGGCGGCGGCCAGGGGCCGTTCGACGTAGCTGTCCCACCACTCCGACCAGTGCCGCACCTTGCCGTGGTGCAGCAGGTACGCCTCCAACTCGGCGAACCGGGGCCGCAGATCCCCGATCTCCACCCCTACCGCGTCACCGTGCAGCGCGGCCTGTTCGTCGGCCCCGTCGGGAGGGGACTCCTCCGGCCCTGGGGACTCCGCCCGTGGTGACCACTGGAAGACGTGGTCGGTGGAGCGGTCCACCAGCACCAGCTCCACCCCCGGGGTCTCCAGCGCGTACGCGATGGCCTGGTATTCCGCGGAGGCCTCGGTGACGGGCGCGATCACGCTCAGCGGCGCCCAGGCGGCGGGGAAGCCGTCGAGTTCCGAGGCGAACGCCTGCACGGCCACCGGCAGCCGGCAGTTGCGCAACTCCGTCAGCACCGGCTGGAGATCCTCACACAGCTCCAGGTAGATCACCCGGGGCTGCTTCTCGCGCAGTCGGCGCACCATGGCCAGCGCGGATGCCGGCGAGTGATGACACACCGGAAAGATCTCCAGCCGTTCCCCCAGGGCCCGGTCGACGTCGTCGACCAGACCGGTGAGGATGTCGGCCAGGGCGTCCGGGCCCTCGGCGAACGCGGCGGCCGCCTCGGTGAGCTGCTCCCGCAACGCGGCGAACGCGCCGACGGACGCCGGGGCGGCGGTGGGGGCGGTCATGACAGGGCGGCGATCGACTGTCGGCCGCCGTCGAGGAAGTCGTTCCACTCGCCGCCGTCCTGCTTGGCCCGTGGCTCCACCACGGCGTGCAGGTACTTGTTGAGGATCGCCAGGTCCTCCGGGCTGCGCCGGGCCAGGGAACCCACCAGCGACCCGGCCAGGGTGCCGGCCCGCAGGGTGCGGTCGCCGAAGAACTGGCTGTGCAGGATGGCGTCCTCCAGCACCCCGATCTGCTCGGCGGTG
The DNA here is from genome assembly GCF_035920385.1 of Micromonospora sp. NBC_01739. Classification (GTDB taxonomy): domain Bacteria; phylum Actinomycetota; class Actinomycetes; order Mycobacteriales; family Micromonosporaceae; genus Micromonospora. The sequence goes on along the minus strand of NZ_CP109151.1, from coordinate 2,341,574 downwards.
GACAGCGCCGACTCCAGCTTCTCGTCGTCGCTGGTGGCCGAGGCGGCGGCGGCCCGCAGGTCGGCGAAGCTCTGCAACAGGATGTCCAGCAGGGTCGGCGGCACCTCCAGCTCGACCTGGTGGCGGCGCAGCAGCTCCTCCGTACGGAATCGGACGATCTCCGCCTCGCTGAGCTTGTTGGTGATCACCGGGATCCGGACGAAGTTGAACCGCCGTTTCAACGCCGAGGACAGGTCGTTGACCCCCCGGTCCCGGCTGTTCGCGGTGGCGATGATGGAGAACCCGGGCTTGGCGAAGACGATGTTGTCGTCGTTGAGTTCGGGGATGGAGACGTACTTCTCCGACAGGATGGAGATCAGGGCGTCCTGCACGTCGCTGGTGGAACGGGTCAACTCCTCGAAGCGGCCGATCACCCCCTGCTCCATCGCCGTCATGATCGGCGACGGGATCATCGACTCGCGGGACTGCCCCTTGGCGATGACCATGGAGACGTTCCACGAGTACTTGATGTGGTCCTCGGTGGTGCCGGCGGTGCCCTGCACCACCAGGGTCGAGTTGCGGCAGATCGCCGCGGACAACAGCTCGGCCAGCCAGCTCTTGCCGGTGCCCGGGTCACCGATGAGCAGCAGACCCCGATCCGAGGCCAGGGTGACGATGCTGCGCTCGACGAAGCTGCGGTCACCGAACCACTTCTGCGGGATGTCCCGGTCCAGGCCGTCGGCGCGCTCCGAACCCAGGACGAACAGCCGGACCATGCGAGGGCTCAGCCGCCACGAGTACGGCTTGGGGCCGGTGTCGACCGACTCCAGGTAGTCGAGTTCGTCGGCGTACTTGACCTCGGCGGGGGCACGCAACATCTCGGACATGAGGGGTGTCTCTCCTAGGTGAGGAAGCTCTTGAGCTCGAAGACGAGTTTGCGGATGTGGCCGGAGATGACCGGGGTGCCCAGGTCCTTGAGGCGTTGCCGGAACCAGGGGTTGACGCTCTGCTGACCGGAGCTGCTGACCGAGCCGACCGGGATGAACTTGACCCCCGACCGGTGCACCGCCTCGATGCTGTCGAACAGCGGCTGGGAGCGGTCGAACTCGTAGAAGTCCGAGATCCACACCATCACGGTGTTCTTCGGCTCGACGATCTTCGGGCGGGCCATCGCCATCGCCACCGGCCCGTCGTTGCCCCCACCCAGCTTGGTCCGCAGCAACACCTCGAACGGGTCGTGCACCCACGGGGTCAGGTCCAACGCCCGGGTGTCGTAGGCGATCAGGTGCACGTCGACCTTGGGCAGCCCGGCGAAGATCGACGCCAGGATGGTGCAGTTGACCATCGAGTCGACCATCGACCCGGACTGGTCCACCACCACGATCAGCCGCGAGGGGGTGGTCTTGCGGGCGGTCTGCCGGTAGTAGAGCCGGTCCACGTAGAGCCGTTCGTCCTCCGGACTCCAGTTGGGCAGGTTCTTCCAGATGGTGCGGTCCAGGTCCAGGTTGCGGAACACCCGCTTCGGCGGCACGGACCGGTCGATCGCCCCGACCGTGGTCTGCTCCACCTGGGTACGCAGCACCTGGGCGACCTCGTCGACGAAGCGCCGGATCAGGGACTTGGCGTTGGCCAGCGCCACCCCGGACAGGTTGGCCTTGTCCCGCAGCAGCTGCTCGATCAGCGACATGCTCGGGGTGAGTTGCCGGGCCAGCGTCGGATCCGCCAGCACCTCCCGCAGATGCATCCGGTTGACCAGATCCCCCTCGATACCGGCGAGGACGGGACCCAGCCCGGTACCCTCCCGTCGCAGCTCACCGGCTTCGCCGCCGAGGGCCTGCTCGAACCAACCCGCGTCGGACTGCCACCGGGCCAGTTGACCCGCGCTGACCGGCCCCGCACCGGTGGCGAAGACGTTCAGCAGCAGCTTCGACACCAGCGCCGCCCGCCGCACCTCGGCCTCGCCCGGCCGGTGCGCCTCACCGGTGGCTGCGGTCTCGCCGTCGGCCCCGGTCTCGGTGTCCGTGAGCAGGCCGCGTAGTTCGTCGGCGAGCTGCGGGAACCGCTGGACCACGTTGTCCACCGACACCGTCGGGTCCAGCAGCATGGCGGGCAGGCCCAGGTCCTCGACCACGGCCATGCTCGCCGATTCCAGGGCGGGCTGCTCGTCCGGGTCGAAGATGCGGGCCAGCAGCCGCCAGTAGAGCACCTGGCGGCGATTGGCGGCGGCCAGGTCGCTCGGAGTGAGGTCGGAGTCGGTCATCGGCGCAGCAACCGTCCCGCCCGCTCGCGCAGCACCGCCACCGCGTCGCCCGCCTTGGCCTCGGCCTTCGCCACCTTCGGATCGGTGATCCCTTCGGCCCAGTCGCCGTTGTGCGCCTCGACGGGTCTGCGTTTGACGGTGGCCTGCACCGCCAGCGGCTGCACCAGCCAGCGACCCCCGTCGAAGCGCAGCAACCCGAGGCAGCACGACGAGGCGGCGACCAGCGCGGGGGTCAGCGGCCCGGCCGCCGGCAACCGGTCGACGGCCACCGGAAGGTCCTGGTCCTCCCAGCCGAGGGTCAGCCCGTAGTCGTCCTGCCGCACCGTGTAGCCCTCCAACAGCACCGGTTCGGCGATCGCCGTCGGGTGTCGGTCCAGCGGCGCGGTGGCCGCCGCGACCGCCGGAGCGAGCAGCAACCGGGCGGTGGCGAAGGGATCGGCCGGCTCACCGACCCGGGCCTGACCGTCGACCCACCGCAGGTCACCGCCGTGCAAGGGCAGGTCGGTCACGGTCACCGCCCGCCGTTGCGCCAACGCGGCCAGCAGGACCGGATGCGCCTGCAACAGCCGCCACACCGCCGGCCCGGTGATCGTCTCGACCTTCGCCGCCGCCACCGTCGTACGCACCAGCCGGGCCGCTTGGCCGTCGGCCGGTTCCAGGACGCCGTGCACCTGAACCCCGACGGCCGTGCCGTGCTCGTGCAGGTCCACCCCGAGCGGCAGCAGACGACCGGAAACCGTCTCGACCTCGCCCTCCGGGACCGACCAGTCCTGAGCCAGCAGCACCCCCCGGGACCACAGATCCGCCCAGCGCCGCGCCGGGACCTGCGCCATCATGGCCACCGGCAGGCTGGCCCGCAGCTCGGCGGCGAGACCATCCAGCAGCACCGCCAACCGGCGCAGCCCCGGCTCGGCCAGGGCCGCCTCGACCGGCGTCCCGACGCCCGAGAGCAGGTCATGGTCGACCCCGCGCCAACCCGCCACCGCCGTCTCGTGCAACCAGGCCCGCGCCGCGCCCCGAGGCGAAGACACCTCAGCCGGTACGCCCACCGATGCCGACCACGGCGTCCGCTCGCGCCCGACGGCCGCGTCGAACTGGCCGATCAGTGAGTCGTGGGCCGCTCCCAGCAGGGCCGACCGGGCACCGGCCAGGGCGGCCAGGTCTTCCTGGCTGAACGACCCGGCGGTCACCTTGCCCACCGCCTCGGCCACCCGATCGTGCAGCGGAGTGCCGGCGACCGCGTCGGCCAGGGCGGCCAGCGCGGCGGCGGCCTCCTCACCGACCCGCGCGAACCCACCCACCATGGCCTCGTCGAAACCGGCCACCACCGCCTCGGCGTCGGCCAGCCCCACCGGAAGGCTCTCCTGTAGCTGCGCCAGTTGGGTGCTCAGCATCAGCGTGCCGCCCCGGTGGCCGGGAACCAGTGCAGCTCGGGCAGCGCGGTGGTGCTGTCCGGCAGTTCGAGGTAGGCCAGGTGACGCAGGAACCGGCTGAACACCACCGCGGCCGGGGTCGCCTCGTGCCGGGTGTCCATCCGGGCCAGCAGGTCGGCCCCGCCGCGTACCCCCTCACCGGCCTCGACCCGCAGGTAGCGGGCGACCCGGTCCACGCCGTACTGGAGAACGGCCTCCTCGGCGAGTGCTTCCAGGTGCTTGCAGGGCGCGCCGCGCAGCCCGCCGCAGGGCCGGTTGTTGTTGGTGCTGCAGTGGTAGGCGTGGGTGCCGGCGGCCACGGACGAGACGTAGACCCGTTCGATGTCCGAACCACTGGAGACCACACCCTGTAGCCGTCCGTCGGCCAACTCGACGAAGGGCACCTTCGCCAACTTGCGTGGCCGGGCGGGCGGCACCACCGCCAGCACGCTACGTCCCCGCCAGGCCGCCCCGTCAGCGTCCGTCACCTGATGTCCTCCCCGCCCCGTCGCGGACACCGTCCGCCCATGGTGAAGCCGCACCGACCGCTGTCGGCACCGCCATGACGGGGAGGATCATGTCGGATGGCTACGACACTTCACCGCCGCCGTCCGAGCCTCGGGACACCACCCCCCGCCCCCGCCCCGCCCCCCTGCCCCCTGCCCGTCGATCATGAGGTTGGCGGCGGTAGTCGATCTCTGGAGTGCCGCTAACGTCATGGTCAACGGGGTGTCTCTCCCGCATAGCGTTGCGCTTGGAGGCTTGTGCGAAGTCGTGTGAGTGGGCGGCTTCGGTGAGATATGTACGATCCGTTCATGCGGTATGAGCAGACGATCACGGTGCGGGCCGATCAGGCGCGAGCCTGGGCGGTGCTGGCCGCGGTGACCACTTGGCCGCAGTGGACCAGTTCAATGCGGGAGGTGCAGCCGCTCGACGGCGACGAACTGGCGCTCGGGCACCGATTTCGGGTCAAGCAGCCCGGCATGCCGGCCCTGGTCTGGCGGGTCAGCGCGCTACAGGTTGGTGACTCGTTCACTTGGGAGACTCATTCGCCTGGTGTGCGTACCTCCGGGTTCCACCGGCTGGCCGCCAACCCGGACGGCACCACTTCGATCACCGTCGGCCTGGACCAGACCGGGCCAGTGGCGCGACTGCTCGACCTGCTGATCGGCGCCAGGACCCGGCGGTTCCTGGCCCTGGAGGCCGCCGGACTCAAGGCAGCCAGCGAAAGCTGACTGGGCGACACCCCTGCCACTCGGTCACCAAATGCCCCCCGTCGGCGGTCCTGAAGGGTCGGTGAGGCCGACGACCGTGGCCAGTCGCGCCACGTCGGCCGCCGCCGGTCCACCCCGGATGACCTCGGCGAGCAGGGTACGAGCAACCGGACGGTTACGGACCTCGGCGGTGTCGCCGAGGCGGTGGGTGGCCAGGGACCGGGCCACCTGGAACGGCAGCCACCCCGAAGTGGCCTGCCACCGCCAGCCGGTGCGCCTCCACCCACTGGGCAACCAGTGCCCTATGCCTTTTCCAGCACGATCAAGCGGTACTCCAGCCACCGCCGCGACAATCCCGCCTGCAACGCCGATCCGCCGATCATGTTGGCCCAGAACGGCATCTCCACCAGACGGTCACGGAGCCGTGGCACCGCTGCGGTGGCACCCACCGCCACCTTGATGAGGCGGTCGCGGGGCCGACCGAGATGCAGATATGCGGTCAGATCCAGATCCTCGACCAGGCGCAAGCCGGCGCGCTCAGACATGGCGGCCAACTCGGCGACAGTGTGCAGACTTCCGACCCGCCACCCGGCGCGGAACTGGTCGAGACAGCGCTCGCGGGCGGCCAGCCCGCGATCCTTCTCGGTCATCCAGTCGTCGCACAGAATCAGGCGGCCGCCGGGACGCAGGCGATCCACCAGGGATGCAAGCAGCTTCTCAAACGACGGCGAGTGCACGACCGCCTCGACGGCGACCATCGCGTCGTAGTGCGGCTCGGCGGGCAGCTCGGCGAAGTCAGCGCAGATCACCTGGCAGCGGTCGGTCAGTCCCTCGCGGGCGAGCCGTTTCGCGGCGATCTCGGCCTGCACCCGGCTGATGGTCACCCCGGAGATGAACCCGCCGACCTCCTGGGCCAGGCGCACCACTGTCCCGCCGACGCCACAACCAAGGTCGAGCACCCGTGCGGTGCCCGCCGGAATGTGCCCGCGCAGACGCTCGATCATCAGGCGATTGACCGTGTCCATGGCCTGGGCCGCGTTCGCGACATCCGGGGTCCACACACCTCGGTGGATAGCGTCACTGCCCGGGCTCTCGGCCACCAGAAGAAACCGGCGGGTGTTGTCGTCGTAGTAGTCAGCGACACGATCAACATGGCCCGGTGCGACGCGCTCAGATGTCGAACTCATCGACGCAAGCTAGCACGGCAGATGAGCAGCAGTTACACGGAGAGTAACCGTACCGTTGCGTGTTCCGATCCAGGCTGATAGCTGACCTTCAATGGGTGAGGCCGACGACCGTCGCCAGTCGCGCGACGTCGGCCGCCGCCGGTCCGCCCCGGATGATCTCGGCGAGCAGGGTACGAGCGACCGGACGGCTGCGGACCTCGGCGGGCGCGATCCGGTCAGCCGCCAGCAGAACCTGCCCGGCCCGCAGGTGCTGGCCGGCGTCGAGGTACATGCGGGCAGCGTCGACGAGGTGGGCGGCGCGATGCTCCGGCGGCAGGCGCGACCAGCCGCTGCTGCGGATGACATGCTCGTGGCGTAGCACCGCCTCGGCGGTGTCGCCGAGACGGTACGCGGCCAGGGACCGAGCCGCCTGGACGGCAGCCTTCCCACAGCCGGTGTGCTGGGCGTCGGTGTCGCCGGTGTGCCGGTCGGCGAGGGCGGCGGCCCGATCCAGCAGGTCGTGAGCGTTGCGGCGGTCCCCGTAGCCGGCGGCGGCTAGCCCGGCCTGGAGGTAGAGGCTGCCGCGTACGGTGTCGTCGTCTGCGGGGTTCGCTGCGGCCAGGGCGGCGGTGAGGGCGATCCGGTGGTGGCCGAGGGCGCGCAGGGCCTGGGCGACGGCGACGGTCGCGACGGCGGCGAGGGTGGGGTCACCGGCGGCGGTGGTGACCGCCCGGTCGGCGGCGAGCCAGGCGAGGTCGGGGTGGTCGAGTTTGACCAGCACATTGGCGGTCAGCCGATAGGCGGAGACCAGAAGGGTGCCGCCGGTGGCGTCGAGCAGGTCGGGCAGGGCACCGAGCAGTTGTGGGTAGCGGGCGTGCTGGTAGGCCATCCAGGCGTACGCGACCTGGCCGCTGGCCTGCTGTGCGGCGACCGTGCGCCGGGGTCGGTTGTGGTAGCAGGCGAGCGCCGCCCGCACCGCCTCGACCCCGTCGCGGCCGGCTGACGTCGGTGGTGGTCGGCGGGGGCCGAGCAGCATCTGCGGGTCGAGACGCAGCACCTCGGCGATGTCCCGGATCACCGAGTACCGGTCGAGCCGACGTACGCCGCGTTCGACCTTGTCGACCCAGCTTTTCGACTTGCCGAGCCGATCGGCGAACGCCTGCTGGCTCATGCCCCGGTGGGCGCGCAACTCGGCCACCCGCCGCCCGAGGGGTACGGAGTTGTGGTCGCGCCGGTGGGTCATCGGCCGCCCCCGGCGGGGGGCATCGTGTGGGTGTGCTCCCCGCAGCGCGGACACCACCGCGACTTCACCTTGAACGCGAGTAGCCCAAGCAGGAAGCCCGGCACCAGCCCGCCGAGTACAACCGACACGACCTCGTGAAGCACGATCTCCCTCATTTCCTGATCGGGGTAGAGGGGCCGGGGTCTCTGCACCGTTGCCCCTCGTGACAGTTCGCGATATATGCGAAAGGTTGCCGGAGCGTCACGGACGGTTGCACCGCTGGCGTGTGACCATAAGGGGACGTCTACGAAAGGTCCCCGTGGGCATGGCGCGAAACGATGACCTCCGGCAAGCGATGGCGACAGCCGGACTCACCGCTGCTGACCTGGCCGAACGCTGCGAAGTGGACGCGAAGACCGTGGAAAGGTGGGTCAGTCGGGGGCGCGTGCCCCATCCCCGCTCAAGGGTGCGTGCGGCCGCGGTGCTGGGCAAAGATGTAGATGTGCTGTGGCCTGAGATCATCCGACGCGCTGCGAAGGTAGGGACTGTCAACGGCCAATCAGATTTCCCCGTAGGCGGCCAGTAGTTTTCCCCGCTGGCGGCCATGGTTTTTCCCCGGTGGCGGCCAGGTAGTTCCCCGCCGTGGGGTGGTGCTGGGTTAGTGCAGGGCTTTGACGCCTTGTCCGGCGGTGGCTTGGTTGAACCGGTAGCTGTCACCCTGGGTCACGACGACGTGGGCGTGGTGCAGGAGCCGGTCGACGGTGGCGGTGGCCAGGGTCTTGGGCATGATCTCGTCGAAGCCGGAGGGGTGCAGGTTCGAGCTGACCGCGAGGCTGCGTCGTTCGTAGGCGGCGTCGACGAGGCGGTAGAAGCCTTCGGCGGCGTCGGGTGAGACCGGTAGCAGGCCGATGTCGTCGATGATGATCAGGTCGGTGCGGATCAGTCTGGTCATCGCTCGGGCGACGGAGTCGTCGGGGCGGTGCCGGCGGACCATGACGCCGAGGTCTTCGATGGTGAACCAGGCGACGGTCATGCCGGCCTCGACGGCGGCTTGGCCGAGGGCTTCGCAGAAGTGGCTCTTGCCGGTGCCTGACGGGCCGCAGATGGATAGGTTTTCCTTGCGTTGCACCCATTCCAGGCTGCGTAGCGCGTCCTGGGTCGGCCTCGGGATGGAGGAGGCTTGTTCGTCCCAGTCGCCGAAGGTCTTGCCGGCGGGGAAGGCGGCGCGTTTGCGGCGGGTGCGCAGGTTGGCCTGGTCCCGGCCGGCTGCCTCTTCGGCGAGGAGCACGCGCACGACTTCTGCTGGGTCCCAGCGTTGCGCTTTCGCGGTGGGGATGAGGTCGGCCATGGCCCGGCGCAGGTGCGGCAGTTTCAGCCGGCGGGTGAGCTCGATCGCTTCGGTCAGCGGGTCACCGGCCGCGCCGGTGACCCGCAACGGGGTGATGGTCACTGTTCTCCAGTCGTGCCGAAGGTTGACCAGGCGGAGGTGCCTGGTTGCAGGCTGTGGGTTTCGCTGGCCCGAGTGGGTGGGGTGTCGTCGTCGCGTTGGTGGGCGAGGATGCGGATCAGGTCGTTGTCGGCGAATCGGCCCGCCAACGCGGCGGTGCCGAGGGCCCGGTCGACGTGGTCAACGCCGTGCAGCTTGGCCAGGGCGACGGCTTCGGCCATCTTGCGGCGGACTCCGCGGATGCCGGCGGCTGCGGCTTCGACCAGCCAGGCGGCGGCGCCGGGGCCGAGGGCGAGGAACGCGGCCTCGTCGGCGGTGCGGGCCCGGGGCACCCGCTCAGCGGTGTCGGACTGGCGTGATCGGGGCGGGTAGTGCTCATCTCGGATTGACGGGCGGCCGGGCTGGGCCCGCTGGTGGCGGGCGACCTCGGCCGGCCCGTCCTTGCCGACGGCGGTGACGATGAGTTCGTCGCCGTGGAACCGGGCCCAGACCCGGGTGTCGACCAGATGGTGCGGGACCGAGTAGCGGACCCCGTCGACGGAGATGGTGCAGTCCCAGTTCACCCGGCGGGTCGTGCCGAACGCGACGGTGAACGGCTGCGCCGGCAGCGGGTGCAGCCGATCGCGTTCCTCCAGCAGGGCTTCGGCCGGACGACGGCGGGTGTCGCGGTGCAGGCGGGCGTTGACCTCGTCGGTGAAGTCACGGCAGGCCGCCTCCAACTCAGCGAACGTGCGGTACTGGCCGAGCAGGTTCGCTGTGGTGGGGACCAGGTCCGCCTTGGCGATCTTCACGGTGTTCTCGGCGCCGCCCTTGGACTGCGGGTCCGCCGGCACGCAGGTGCGGATCGTCATCCCGTAATGCCGGGCCACCTGCACGATCTCCGGATTCCTCACCGCGATGTCCGCGACGTGCTCAACCGTGATCGTCTTCTCGTTGTCGGTCAACACATACGCCGGCACCCCGCCCAACCGCCGCAGGGTGGCGTCCAGACAGGCCACAACCGTCGGCAGCGTCTTGTCCAACACTGGAATCACCACCCGGAACCTCGACCAGGGCAGCCACGCGCACCACAACGTGGTCCGCCGGCCGCCGATGCGCGGGCCCTCACCCCAGTCGAACTGCAGCCACAAACCGGGCTCGGGGATCCACGGGCGGAACACCCGCCGCTGCCCTACCTGCCAGGACTTCTTCACCGCCGCGACCGCCCGGCGGGTAGTGCGTTCCCCGCCGGCGAAGCCCATCGCGGTGATCCGCCGATGCACCACATCGGCACGGACCCGGCCACCCGAACGGGCCACCAACTCCTCGATCTTGTCCATGAACTCGTCGATCGGCCGAGCCCGCTGCGTCCGCTCCTCAGGGCTGCGCCCCTCGGCCCGCAACTTCACATACCGGGCCACGGTGTGATGGTCACACCCCGCCAGCTCGGCCGCCGCACGGTAACTACCCGTGAGGTCGTACGCCTCCAAGATTTCCACGATCTCCCTGCCGCATTTCACGCCGCCGACCCTCGCCGACCAGCATCTCGTCATGATCAGCGGGGAGATATCTGGCCATCCACGGGGAGAACCCTGGCCATCAGCGGGGCGGTAAATGGCCGCCTATGGGGATCTTTCACTGGCCGCCGACAGTAGGGACCGACCGGGAGCTGGTCGGCATGTACCCACGCCGTGCAGACCTGCCCCGAGCGGTCTTCCGTGAGGCGATCGCGCGTGCCAACTCGCGAATGTGGTTCGGCGGGTACACCAGCTACTTTGTGTGGCTGGAAGTGCCCGACGCTGCCGCTACCCTCGCCGCCAAGGCCGACGCCGGGGCCGATCTGCGATTCCTGCTCGGTGACCCCGACAGCCCGATCACGGCCGAGCGTGACCGACTGGAAGCGACTCCGCTCACGTTGGCGACGCGCATCGCGATGACGCGCGCAGAGATCGGCAAGGTCGATGCCGCAGTCCCGGTCCGGCTGTCAGATCGCCACATCGCCATGTCCGTGTGGGTCTTCGACGACGAGGCCATCGTGGCCACTCATATCGGTGCCGGGCTCGGGCAGGACTCGGTGACGCTGCACCTGCGGCGTGCGCAGGACGGCGGAGTATTCGACCGGTACGTGGAGCACTTCGAGTCGCTGTGGGCCGATGGCAGACCCGCCGATCCACAGAGTTGAGGGATAGTCCGTCACCCCCCTGCCTTGTCCTCAACTGCCACGACCAGTGCGTCGAGGTCCGCGACTGAGGCACCGAGAAGAGGGCTGGCGGGCCTGCCTTCGCGCCCGTGCCGTTTGCGTGGCAGTGCTGCTGTTCTACACGCCGGGCCGGGGCCGGCTGCACTGCCACAATCGGCGAATGGCGATGAGTCCCCGCAGCCCTCGCTGCTGAATCCTCGGGTGCATGGTCGACTGGACGCGGACAGCTGCACCGACCCGGAAGGGCTGTTCATGACCAACAAGGAACCGCCGAACTACCAGCGCGTCGTGGACGACCTGCGCTCGCGGATCCTCTCTGGTGAACTGGCTCCGGGCGACAAGCTCCCCACCGAGAAGGAGCTACAGCAGCGGTGGGGCTATTCCACGACCATCGTCAAGCACGCCCTCACCCTGCTGCGCAGCGAAGGGCTTTACCTGATCTCTGACATGCCGCAAACCTCATGATCAACCGGGTGGGGCGGGTTCAGGGGTGGGTGGGTGGGGGTGGGGGGGTGTGCAGGCGGGCGGTGTATTCGGCGAGGGTGTCCAGGCCGACGGTGTGGCGGCGTTCGTCGACGTACTCCGGGTCCTCGATCGGCTGGGGTTGCAGCGGCCCGGTGTGGTCGGGGCCGTGCCAGAACTGGGTGCCGTACCGCTGGGGTCTGCCCTCGGCGCGCAGGACCCGGTCGGTGAGGTAGGCCAGGTGGCGGGGTTTGGCCTCGCCGTCGCGGACGGCCTGGTCGAGCAGGGCCAGGCAGCGGCGCTGGAAGTCCAGGTCGTGGTCGGCGTGCTGGGCGAGCAGCCAGGCGGCGTCGGCCGCCTCCGGCCCGACGTCGCTACGCCGAGGCCAGCCGTACCGGTCGATGACCTGCTTGAGCCACGCCGTGTTGTCGACGTCGACCTGGCAGGCCCAGGCCCAGAAGGTGTCGTCACGAGCCTGGCCCGGCACCCCGGAGCGTGCCTCCTGGTCCCGGTCCATCCGCTCGACCAGTTCGGCGGCGACATCGGGCGGCACCGGACGGTAAGGGGTGCCGCTGGTCGGGGCGTTGTCGTCGTGCCGGCCACACTCCGGACGATTTTCCGCGATCTCAACAGCCGCGCCCGTCACATCCACCATCCTGACATGGCCAGCTCGTTCAGCGGTGCGGGCACCACCGACGGAACGGGGGCAGGGTGGGCAGGTCGGGGCACGACCCGGAAGAGGACGCGGGGTCGCCGACCTTCAGCCCGTCCGCCGAACTGCCGCCGCTGTCCCCGGCCGACCTCGGCGTGTTGCGGCAGGTCGGTGGGCGATGGCAGGTCAGCGACACGGTACGGGTGCTGCCGGTGGATCCGCAGGCGGGGGAGGTCCGCTCGTCGGCGGTCGGCGGAGCGCACCGGGCCGCCATGCTCTTCCTGCCGGACTCGCCCGGCCAACTGACCGCCACCCCGATCGCGGAACGACCGGACACCGCCGAAGGGCGGGTCCTCGGCGGACTGCGTCGGCTGCTGCTCGGCTCGCCGCTGACCAGCGCGTCGATCCTGCGGGAGAAGATGTCGAAGGTCATCGCGTTGCCGGTGCTCGCCTCCGACCTGCTCTCCTCGGTGGCGTACGGGCCGGAGGCGATGCTGGTCGTGCTGGTGCTGGCCGGCAGCGGTGCCCTCGGGCTGTCGTTGCCGATCGCGGCGGCCCTGGTGGTGCTGATGCTCGCCGTCGGCACCTCGTATCGGCAGACCGTCCGGGCTTACCCGCACGGCGCCGGGTCGTACCTGGTGGCCAGCGACAGCCTGGGGCCGCGTGCCGGCCTGGCCGCCGCGGCCGGGCTGGTCCTCGACTACGTGCTCACCGTGTCGGTCTCGGTGTCCGCCGGGGTCGCCGCAGTTACCTCGGCGCTGCCTTCCCTCGCCGCATATCGAGTGCCGCTGGCCCTGGCGGTCATCGGGGTACTGCTGATCGGCAACCTGCGCGGCATCCGGGTCGCCGGCAATGCCTTCGCCGTGCCCACGTACTTCTTCCTCGTTGCCGTCCTCGGGCTGATAGCCGCCGGGTTCGTCCGGGCCGCAGCCGACGGATTCAGCGTCGTGGCCCCGCCGCCGACACCTGCGGTGGAAGGGCTCGGTCTGCTGGTCGTGCTGCGGGCCTTCGCCTCCGGGGCCACCTCGATGACCGGCATCGAGGCGGTCTCCAACGCGGTACCGGTGTTCCGTCCCACCGCGTGGCGCAACGCCCGCACCGTGCTGACCTGGATGGTCAGCATCCTGATCGTGCTGTTCGCCGGGCTGACCCTGCTGTTCCACCTCAACGGTCTGGTGCCCCGTGCCGACCAGACCCTGCTGTCGCAGTTGGCCCGGCTGACCTTCCCCACCGGCCCCTGGTACGCGATCATCCAGGCCGCGACGGCGCTGGTGCTGCTGCTGGCGGCGAACACTGCCTTCAACGATCTGCCGCGTCTGCTGTACTTCATGGCCCGCGACGGGTACGTGCCCCGCCGCTTTCTGCACCTGGGCGACCGGCTGGCGCTGAGCAACGGGCTGATCGCCCTCGCGGTCGCCGCCGCGGCGATTCTGGTGGCCTTCGGCGGCGAGACCCACTCCCTGATCCCGCTCTACGCGGTCGGGGTCTTCCTCGCCTTCACCCTCTCCCAGACCGGCATGGTCAACCACTGGCGACACCACCGCGAACCCGGCTGGCGGCGGCGCGCGGCCATCAACGGCTTCGGTGCGACCCTCTCGGCGGTCGTCCTGGTGACCGCCGCGGTCACGAAGTTCACCGAGGGCGCCTGGGCGGTGGTGCTCGCCGTACCCCTGTTGATCTATTTGTTCCTCCGGGTGCGCCGACATTACGACCACGTCCAACAGGCCCTGGGCCTGCACCCCGACCACCCGCCCTCGGTGGACCCGGCCGAGGACGCGCCACCCGCCGTCGTCCCGCAGCAGGTACGGCATCTGTTCCTCGTCCCGGTGGCCCGCCTCAACCAGGCGGCGCTGCGCACCCTCGCCTACGTCGGCTCGCTCGGCCAACCGGCGCTGGCCCTGCATGTCAGCCCCGAGGGTACGGAGGCCGAACGGTTCCGCACCCAGTGGGACACCTGGGGCGACCACATCCCGCTGGAGATCATCCTGTCGCCGCATCGCGTGATCATCCAACCCCTGGCGGAGTACGCTGCCGCGCTGCGGCTGCACCACCCCGACCTGACCCTCACCGTGGTCGTACCGGAGGTGGTGGTCGACCACCCCTGGCAGCGGGTGCTGCACTACCGCACCGAACAGCGACTACGACGGGCCCTGCGCCGCCACCCGGGCATCGTGGTGACCAGCCTGCCCACCCACCTGACCCGCTGAGCGGTGGCAGTTGGACTGGCCGGTGCACACAACACCGGACAGCCCAACCGCCACCGCTGCGAGGTGCTTCTGTCGGTTCAGACCTGGTGCTCGCGGTAAATGGTCAGCCCGTATTTGACGGCGACCGGTCTCCACATCTTGACGAATTTCTTTTTGGCCGCCGTGGCCTCGCGCGAGTAACTCATGCCGTCGTGCCAGTCGGCGCCTTTCCGGCACCCGGAGAGCTGTACGTATTCACCCCAGCGGACAAAGGCGTCATCCGCCTGCAGGGAATGGCGCAGCGCCTCCACCAGTGTTTTCCGCAGTGCGGCGCCCTTCGGCAAGGCCGACACGTCAAGTTCCTCAAGGGCCTCGATCTGGCGGATCCGGCCGTCCGCGACCTCCCGCAGATCATCTGTCGCCCCCGCCGGGTTCCTGCACGACTCCAGGTCGGCCAGCGCATCGAACAGGAGGCTACGGCTACGCCCGGACCATTTGATGATGTTGTCCAGCAGTACCGCCTGGTCTTCGGCGCTGGAGGTGACGGCCTGGCCACCGCCGTCAGCGTTGATCTCGATGCTGGCGACGGCACCCGGTGCGACCGCCAGCGCCACTCCGTTGCCATCGAGCACGATGCGAACGTTGCCCTGGACCACGTCAACTGTGATTCTGTTGGTGCCCAGCACGACGTAGAGTTCGCCAACGATGTTTCCGGCGGCGTCCCCGTGGCTGACGACCACGGTGGGTTGGCCCTCCGCCTCGTCCTTAGAGAGGATCTTCCGGATGTAGTCCGCGCCGAAGCTGACGACGACCTCCTTGCCGATTTCCAGCGCGATGGTGCCGATGGCCTTCGCGGCGGGGCCACAGCCGGAGGATGTGCTTACCAGGATCATGATCATTGCCATCGCGGTGACCAGTCGGGGCTGCGAAGAATTGCCACGCCACATGATCATTTTATGATCCGCGCACTGGCACCGGCAATCGATGTAGTCGCGGCCTCCTGCCGCGAAAGTAAATGGGGCCGTCAAGCCTCGCCACAGATTTTCGATGACACTTTCGCCCAGGGAAATGCGAAAGGCCGGAATCGCGGATCCGGCGCAGGAGTGCCGACGCTTGTGGCTGTGCTGCCGCTCAACTGGGCGAATGAATGCCGACCCGCCCGGTGAGCGGTGGCAGTTGGCCTGGCCGATGTGCAAAGAACCGGACAGTCGAACTGCCACCGCTGCCGATCGGATCAGTGGGTGAGGACGACCGTGGAGATGCTGCGGGCGCCGACGTTGACGCTCACCTGACCGCCGTTCACGCTGACGGACTGACTGGCCGCGTTGGCGTTCTGCGAGGTCAGGTAGTGCTCGGCCCGGGTGACGCCTTGCGGCACCTGGATCACGGCGTTGTTGACCGCGCTGGTCGAGCGGTTCAGGATCACCAGGGTGGTCTTGCCGCCTCCGGTGTAGGCGGTCACCTCCAGCGGATTGGCCTTGGTGCTCTTGGTCAGGGCCATCCGCTGGTAGCCGGGGCGGACGTACTTGGAGTACTGCGAGAAGGCGTACCCCCGCTTGAGGGGTGCTCCCGCCGTGGTGCCGAAGGCGGCCTCGCCGTCACCGATGAACGAGTAGTACCGCTTGCCGTACCACCAGATGTAGGCGGTCCAGTTCGCCTCCATCGACCGGTGCACCGTACGCATGATGTCGTCCAGGGTCTCGTTCCAGACCGCCAGGTTGGCGGGGTTGCCCCAGATGTTGGAGCCGTTGCCGTCGGCCGCGTGCAGGTTCCACTCGGTCATCCACACCGGCTTGTTGTGCTGGTCGGCCAGGGGGTACGAGCGCAGCCGGCCGGAGGCTTCGGTGCCGTACAGGTGGCCGCCGATGTAGCCGATGTTGTTGCGGGCGGTGGTGTCGTTGAGGGTCGGATCGGTGTAGGTGTAGTTCAGGTTCACCGCCTCGGCGACCATCAGCCTGGTGTTCTGCACTCGGGTGCCGTGATCACGGACGAAGTTGCGCAGCTCCGTGCCGCTCCAGTCCATCGAGTCGTAGTCGGGGTGCCAGTCCGGCTCGTTCTGCACCGAGGTGACATCGATGGTCACGCCCTGGTTGCGCATGTACTGGACGTAGCTGTTGAGGTGGTTGGCGTAGTCGGCGTAGCGGTCGGTGCGCAGCTTGCCGCCGTTGATCCGGCTGTTGTTCGTCTTCCACTCCGCCGGTGCGGTCCACGGCGAGGCGAGGATCTTCACGCCAGATCCGGAGGACTTCGCCGTACGCAGGGCGTTGACCTGGGTCGACCACTCGCCGGAGACCGGCGAGATGCCGGTACGCACGATGGACAGCCCGAGCTGGTTGGGGCCGAGACCGACCAGGGTCTGGGTGTCCGAGGTCGACCAGGTGCCGCCCCAGATCGGGGTGGCCGCGCCGAATCCGTCGACCGTCTGGTAGCGGGTGTTGCTGTTGACCGTGATGTCCGCCGGGCCGGTGGGCGGCGGGGTGGTCGGGGGCGGGCTGGTCGGCGGCGGAGTCGTCGGGGGTGGGGGAGTGGTGGGGGTGGTGCCGCCGGTGCAGGTCACCCCGTTGAGGGCGAAGCTGGTCGGGGCGGGGTTGCTGCCCGACCATGATCCGTTGAAGCCGAACGAGGTCGTGCCGTTGGTCGGGATGCTGCCGTTGTAGCTGACATTGCGGGCGGTGACGGTCGCGCCGCTCTGGCTAAGGGTGGTGTTCCAGGCCTCGGTGACCCGCTGCCCGGCGCTGTAGTTCCAGGTCAGGGTCCAACTGGTGACCGGATCGCCGAGATTGGTGATGCTGACGTTGGCGCCGAAGCCGCCCTGCCATTCCGACGACACCGCGTAGTTGACCGAGCAGCCGGCGGCTGCCGCCCCGGCCGGCAGTGCCACGGCGACCCCGGCCGAGGCCAGCAGTACGGCACCGGTGGTCACCCGAGCGGCGTTGACCCTGAATCTTCTCTTGACGTCTCTCATCGCTGCCGTGCCCTTCGAGAGTGAACGTTCACCTTTCGTTGCGACCGGCGCGGCGCTGCGTCGGCCCTGTCCGCGCTCCCCGGTGGACGGTGAAACCATCGATCTCGTCCCGGATGGCGGCGACTTTCTATCGACCATCCTTGATGGGATGGGAGCGCTCCCGTAATGTACCGGACGCAGCTGTTAACGTTAACCTAACATTGATGACCGGCAATATCAGGTGGTCTTGCCGGGCGGGAGGTCGCGGTATGTCCAGATTCAGGCGAACAAACGTGTTGCTGGCCTCGGCCGGGGTGGCGTTGCTGGCCTCGTCGGTGGCCATCGTGGCGTTGCCGGCCAGCGCGGCGGCGGCCGGCTGCTCGGTGCGGTACGAGGTGCCGTCACAGTGGCAGGACGGCTTCGGCGCCAACGTCACCATCACGAACCTGGGTGACCCGGTGACCAGTTGGACCCTGACCTGGTCCTTCGGTGCGGGGCAGCGGGTCACCCAGTTCTGGAACACCGAGCTGACCCAGAGCGGCGCGACGGTCACCGCCCGCAATGTCAGTTACAACGGCAACATCTCCACCAACGGCACGACCTCGTTCGGCTTCAACGGGTCCTGGAGCGGCAGCAACCCGGTGCCGACCAGCTTCGCCCTCAACGGGGTGACCTGCACCGGCGGCACCACCCCCACCACCCCGCCACCCGGCACCACCCCGCCGCCGACCACCCCACCGCCCACCACCCCGCCCCCGACGACTCCGCCGCCCACCACCTGCAACCTGCCGTCGTCGTACCGGTGGTCCTCGACCGGCGCCTTGGCGCAGCCGAGGGCGGGTTGGGTGTCGTTGAAGGACTTCACCCACGCGCCGTACAACGGTCAGCACCTGGTCTACGCCACCACGCATGACACCGGTACGACCTGGGGTTCGATGAACTTCGGTCTGTTCTCGAACTGGAACCAGATGGGTTCGGCCAGCCAGAACCAGATGCCCTTCGCGGCGGTCGCGCCGTCGTTGTTCTACTTCGCCCCGCGCAACATCTGGGTGCTCGCGTACCAGTGGGGTGGGCCGGCCTTCTCGTACCGGACCTCGACCAACCCGACGAACGTCAACAGTTGGTCGTCGGCGCAGACGTTGTTCACTGGGTCGATCTCGAACTCGGGTACCGGTCCGATCGATCAGGCGTTGATCGGTGACGACCAGAACATGTATCTGTTCTTCGCCGGGGACAACGGCCGGATCTACCGGGCCAGCATGCCGATCGGGAACTTCCCGGGCAGTTTCGGGTCGAACTACACCACGATCATGACCGACACCACGAACAACCTGTTCGAGGGCGTGCAGGTGTACAAGCTGCAGGGCCAGAACCGGTACCTGATGATCGTCGAGGCGATCGGGTCGCAGGGCCGCTACTTCCGGTCCTTCACCGCCACCAGCCTGGGTGGCACGTGGACCCCGCAGGCCGCCAGCGAGAGCAACCCGTTCGCCGGTAAGGCCAACAGCAACGCCACCTGGACCAACGACATCAGCCACGGTGAGTTGATCCGCAGCAACGCCGACCAGACCATGACCATCGACCCGTGCAACCTGCAACTGCTCTACCAGGGCCGGGCCCCGAACTCCGGCGGCGACTACGGCTTGCTGCCCTACCGTCCGGGCGTACTGACCCTGCAACGCTGATCGGATGACAGCGGTGGCCTCGCTGGTGGATCGGCGAGGCCACCCCCGGTGTCCTCCAGGCCCGGTCGGCGCCACCACCGGATTGCCGGCACGGCCGGGCACCCTCGGGCGCACGCCCCGAGGCAGACCCGATCGAAGGAGTCGGCCATGAACGTCATCGGTGAGGCCCGTCCCGCCTCTCCACCGCGCCGCAGATGGCGGTCCGGACTGGCGGTGTTGTCCGCCGCCGTCCTGGCCGCCGGCACCCTCGTCGCGGTGCACGCCACCCCGGCCGCCGCGGTCACGCCTGACACCAACGCCTGGTACGTCCTGGTGAACCGCAACAGCGGCAAGGCCCTGGACCTGTACGCCGCGTCGACCGCCGACGGTGCCCGGATCAGCCAGTGGACCCGCAACAACGGCGCCAACCAGCAGTGGCAGTTCGTGGACTCCGGGGGCGGGTTCTACCGGATCAAGTCCCGGCATTCCGGCAAGGTCCTGGACGTCTACAACTTCTCCACCGCCGACGGCGCGGCGATCGTGCAGTGGGCCGATCACAACGGGACCAACCAGCAGTTCCGGCTGGCCGACTCCGACGGTGGCCACGTCCGGCTGATCAGCCGACACAGCAACAAGGTGGTGGAGGTGCAGGGCGCCTCGACGGCCGACGGCGGTAACATCGTGCAGTACGCCGACTGGAACGGCAGCAACCAGCAGTGGCAGCTCGTCCGGGTCGACGGCGGGGGCACCACCCCACCCCCGCCCACCGGGGGCACGGGCTGCGGCAAGGCGCCCACCCTGTCCAGCGGCACCCACACGATCTCCAGCGGCGGCAAGAGCCGGTCGTACATCCTGCGGGTGCCGGCCAACTACAACCAGAACAACCCCTACCGGTTGATCTTCGGGTTCCACTGGCGGGGCGGCACCATGCAGGATGTCGCCTACGGCGGGACCAGCGGTGCCGCCTGGTCGTACTACGGCCAGCAGGAACAGTCGAACAACACCGCGATCCTGGTGGCCCCCCAGGGGCTCGGCAACGGGTGGGGCAACGCCGGCGGTGAGGACGTCGTCTTCGTCGACGACATGATCAGGCAGATCGAGAGCGCCCTCTGTGTGAACCCCCGGCAGCGTTTCGCCCTGGGCTTCAGCTGGGGTGGCGGCATGAGCTACGCCCTGGCCTGTGCCCGGGCCGAGGTCTTCCGGGCGGTGGCGGTGATCGCCGGTGGGCAGATCAGCGGCTGTGCCGGTGGTAACCAGCCGATCGCCTACTTCGGGTTGCACGGCATCTCGGACAACGTGCTGAGCATCGGCCAGGGGCGGTCGCTGCGCGACACCTTCGTCCGCAACAACGGATGCAACGCCCAGAACCCGCCGGAGCCGGGGGCGGGCAGCCGTACCCACATCACCACGGCCTACTCGGGTTGCCGGGCGGGCTACCCGGTGCAGTGGGCCGCCTTCGACAACGGGCACATGCCCGGCCCGGTGGACGGCACGTACGCCGAAAGCGGGGTGACCACCTGGACCAAGGGTGAGATCTGGCGGTTCTTCGCCCAGTTCTCCTGACCCGCGCCGGTCGGCCGTCGCCACCCGTACGACACCGGGTGGCGGCGGCCCGGCGGGACGGTCATCGCTGGAGGCGGGTCGCCTTGCCGGACCCCTTGCGGCGGACCAGCCACGCCTCGGTGATGTGGGTGAACATCGCCTCGGCGGCCCCCTCGGGATCGCGGGCGGCGATCCGTTCGTAGATGCGGCGGTGCCCCCGGTTGGAGGCCACACACAGTGAACGCTGGGTCCGACCCAGGTAGCGCGCGGTGTTGACCACCTGGCTCTCCAGCGACCGTACGACCCCACGGGCGATGCGGTTGCCGGAGGCCTGCATCACCACATCGTGGAAGGCCCGGTCGTGGTCGTGGTAGGCGACCTGGTCGTCGACCAGCTCGTCCATCCGGTCCACCAGGGCACGGAGCCGGTCGAGGGTCTCCGGGTCGGCCAGCCGGGCGGCGACATGGGCCATGTCGGACTCCAGCAGTCGCCGGGTGACCACGAGGTCGTCCAGGATGGCCAGGCTGTCGTCCTCGGCGATGGTGGCGGCCAACACGAGTTCGTCCAGCATGTCCCACATCGACTGGGGGGTGACCATGGTGCCGGCGCCCTGACGGACCTGCACCAGGCCCTTCTCCTGAAGGACCTTGACCGCCTCCCGGACGACCGTGCGGCTGACCGAGAAGGTCTCGCAGAGCACCGGTTCGGGGGGCAGGGCCGTGCCGGAGGGGTGCACCCCACGGACGATGCGTTGCACCAGCTCGGCGGTGACCGCCCTGCCGAGGTTCGTGGGTCGCCGGACCCAGGCCGGGCTGGCCAGGCCGTCCAGGGTCGTCTCCTGCGGTGGCGTCATGTCCCCTCCGATTTGCTCTGCCGTGGCACGACGTCCAAGGAGATCAGTGTACGTCTCGCCCGTTGACCGTCAGACGTCATACGAGTTACGTTCCATCGATCGACTGTCGGCCTGGCGGCCGGTCCGCCAGCCCTCCCCGTACAGAGGTGAACAACGATGAAAAAGCGTGCGTTATGGTCGGCCGCCCTCGTTGTCGGACTGGTGACGATGGCGGGCTGCGGAAGCGCCGGCGGGCCGGGCAACTCCTCCGGCGGCTCGGCGGACAAGCTGGTGGTGTGGGACTGGAAGTCCGGCGAGGCCTCCGCCGCCCAGTACCTCGACAAGGCCAAGGCCGACTTCGCCCGCAAGCACCCCGGGGTCAGCGTGGAGTTCGTCGCGCAGCCCTTCGACCAGTACTACACCCTGCTGGGTGCGGCGATCCAGGCTGGCAAGGGCCCGGACGTCATGCTGTTCAACGGCGGCGGCCAGATCCGGGACCGGGTGGACGCCCTGGTGCCACTGGACGAGCAGGTGGCCGAGGACAAGCAGCGCCTGGCCGGCTGGGAGGCCTTCACCGCCGACGGGAAGACCTACGCCGCCCCGGTCACCCTCCAGGGCCACCCCATCTACTACAACAAGGCCCTCTACGCCAAGGCCGGGCTGGACCCGGCGACCCCGGCCACCACCTGGGACAGGTTCCTGGCCGACTGCGCGGCCATCGCCCGGGCCGGGGCCAAGTGCTTCGCCCTGGGCAACAAGGAGGGCGCCGGCATCCAGTTCTGGCTCTCGGCCCTGGGCTCCGGCATCCTCACCGCCCAGGAGTACGACGACTGGATCGCCGGCAAGCGGGACTGGAACTCGCCGAACGTCAAGCGGGTCTTCGCCCTCTGGCAGGAGGCCGGCAAGGCGGGCCTGAACAACGACGGGGCCAACTCCACCGCCATGTTCAACGACTCTTTTGCGATCTTCCAGTCCGGCAAGGCGGCCCACATCATCGGGCTGATGTCCGACGTGGGGCACTGGAAGGACTTCAGCGAGTTCATCACCCCCGACGACCTCGGGGTGATGAGTGCCCCGGTGGTCACCGCGGGCACCACCCCCAGCCTGGCCTACGACGGCGGCATCGGGTACGCGGTCGCCAAGTGGACGAAGGACCCCGAGGTCGCCGCCGACCTGGTGCGCTCCCTGACCTCGACCGAGGCGCTCAAGGCCTTCTACGCCGACGCCGGGGCGATCGCCGCCGACACCACCATCGACGTCTCCCAGGGCGGCCCGGCCGTCGCCGGCATCGTCTCGGCCCTGCGCGGTGGCAAGCCGGCCCTGCACGTGGCGCTCTCCTCCAAGACGATCGACCTGATGGGACGGCTCTCCCAGCAACTGCTCAGCGGCTCGATCACCGTGGACGAGGTGGTGAAGCAGTTGGCCGCCTCCGACCAGGCGGGCTGAGCGGGTGCCGATCGGAGACACGCGGCCGTCGGTCCGTCCGGCTGGGCGGACCGACCCGGCGGCGGCCGACACCGTACGCCGCCGGGTCGGTCGGGGCGCCCCGGGTCGGCCGCGCGGCGAGCGGCTGGCCCCCTACCTCCTGGTCGCCCCGGCCGTGCTGATCATCGTGGTGCTGCGGCTGTATCCGCTGGTGCTGGGGGTCAACTTCTCCTTCACCGGCGACGGGGTGCGCAACGGCACCGTGGTGGGCCTGGACAACTACCGGGAACTGCTGGCGGATCCGCTGTTCCGTACCGCCCTGGGCAATGTCGGGTGGCTGGTGCTGCTGCTACCGGTGGCGGTGGCCATCCCCGGACTGCTGGCCACCTTCATCTACCTGCGGGTGCCCGGCCACCGGGTGTACCGCAGCGTCTACTTCTTCCCCGCGGTGCTCTCCCCGGTCATCGTCGGGGCGATCTTCAACCTGCTGCTCGCCTTCGACGGCCCCCTCAACACCCTCCTCGGCTCGGTCGGTGTCCCGCCCACCGACTGGCTGGGTGACCCGGACATCGCCAAGTTCGTGGTGGTCGGGGTGCATGTCTGGGCCACCTTCGGCATGTCCCTGGTGGTCTTCCTGGCCGGGTTCGCGACCCTGGACGGTGCCCTGCTGGACGCGGCCCGGGTGGATGGGGCCGCCCTGCCCCAGGTCATCCGACACGTGATCATCCCAGGGCTGTCCCGGACCATCCAGTTCGTCTTCGTGACCACGATGATCGGGATGCTGACCTCGATGTTCGGCCTGCTCTACGTGATGACCAGCGGCGGCCCGGAGGGCTCCACCTACCTGCCGGAGTACTACATCTGGATCCAGCAGGGCCAGATGAACCGCCCCGCCCTGGCCTCGGCCGCCTCGACCGTGCTCTTCGTGATCATGCTCGTGGTGGGGCTGTTGCAGATCCACCTGCTCAGGCGGGCCGGAAAGGAGAGCTGATGTCCCACCTGCGTGGGCGGTGGCTGATCGCCCTGCCGATGTCCCTGCTGGCCCTGGCGACGATCTACCCCCTGCTGTTCACCGCCAACGTGGCGATGAAGACCCGCCGGGACTACATCCTGGACCGGTTCGCCCTCACCGACGCCCTGCGGTGGGACAACATCGTCACGGCCTGGACCAGCGTGGGGATGGGGCGGTACTTCGTCAACTCGCTGGTCGTGGTGACCTTCTCGGTGCTCCTGCTGCTGCTGTTCGGCTCGATGGCCGGCTTCGCCCTGAGCCAGTTGCGGTTCCGGGGTTCCTCGGCGCTGTTCCTCGGCTGCTTGGCGGGCCTCTTCGTACCCTTCCAAGTGATCATGGTTCCGCTGGCCCGGATCATGGCCGACACCGCCCTGATCGACACCTACCCCGGGCTGATCCTGGTCTACGTGGCCCAGTTCCTGCCCTTCACGGTCTTCCTGATGACCAGCTACTACCGGACCATCCCGGCGGAGATCATCGACGCGGCCCGGATCGACGGCAACAGCATCTACGGGGTGTACCGGCGGATCATGATTCCCCTGGGCACCCCGGCCCTGCTGTCGGTCGGCATCCTCAACGCCCTGTTCTGCTGGAACGACGTACTCATGTCACTGGTGATGATGCCCTCGGCCGAACACCGCACCCTGATGGTCGGGGTGACCTCCCTGCGGGGGCAGTACTCCGACGACATCCCCACCTTCGCCTCCGGCGTACTGATCGCCGCCATCCCCGTCCTGGTGGTCTACCTCTTCCTCCAGCGTCAGATCGCCGACGGCGTAGCCGCCGGCTCCACGAAGGGTTGACATGCGGATCACCGGATACCGGACGCTCACCACCGTGCAGGAATGGGGACGCCCGGTCGGCGACGCCAACGGCGTCTTCGCCGACGGCGTGGTCCCGGTGCCGATCGTCGTCGTCGACACCGACCTGGGCATCTCGGGCGTCGGCATCGGCCCGCACGTCGAGATCGAACGGATCTTCGCGGCCATCGACGGCGAGGATCCCCGGGCGGTGACGACGCTGTACGACCGGATGCTGCGGCACACCTTCAAGGCGGGACACGCCGGCCCCGTGTTCGGCACCATCGGTTCACTCGACACCGCGCTGTGGGACATCAAGGCGCAGATCGCCGGAGAGCCCCTGTGGCGGCTGCTGGGTGGACGCGACCGGCGGGTCCCCGCGTACGCGTCGGGCCTGGACATCGCGTTGAGCGACGACGAACTCGTCGCCACGTACCAGGGCTATGCCCGGCACGGGCTGCGGGCCGCCAAGCTCAAGGGCGGCCTCGACATCGAACGCGACCGGCATCGACTGGAGTTGGTCGGTGAGGTCCTGACCGAGACCGGGCACGGGCGGCGGCCAGGTCTCATGCTCGACGTCAACGAGGCCTGGACCCGTAAGCAGGCCGTCCGGCACGTCTGCGAACTCGAACGCACCCTGGACCTGATCTGGATCGAGGAACCGGTGCGGCGCTGGGACGCCGAGGGCCTGGCCACCGTCGGGCGGGGGGTCCGCGCCTCGATCGCCACCGGCGAGAACCTCACCGGTTTCGAGCAGTACCCGCCGTTGATCGCCGCCGGTGCCGTCGACATCGTGCAGACGGCCGCGGTCGGTGGCATCACCCATTTCCTGCGGGTGGCCGCCCTGGCGCACGCGCACGACCTGCCGGTCAGCCCGATCGGCAACAGCCTGGTGGGGCTGCTGCACGCGGCCACCTCGGTGCCGAACCATCTGACCAGCGAGTTACAGGACCTGTCCGCACCGGTCGGCATCACCTTCGACCTCCAGGTCGAAGGCGGCGCCTTCGTCCTCGGGGACTCACCCGGACTCGGTGTACGCCTCGACGAACAACGCATCTCCGCCGCCGACCGGCGTCCGCCGCCGCCGGCGTCCGAGGGCCCGCACGTACGCCCGGAACGAGCCGGACGCCGCCTGTTGGCGGAGGCCGACGGCGTCCCGCCCACCCGGCGGTGGCCCGTCGCGGCACCCACCCCGGCGTCCCCCAACAGTCACGGGCCCGACGGACAGATCCACCGGACGGTGGCGTCATGAGTGCCCGGTCGTTGCCGCTGCGGCCGACGGTGCGCCTCACCGAGTTGGGCCTCGGCGCCGCGCAGGGCGGCAACCTCTACCGGGTCACCACGGACGAGGAGTTCGCCGCGGCCGTCGACACGGCCTGGCAGGCGGGCATCCGCTACTTCGACACCGCGCCGCACTACGGACTCGGGCTCTCCGAGCGACGCCTCGGCGCCGCGCTGCGGCACCGTCCCCGGCACGAGTACGTGGTGTCGACGAAGGTCGGGCGGCTGCTGGTGCCCTCACCGGAGGACGCGCACCGGACCGACCCGGAGGGCTTCGAGGTGCCCGCGACCCACCGGCGGGTGTGGGATTTCAGCCGCGACGGGGTACGTCGCAGCATCGAGGCCAGCCTCGACCGGCTGGGCCTGGACCGGATCGACATCGTCTACCTGCACGATCCCGACGACCACTGGGAGCAGGCCGCCGACCAGGCGGTGCCGGCCCTGGTCGAGCTGCGCGACGAGGGTGTCGTCGGCGCCATCGGAGCCGGCATGAACCAGTCCGCGATGCTGGCCCGCTTCGTGCGGGAGACCGACGTCGACGTGGTGATGTGCGCCGGCCGGTACACCCTGCTCGAACAAGGTGCTGCCGGTGACCTGCTGCCGGCCGCCGAGCGGCGTGGCGTGGGCGTGGTGATCGCGGGCGTCTACAACTCGGGGCTGTTGTCCCGGGACCACCCTCCGGCGGACGCGTACTACAACTACCAGCAGGCGCCACCGGCGTTGCTGGCGCGAGCCCGTCGGCTCGCCGCAGTCTGCGAGACGTACGGCGTGACGCTGCCGCAGGCGGCCCTCGCCTTCGTCCGCCGGCACCCGGCCGTGATCTCCACGGTGGTCGGGGTGCGCGACGCGGCGCAGGCGACCGAGACCGTACGCCGCTCAGCGGTCGCCGTACCTGACGAACTCTGGGCCGCACTGACCACGGCCGGCCTGCTCGCGGTTGGCCCGGCCAGGAGGTGAAGTGCTCGATGGTTGACAGAGTGCAGTAGCGGGATCGTTCACCATGAATCGATGAAGCTTCGCCGTCCAGTCAGTGACCGCGTGTTCATGGGAGGATTCGGGGCAGTACTGCTCGGAATCCTCGGTTATCTGGTGAGCCTGCAGTTCACTGACGGCGCCACGGTGTCCGGCCGACTCTGCATCGGCGTGCTCTCGCTGGTCGCCCTGTTCATGGCAGCCGCTTGCCTCCAAGGGGCGTGGCAGCGGTTTCAGGTCGATGTCGACCGGGACGGCTGGGCGGTGCGGATCGGTCGGTACCGACGCGACCTGCGATGGGCCGAGATCTCAGCCGTGGTGATCGACAGCCGGGAGGTCGAGGGCCAGGGCCTTCGGTGGGTTTCCGCGCTCTACCTGGTGCCGGCGCCCGACGTCAGCTGGGACGTTCCGGACGATCTGAAGGCCACAGTGGACGAGTTGCCGGCGGTGCGGCTGTTCGACCTGCGCGACCTGAGCATCGAGGAGCGGCAGTTCGTCCGCGACCTGGCAGGTCTGGCCGGTGATCGCCTCGAGGTTCGCGCCCACCGCCTCAACCTGATGCTGGTGGCCGAGGACGCCCGGCAGCAGCCCGACGGCGGGAGGATTCTCCGCCCGTTCCCGCCTGGCGCGCCGGGCGTGCGAACGCAGCGCTGGC
This sequence comes from Micromonospora sp. NBC_01739, assembly GCF_035920385.1. GTDB lineage: Bacteria > Actinomycetota > Actinomycetes > Mycobacteriales > Micromonosporaceae > Micromonospora. The sequence goes on along the minus strand of NZ_CP109151.1, from coordinate 2,314,268 downwards.
TGAACCGGCGGCGAGCCCTGCTCTTCGCCGGTTGGTACCTGTTCGCCGTCGTCCCGGCGCTGCTGCTCACCAACTTCACCGCAGGACTTCACGAACTGCTCGGCGCCGCGGTGGCAGTGCTCGGCCTGCTCGCGGTGATCACTGCGTACCGGCGGTTCGTCACGATGTTCGACCAGGCCACCGACCTCGTCGAGGTCGAGGTGGTGATCGACGGTACGGAACTCGTTCGGGCGATCGGCGACTACGCTCACCGCGAGGACATGCACGGCGGCAACGTCGTTCTGTTGCCACCGGGGGCGACACGTGGCTACGGCAAGGCCGGGCTGCTCGTGTTCCAGAACAGCGTGGTGCTGCTCGGCGATCCGCGGACCGGACGGCTTCGTGACCACGGCGACCTGCACGCTCTGTCGGCGGTGCTGCGCGAGTCGCCACACGAGACCGACCGGGCCGTAGCCCGGGAGATCGACGCTCTCGCCCTACAGTCCCAGGTGGGCGACCCGATGGAGTCAGGCGGCGTCGGAACCGCCCACCTGTGGGTGTCGTTCACCAAATTCGGCCGCGTCCTGGCCTGGGCCCTCGTCGCGGCTTCGGTTGCGGTGACCGGCGGCTGGCTGGTGGAGAGCACCCACTACCTGGGCGGTGCGCTTCTCCTCCTCGTCGGTGTGCCGCTGGCCACCGTCTGGGCGCTGTACGCGTTGTACCGGACAGGCGCGCTGCTCCACGCGGCGTGGCAAGCGCTCCGGAAAAAGCAGTGACCAGCCGTCCGCTCCGGTTGCGCTCTCCCGTTATATAGGATTTTCCTACCGCATTTCGGGACGGCAGGACTACGGTCGCCGTAGTCGATCGAGGGGATTCGCGCATGCCGGCCGCACCGAACGTCTACACCCACGGACACCACGAGTCGGTGCTGCGCTCGCACCGGTGGCGTACCGCCGAGAACTCGGCGGCATACCTGCTGCCGCACCTCGCGCCGGGCCTGTCGGTGCTCGACGTCGGCTGCGGACCGGGCACCATCACCGTCGACCTGGCCGCCCGCGTGGCACCCGGACGAGTCACCGCCGTCGAGATCACCGACGACGCACTGCAACTCGCCCGCACCGAGGCCGAAGCCCGTGGTCAGGGCAACATCGACTTCGCGGTCGCCGACGTCCACGCGCTGGACCTGCCCGACGGTACGTTCGACGTCGTCCACGCCCACCAGGTGCTTCAGCATGTCGCCGATCCGATCCAGGCGCTGCGCGAGATGCGCCGGGTCTGCCGTCCCGGTGGAATCGTCGCCGCGCGGGACAGCGACTATGCCGCGTTCACCTGGTTTCCTCGCGTACCGGCGCTCGACGACTGGCTCGCCCTGTACCAGCAGGCCGCCCGCGCCAACGGCGGCGAGCCGGACGCCGGGCGGCGTCTGCTCTCCTGGGCGCAGGCCGCCGGATTCACCGACGTCAGGGCGACGGCGAGCACCTGGTGCTTCGCCACCCCGGAGGACCGGCAATGGTGGGGCGGGATGTGGGCCGAGCGGATCCTGAATTCGGACCTGGCCCGACAGGTACTGACCGCAGGCGTCGCCACGGCCCAGGACCTACGCAACATCTCGGACGGCTGGCGGGAGTGGGCCGAAGCAGCGGATGCCTGGTTCGTCGTGCTGCACGGCGAGATCGTCTGCCGGGCCTGAGGAGCGACGCTCGCTCGGCCAGGCATGTGGTCCGCAGCCCTGCGCCCGGCAACGTCCGACTTCCGAGATGAGGACGTTCGTCGCGACGCTCCCGACGAGTCTGGAAAGGTGTCTGCATGGTGACTCTGTTGGACGGCGTACTGGCGGACCTGGGGCTGATGGACATCGCCGGGCCCCGGCTGGCCGGAGATCCACAGCCGGCGGTGCTGGCGTCACCGCTCGCAGTCGCCGAATGCGCAATCGGGTCCGTGGCCGCCTGTCTCACTGCTGCCGCTGATCTGGCTTTTGCACGCACCGGTCGCTGGCCTGATATCGCAGTCGACAGGGCGCATGTGGCGGCGGCGATGCGCAGCGAGGTTTGGCTTCGCGACGCGGACGGGCGGGGGATCGATGGCTTCGCTCCGCTGTCTCGATTGTGGCGGGCTGCAGACGGTTGGGTGCGTACACATGCGAACTACCCGTGGCATCGGGCGGCTCTGCTGGTGTCCCTCGGTGTAAACGACGATCGTGACGCCGAGGTTCAGGCGCGGTTGGCTGACGTCATTGCTGCGCGCCCGGCGTTGGAGGTTGAGCGTGCTGTGTACGCCGCGGGAGGGCTGGCCGTGGCGGCTCGTACGCAGGCCCAGTGGCAAGCAGACGACCAGAACAGCGCGATGGGGACGTCTCCGCTCGTGAGCATGGTGCCGCTCAGCCGTGGGCCGCTGCCGCTAGCCGAACCGGGCTGGCTTCCGGCGTCGGGGGTGAAGGTGCTCGATCTGACACGAGTCATCGCCGGCCCCGTTGGTACTCGAATGCTGGGCGCGCTCGGTGCCGACGTGCTACGAGTCGATGATCCGCATCGCCCGGAGTTGGCGCTGCACGCCATCGATGGAGTGATCGGTAAGGCAAGCGCGAGCCTGGATGCCAGCACGGAGAACGGCCGTCAAGCTCTGCATCGCCTTCTCGACCAGGCCGACGTTCTCGTGACCGGCTACCGACCCGGAGCCTTGCGCCGTCTCGGTCTGGACCCTGACCAAGTTGCGGACCAGCACCCCGGCACCATCGTCGTCACGCTTTCGGCCTGGGGAACGGCTGGAACCTGGGGGACATGGCGCGGTTTCGACAGCCTGGTGCAGATTGCCACCGGCATCGGCTGGGCCACAAGCACGGATGGCATCCAACCCGGCGCCCTTCCCTGTCAGTTGCTCGACCACGCCACCGGCTACCTCATCGCTGCTGGTGCACTGGCTGCACTGGGTCGACGCGCCCGTACCGGCGACGCCACCCATGTCTCTGTATGCCTCGCCAGGACGGCACGATGGCTGCTCGATCAAGGCATCATGCCGGCCAGGCAGAGCGCGGGCGATGACCCGAAGCGCCAAGCCGACACCTACCGGACAGCTCTCGGAAACGGGTGGAGCGGGATCAGCCCACCGGGTCAACTCGACGGCCGCCCGCTGAGCTGGCCTCACCTACCACCCGCCTACGCTCAAGCGCCGCCCGATTGGAGCTGAACGCCCGCGGCCACGCTGCGAGAGGGCTCGAGCTACGCCATAGTTCCGGCGATGGCCATGAACAGTGAACCTGAAGTAACGGCGTCACACCATCCGCTATTGCCGCTTTGCGCTCGCCATCGGACATCGATAGTTGGTTCCGTGCGCACATGCCGCACCTCGGCCCGTCCCGGAACGAGGTGCGGTCCACCCTCATCCCGGGAGCGGGGGTGCGGACGATCAGTCGACCACGGAGCGGACGATCTCGGCGATGCGCCTCTCAGTGACGGCATCCACCGTCTCGAAGTACCACGCGGCCGGCATCAGCCCACCGTCCGCGCCGCCTGCCGCGCGGAACTCGGCCTTCTCGGTGATCGCGAGGTTCAATCGTTCGTCCATGCGCAGCGTGACGAGCGCGGGTGTGCTTGCCGACTTCGCGTAGGCGGGCATGCCGTACCAGATGCGCGGCTTCAGGGTTGGCGCCGCGGCCATGATGATGTCGTGCACCCGCTGCATCGTCGAACGGATCGGCTCGTCCATCTTCGAGATCCTGTCGAGCACCTGCGTCAGGTTCTTCTCATCCTTCGACGACATGTCATGTCCTCTCGTCTGCCGATGTCGGGCACCGGCGGTATGAAGTCGGCGCAACAATGCGCCGCACCCCACCCGGACATGTCCTGAGCTGCTCAGGTCTCTCCGCGATGATTCACGTGGTCTGTCACGTGGAAGCGCAGTCGGTGGCGGACCACCGCAGTCAGGCTAACGGATCCGCCGCGGCGTGGTCGTCCGGATCTTCGGCTCGTCGCGGATGCGGATCCGCAAATGCCGCCGACCGCGCGCTGGCAACGTCCACAGGCTTGCATCGGTTCCTGTCTGTCGTAGGGGTTCCATAAGCTCCAGCGAACCTATCGCCGCTGTACGAGGAGCGGAACCTGTCAAGTCAAGTGAGACGTTTTCGTGGTCAGGTGTTCTGTAGATCTGCGGGTTGAGCTGCTGGTTTGTTGATCCACACGGTGGTCGGTAGGGCCGGGGGTCGGGGCCGGCGGGTGAACCGGTTGGGGTGGGTCCGCCAGGCGGCGTCGAGGGTGGCCTGCCGCTGGTCGTGCACGTCGCTGGCGGTGCCGTAGTGCACCGAGGCGGGGGTGTGCAGGCCGATGCCGGAGTGGCGGTGTTCGTGGTTGTAGTAGGTGAAGAACTCGGCGCTGAACTCGCGGGCGTGGTGCAGGGAGTCGAACCGGTCGGGGAACGCGGGGCAGTACTTCAATGTTTTGAACTGCGCTTCGGAGTACGGGTTGTCATTCGACACCCGGGGCCGGGAGTAGGAGCGGGTGACGTCGAGGTCGGCGAGGAGTTCGGCGACGGGTTTCGAGGTCATCGACGAGCCGCGGTCGGCGTGCAGGACCTCGGGCCGCACACCGTTGCGGGCGATGGCGTCATCGATCAGCTCCCGGGCGAGCATCGAGTCTTCCCCGGCGGCGACGTGCCAGCCGACGACGTAGCGGGAGTACACGTCGATGATCACGTACAGGTGGTAGAACACGCCCCTCTGCATGGTCTTGAGGCGGGTGATGTCCCACGACCACACCTGCGACGGCCCGGTCGCGGCCAACTGCGGGATCGTCCGGGCGGGATGGGTCGCCTGCCGGCGGCGTTCCCGACTCTCCCCGGCCTGGCGCAGGACCCGGTACATCGTGGACTGCGAACACCAGTAGCGGCCGTTGTCGAGTTCCCTCGTCCACACCTGCGCCACGGACATCTCCGCGTACTCATCCCGATGCAGCACATCCAGCACGGCCTGGCGTTCGGCCGCTGACAGCGTCGACGGCGGAGGTGTCTTCGGCCGCAGCGGCCGAGACACCACGGATGGCTGTTGGCGCCGGTAATGAGTGGCGCGGGACCGGCCGGTCAACCGGCACGCCCCGGCCACACCCACCACCGGCGCGAGAGCGTCGAACGCCTCGGTCAGCGCCTGCGCGGCCGCGGCGTGTCGTCCGCGCTCTCGGACAACGTCTCCAAGAGCGCGTGCGCTTTTCCCATGATCTCCAACGCGGTCTTCGTCCGCCCCAAGTCAGCTTCCAGACGCTCATTACGCCGCCGTAACCGCTCGATCTCGGCCGCCTCCGCGCTACGCCGCCGGCCCTCACTCACCGGACTCTTACGGCTACCCAAGGCGGTCAACGCCCCCGCGTCCCGCGCGGCCCGCCACTCCAGGATGTGCGAGTGATACAGGCCCTCCCGGCGCAGGATCGCCGCGCCCTCACCCGTAGCCTTCGCCGCGTCGTACTCCGCCACGATACGTAGTTTGTACTCCGCCGTGAACGTCCGCCGCTTCGGCCGTCCGCCCTGCTCACCAGGCGTACTGGGTAATGTCACGATGATCCTCTTCCTGTCTCCCGGCAAGCCTAGCCGCACCGGGAAGGCTGCCTCATCTCAGCCTGACAGACAGGGGAGTTCCGAGCATGCGTCGTCCAGTTCGATTCGAGCGAAACAGCGAGGTGACCGGCATGCCGGTCACCAAGATGGGCGGGCAACCGGTGTGGCTGCAAGCTCCGCAGTGGCCGGTGTCGCGTTCGCTCGGCGAGCCGATGACGTTCATCGGCCAGTTCCGGATCGATGCCGACGGCGAGCTCCGCATGGCCTATCTGTTCATGACTGATGGCGACGAGTACGTCGATGGCACCTGGGAGCCTGAGGGTGGCGAGAACGCCGTGATCGTCCAGCCTGAGGGATCGGTACCAGCCTTCGTCGCTGTGACTGACATCAGCGAGGGTCCGTCCTGGCCCGTGGAGGATCACCTACCTGTGGATCAGCAGGTCCATGGCGACAATCGAGCGTGGGAGTTCCTGGGCGGCGAGCCGTTGTGGCTGCAGGGTGACGAGACGCCTGGGCCGGGCTGGCAGCTGATCGGACAGCTGACCGACCGTTTGGGCCACAACTTCGGCGACGCTGGAGTCGGCTACATCTTCGGTTCGCCAGACGGCGCCGAAGGCAGATTTCTCTGGCAGTGCTGCTGACTCATCTGGCCGCACACAGGCATTCGCGGCGGTTGCGCTCTATGCTATCGCCGCTGTCGGCGGCCCTGGGTGTTGGCGTTCTGGGTGAGGTCGGCGCGTAGCTGGGTGCGGGTGCGCATCAAGATCCGTCCGAGTATGTTCTTGCCGGTGCCACTCCGGCCGCGTCCCCAGTAGTGGTCAGTGCTGCTGTCCTCGACGATTTCCTCGTCGCCGGTGTCCAACAGGATGGCGCGGATGTCGGCGTGGGCGGTGAACTTGGCCGTCACGGCCCGGCGCATCACGTCGTCTTTGACCCGTTCCCAGTCGCGGCGCAGCAGCCGGGACCGATCGCGGCCCAGCTCGGCGGCCCGCAACGGGGTCGCCGCCCGCCGGATGAGTTCGGCGTGGCGGGCACCGGGGAACTTCTGGGCCTGGAAATAGTGCTCGGAGGTCGTCCACCAGTGGCCGTTGAGTTCGAAGCCGTGGCCGGAGAAGTTGGAGAAGCAGCCGTACGGAATCTCGTCGGCACCGTAGAAGTAGATCGTCATCTGGGCCTCAGAGCAGGGTCGGGGATCTGCACCGTGTCACAGGCATCGACAGGGCGGCAACCGAGTTCGCCGGCCACCATCCGGATCTGCCGCAGTGCGTGCGCGTCGCCAGCCGGGAGCCAAACACGTCGCACCGGCTGCCGTGCGGCCCGCTGGCGTCCGCAAGCCGGTCGAAGAAATATGACGCACGGTGTCAGGTTTTGAGCGGAGCATGGGTTCATCGGTCGGCGCCGGTGATAGGCGCGGACAGGGCACAGACAGATGCGGAGAGACAAGGATCTCCATGCGCGAAACCCCGGAAGATCTCGAAAAGCTTCAAGCCCTGCTTGACGCCTCCCTCGCCGGCTCCACCTCCCACCTCCGCTCGATCATCAACTCCGCGAGCACACTGGACGCGGAGCAGCTCACCCAGGTCCTCACCGGCATGTGCACCCTGGCTCTGTCCACCGTGACAGCGAAGGGTGAGCCGCGGATCAGCGGTGTCGACGGGCACTTCCTGCGAGGCAAGTGGTACTTCGGCACGGCTCCCGACGCCGCCAAGGCGCGCCACCTCGCGGCGCGACCCGCCGCCAGCGCCGCACACATGCGCGGTGAGGACCTCGGCGTCTTCACACACGGCAAGGTGGAGATCCTCAACCCCCGCAACGGCGACCAGGCCACGGACTGGCCGGACGTACTCGCGTACTTGAAGGACTTCTACGGCGACGACCTCTTCGACTGGGACAACGACGTGGTCTACTACCGGCTGCATCCGCACTGGATGACCGTCTATGCCCCAGACATCGCAAAGCTCACCGTGGCCTCCCAGCCCTGATCCACAGCACGGTCTCGCCTTCGGGTGGGGTGATGGTGATCCAGGTACAGGGGTCCGCCTTTCGTAGGGGGCGCCCTCTGCGCCGGCGTGGCTACAATGAGCTAAATATTGTTGCACGTCAATGTATTTGGGATTACCGATGACCGCTACCCGAGCGGAGGAAGTATCCGCCGCAATGCCCGACCCGGGTCGGGCCCGCACGCTGGATGAGCTGGTCGCAGGGCTGCGGTCGTTGAAGGTCTGGGCGGGAAACCCGTCCTACGAATGGATCACCGGCCAGGTCAACAACGCGTGGCGGGCCGCCGGTCGCCCGACCGGCGAGTTGACCAAGCGACCCACGGTCGTGGACTGCTTCAAACCCGGTCGGCGACGGCTGAACACCGACCTCGTGACCGCGGTCGTGCAGGCACTGCACCCGGACGAGGGGTACGTGCACCAGTGGCGCCAGGCGCTGCGGGTGGTCGGCGGGGAGGCCCTGGCCGCCGTGGTGGTACAGGTCCAGGACAGGCTGCCACCCGACCTGGCCGGGTTCACCGGTCGTACCGCCGAACTCGATCAACTCCGCCGCGCTCTCGGCCGCAACGGCGCGGTGGCGATCTCGGCGATAGAGGGGATGGCCGGCGTCGGTAAGACCCGGCTCGCCATTCACGCCGGGCATATTCTCATCCGGGAGAGTCGATTTGATCGGGCGCTTTTCGTCAACCTGCGCGGATTTCACCCCGACCCCGCTCGACCTCCAGCGGACCCGGCCGCCGTCCTGGACGGCTTCCTGCGGCTGCTCGGTGCACCGCCGCAGCGCATCCCCCACGCTCTGGAGGCCCGCACCGCGGCCTACCGTGACCGGCTCGCCGGTACCCGCACCCTGATCGTGCTGGACAACGCCGCAGACCTCGACCAACTCCGCCCGCTGCTCGCCGAGGTGCCCGGCTGTCTCACCGTGATCACCAGCCGGCGAAGCCTGTCCGACCTGCCCTCGGCCACGCAGTTGGTGATCGACGTGTTCGCAGCGGACGAGGCTGTTCGATACCTGGCCCACGCCGCCGGCCAGGTTCCGGTGGGCGACGATCGCACCGCTGCCGCCCGTATCGCACGGCGCTGCGGCTACCTGCCGCTGGCGCTGGACCTGACGGCCGCACACATGCGGGCCACACCCGACTGGACCCTCACCGATCACGCCGACCGGCTCGACGAACGCCACGACCAGCGACGCCTGGAAACCGGTGTCGAACTCGCCCTCGACCTGTCCTACCACCGCCTGCCCGCCGACCAGCGCCAGCTGCTCCGGTTGCTGGCGCTGCACCCCGGGCAGGACAGCGACGCCTACGCCGCGGCTGCCCTGGCCGGCACCGACATCGAGGTCACCCGTGCCCATCTGGACCGCCTGTGCCGCGACCACCTGCTGCACCAGTCCAACGCGGGCCGGTACACCTTTCACGACCTCGTCCGCACGTACGCCACCACCCGAGCCCACGACGAGGTCCGCCCGCGCGACCGTCGCGAGGCCCTGACCCGCCTGTTCGATCACTATCTCGCGACGGCCGCCTCCGCGATGGACGCTCTGCACCCCGCCCAGGCGCACCTTCGACCCCGCGTCGCCCTGTCCGGTACCCCCGTGCCCGAGTTGACCGACCCGGACACCGCCCGCATCTGGCTCGACACCGAACGGCCAGCCCTGGTCACCGTCGTGGCCCACGCCGCCACCCACGGCTGGCCCGCCCACGCCATCCGGCTCTCCCGCGTCCTGGTCCAGTACTTCGCCGGTGGCCACAACAGCGACGCCATCACCGTTCACAGTCATGCCCGCCGTGCCGCCAGCCACATCGGCGACGTCACCGAACAGGCCCACGCTCTCGCCGACCTTGGCGTCGCCTATCTCTGGGGCGGCCAGCATCAGGCCGCCGCCGAACACTTCACCAAGGCGCTGCTCCTGTTCGAGCAGACCGGCGACGCTCCCGGGCAGGCCCGGACCCGGACCAACCTCGGCATCGCCGAACAGCGGCTCGGCCGCTACCGCGAGGCCGCCGCCCACTTCACGCAGGGCGAGATCCTGCACCGGCGAGCCGGCAACAAGGTCGGTCAGGCACGCACGCTGACCAACCTCGGCGACATCGAACAGAAGACGGGTCGGTACGGCGAGGCCGCCACGCACCTGCGGCAGGCGCTCGCCCTGTTCCGAGAGACCGGAGACCGGGCCGGCGAGGCGGTGTCGCTGGTCAACCTCGCGGAGGTCGACACGCGGTTGGGTCGGCATGGGGCGGCCGCCGAAAGCCTGGCCCAGGCGCTCGCCCTGTTTCGTCATGCCGGGCATCGCAACGGCGAAGCCTGGACGCTGGACGGGCTGGGCACCCTCCACGCTGCTCGTGGCGAGCCCGCCAAGGCCGCCGAGTACCACCATCAGGCCCTGACGATCCTGCGGGCGACCGGCGACCGGCACGGCGAGGCATACGCGCTCAACGGCATCGGCGAGGCCGCGCTCGCCGCAGGCCACCCCGCCGACGCTCTTCGCCATCACACCGCCGCGCTGCGGATCGCCGCCGAGATCGGTGCCCGCGACCAGCAAGCCCGCGCCCACACTGGGCTGGCCAATGCCCACCGCGCCCTCGGCCATCCCGACCAGGTCCGTGCTCACTACCACCACGCCCTCGCCATCTTCACCGACCTCGGTACGCCCGAGGTCGACCAGATCCGCGCCTGCCTGGCCGCCCTCGACAACGTCGGCATCCACACCTGAGCGAGATCCCCGGGAAGCCCGCCCGGTGGCTCCCAACCCGGGGATCTCGCGTTTACGGGAGTGGTCGAGAATGACCAACCCCCCGTGGGGTCAGGTGGTGCAGGGGGTGCCGTTCAGCGTCCACCCCACCGGTGGCGGGTTGGAGATGCCGCTATTGCCCAGGAAGCCGAAGGACGTGGAGGCACCGGGTACGAGCGTGCCGTTGTGGCTGAGGTTCCGTGCCGTCACCAACGCGTTGGACTGCGTCACGCCGGCGTTCCAACTGCTGGTGATCCGCTGCCCGTTCGTGAACGAGAAAGTCAGCGTCCACCCGTGCACGGGCGTGTTGCCGGTGTTCGTGATGGTCACGTTGCCGGTGAAGCCGGCGGACGTCGGGTTGGAGTGGGCTGTGTAGGCGATCCGGCAGGCGCTGTTGCCTCCGGTGGGCGATGGGGACGGGGATGGCGGCGCGGGGTTGCCGTCCACCGCGGCCTTTGGAAGTCCGACGAAGACATCAGCAGCCTGCCGGCCGAGTACGGCGACATCCAGCTCGCATGAGACATTCCACATCGGCTCAAGGCGTAGCGTGGCGCAGTACTCCCTCGCCGGTTGAAGAACATTCGCGGGGAGGTGGTGGGAGTAGAAGGGCGCTGCCGGGTTGCCCACGTCGACGGCTTCGCAGAAGCGCAACAGTGAGGTGGTGTGGCTGACCCGCCAGCTGTTGCCAAAGACCCCGTACAGGTCGGCGAAGGAGAGCGGCACGCGCAGGGGGTCGCCGTTGCTGGCTTCGAGAAAGTGGGGGTCACCGTTGTGGTTGCCCAGCAGGCCGCGCACCGCCGGGGTCTCGGAGTCCAGGCTGATGCCCAGGTTCACGTACGGGACGGTGCCGGCGATGGCGGTGCTGCGGACGAGGTTGCCGGACGGGTCCCGGAACGTGTAGACGTCGCCTACGCGGTGGATCGCCACTCCGGTGGAAAGCAGCAGTGATTCGCCGGAGGGCAGGTTGGTGTCGACTCCGTTCACGACCAGACGGGTCCCGGAGCACACCGCCAGCCTGGTGTTGCCCATCCGCACGCCGACCGACTGGTTCACCGATGCGTTGGGCCGGGTCGGGGCGCCAGACTTCTTGCGGGTCTGCACCTCGAACGTGGTACCGGCCCGGGCCTCGACGAAGTCACCCGTAGCCTGGAAGTCGTAGTACGTACCGGCGAAGGTGTACTGGTGAGTGTCGCCGACGGCGACGGCGGCCAGGCAGCCCGCCAGCTCCCGATTCTTGGCTGCCTGGTTGATGATGAGGGCCGGTGCCGGCGATGTGGGGGTCGCACTCGGCTTGCCGAAGTTGAGGTTGTTCCTCTCCTTGCTGAAGCCCTCTTGTTTGCAGATGGGCTTGGTCGGACTGCCGTCGACTATCGTCGTGCGAAGGTTGAAGTCGGCCTCCTTGTTGAAGACGGCTGTGGATCCGTTGCCGAAGCCGAACACGTTGAACTCGACCTGCGTCCATCCCGGTCCCGCCTGGCCGGGCTGCGACGGCACGTCCAGCACATGAAAGACGTCCGAACTGGACGTCGAGGCGGCGTTCTGGTTCCCATCGTTGAACGTGACCACGTCGACGACGACGGTTTCCGCGCCGACCGTCTGCGTTTGCGTCTCCGCTTCCAGCTTGAAGCCCGGAAGCGCGATGTTCCTGATCGGTACGTAGGGAAGCGGGCCCGCCGCCCTCTCACGCCTCAGCCAGCAGTGGACCTCGCCGTCGTCCGGAACCTCGGTCCAGTCCGTCGGGCAGGGCTTGCCCTGGCTCGCATCCGGGTTGTAAGCCAGCAACCAGTAGTCGATGTAGAGACGGCTGGGCAGCTCATTCGGAACGGTCTGCGGGGTGTTGGCGAAGATGAACTGCTTCCAGCCCTCACACAACGCGGGGGTCGGTGAACTGTCGCACTCCTCGACCTTGAGGCGGTTGGTGTTGAGCTGGAGCGTGTAGCTGTTCGCCATCACCGGCCCGCTGGTCGGGGAGGAGTTCACCGTCAGCAGGTCTTTGTCCTTGACGTCTTCGAACGTGCCGGTCGCCCTGGTGATGTCACCGGCATCCGCGGGTCGCTCCGTCACGATGCCCATCCCGGTGCCACCACCGATGTCCCGCCGCGCAGCCGGTACCCGGTTCGGGGACATCGGGATCGCCGGCGAATCCACGCAGGCGGTCTCCCGCCATTCGACCTTGGGATAGGTCGCGTTGAAGCACCCGTCCAGCGATGGCCGCGGAGCCTCGACGATCTGCGCATTCCAGGTCAGGGGATTCTCCTGTATGGCGGGATGCTCCGCTTTACTGGCCGTGTGGACGACTCCCATTGTCAGTAGGACAGCCGCGATCGTGGCGCTGATCAGCCCGAGTCGTGCTCGGCGTTTTCGCGGTAGCAATCTCAGCATCGTTTCCTCCCCAGCGCTTGTGAAACCGCCTAGCGCCCGTCTGCGGGCGGGTCTTGCTGACGAGGGTCGCGCGGTGGGGGGCAGGCTGGGGAAATCCCATACAAACCCATAAATGCCTTCGTGGTGTTGGCACTCCCAGCCACACCTTTTCCACCTTCACGATCTGGCACAGCGTCCGCGAGATGACCGACATGGTCCACGGCCGTAGCGGGTGTCGGGACCGGCGCCGTGGTGCGACGCCGGTCCCGATCGGTGCTGTCACCGGTCAGCTGTGGCCGGTCAGGCCGCGCTGAACCGCCACTGCTGGTTGGTGCCGCCGTGGCAGGTCCACTGCAACAGTCGGGCCCCGTCGGTGGTGGCGGCGGAGTTGACATCCAGGCAGAGCCCGCTCGGCACACTCTTCACCGTGTAGACCCCGGCCGTGCTCGTCTGGGTGGCGGTGAACTTCTGCTGGTTGCTGTTGTTGCAGGTGGCCTGCTGAAGGAAGGCGCCCGCCGTGGTGGAGCCACCGATCACCTCGGCGCACTTGCCACTGTGCACCGCCTTCAGATAGACCGCGCCACCACCGGCGTCGACGGCCTGCCACTTCTGGTTGTTGCCGCCGGTGGCCGCCCACTGGTGGATCTGGGCGCCGTCGGCGGTGGAGACCCCGCTGACATCCATCAGCTTGCCGCTGTGCTGCGCGGTCAGCGTCCAGGTCTTGCCCGCCACCCCGTCACCGGGAGGTGGGGTGACCGGGCCGCCGGTGCCGACCCCGGGGCCACCGAAGGTGTGCGAGTCCAGGTCGAACCAGTTGTTCCCGCTGCCCTTGAAGACCAGGTACAGGGTGTGCGTACCGGCCAGGGGGGTGACGTTCACCGGCGGGGTGGACTGGTAGTTGTCCCACCCCCCGGTGCTCGGCACCGGCGTGGTGGCCAGCAGGGTGCCGGTGGGTGAACCGGCCCGCAGCTCGATGGTGCCGCCGCCCGAGGGGGAGGAGAGTCGGTAGCTGACCGTGGTGATCCCGGACAGGCTCATCGGGGTGAAGGCCACCCAGTCGTTGTTGGAGATGTCCCCGATCCGCTTGCCGCTCTGCGCGCCCGCCTGGTCGATCACCCGGGTACCGGACTGGCTGCTGTAGTACTCCGCCTGCTTGTGCTTGGGCTGGAGGATCACCTGCGCGTGGCCGGTGAGCGGCGCCGCCCCACCCGCCCCACCGTTGTCGGTGTAGCGGGCGTTGAGCACGTAGAACAGGTTGGCCCCGTCCGGGTGCCCGCCGAGCAGGTCGGTCGGGATGGTGCCCGAGCAGCCGGGATAGTCCGTGGTCTCGTGTGCGTGATCGTCATGGCCCAGGGCGGGGTTCAGGAAGACCTTTGTGCAGTCGACCGGGTCCCCGCCGGGGTCGGAGACACTGATCTGGTACGAGACCCGGTCACCGAAGGTGAGCATCCCACCGTTGGTCGGGGTGGTGATGGTGACCACCGGGGCGGTGTTGCCGACGGTGATCTGGACGTTGGCGAAGCCGCTCTTGCCGGTGTTGTCGGTGACCTTCAACTGGGCGGTGTAGTTGCCGTTGCTGGTGTAGACCTTCGACGGGTTGGCCGCCGTCGAGGTGGTGCCGTCACCGAAGGTCCACTGGTAGCTGAGCGTGTTGCCGGGGTCGGGGTCCATCGACCCGGCACTGGAGAACTGCACCGTCAACGGGGCGTTGCCGCTGGTCGGGGTGCCGGTGGCCTTGGCGATCGGAGAGCGCCCACCCTGCACGTAGTCGATCCGGTACAGGCCGGAGTCACTGTTGCCGCCGCCGAAGTTGGTGCCCCACTCCAGCAGGTACAGCGAACCGTCCGGGCCGAACTCCAGGTCCATCGGCTTGTTGAACCGGCTGGTCGTCAGGAAGGGGTTGGTCCGGGTGACCGCGGTGGCCGAGTCGAAGTGCACCTCCTTGATGTAGCTGCGGGACCACTCGTAGAAGAAGTGCACCCCGTCGTAGTACGGCGGGAACTTCGTCTGCGAGGGGTTCGCCGGGTCGTACCGGTAGACCGGTCCACCCATCGGCCCCGAGCCCCCGGAGCCCAGCTCCGGGAAGGTCTGCGAGGTGCCGTAGCCGTACCAGATGTTGGGGGCCACCACCGGTCGCAGGTTGGTCAGACCGGTGTTGTTGGGGGAGTTGTTGACCGGGACGGAGCAGTTGAACTTGGCGCCGACCGCACCGGTGTCCGGGTTGTACGGCGCGTACGGCTGGTTGTCGCCGTGGCAGAAGGGCCAGCCGTAGTTGCCCGGGGCCTTGATCACGTTGAGTTCGACGAGACCCTCCGGGCCCCGGTTGGTGGTCGGGGGATTGCGGTCGGGCCCGTAGTCGGCCAGGTAGACCCAGCCGTTGGCCGGGTCGATGGAGAACCGGAAGGGGTTGCGGAAGCCCATCGCGTAGATCTCCGGACGGGTCTGCGCGGTGCCCTGCGGATAGAGGTTGCCGGACGGGATGGTGTACCCACCACCGGCCGAGGGCCGGATCCGCAGCAGCTTGCCCCGCAGGTCGTTGGTGTTGCCGGCGGTACGGGCGGCGTCCAGCATGTGCTTGCCCGACCGCCAGTCCAGCGGGGCGTAGCCCTGCCAGTTCGGGTCGAGGTTCGGTGCCACGTCGTCACCGGTGCCGATGTAGAGGTTGCCGTCCGGACCGAAGTCGATGTACCCGCCGGTGTGGCCGGGCTCCGGGTAGGTCCGGTCCCGGTAGGCGGGGATGTCGATGACGGTGACCCCGCTGGACATGTTCAAGGTGTCACCGGTCAGGGTGTAGCGGGACAACCGGTTGATGTCCGTGCTGCTGTTGGCCGGTGAGTGGTACAGGTAGACGTACCCGTTGCTGGCGAAGTTGGGGTCCAGGGCCAGTCCGGTCAGCCCGTCCTCGCCCCCGGTGTAGACGCTGAGGGTGCCCGCGGTGACCGTGCTGTTGGTGCTCGGCTTGAAGATCTTGAGCTGGCCGCCGCGTTGCACGTAGAGCACCCGGCCGTCCGGTGCCACCGCCAACGCCATCGGGTCCACGGTGTTGTCGTCCAGGGTGCGCTTCTCGAAGTTGCCCCAGACGGTGCCGCCGCAGTCGCCGGGCTGGTTGCCGGCGGCCCACTTGACCCCGCCGAGTACATGGTTGCGGAAGTGGGTCTCGCTGTAGGACGCGATGGCGTGGCCCATGGCCGTGGCCCAGACCCGACCGCCGCCGACGTTGCGACACCAGGAGATCGGATGGTCCGGGCCCATCGCCCGGGATCCCGGGTTGTAGGTCCGTTCGTCTGCGGTGACCAGCACGTGCACGTCGCCCCGGGGGTTCTTGTCGAAGTTGTACCACTCCTCGCTGCGGTTCCAGCGGTCCGGCAGGCCGGCCGTGGAGGGGTGCTTCTTGTCGGCCACGATCGCCGTGCCGGGCAGCACCCCGGGGGAGTGCTCGGGCATGTGGGCACCGGCGTTGATGGTCTGGTCCCACCAGGGGTACTCGCCCTCGATGCCCATGTCGGTGGCGTTGTGGACGGCGACGATTCCCTTGCCGGAGGCGAGATACCCCTCCACGGCCTGGCGTTGGGCGGCCGAGGTCCAGACCATGCCGGAGGTCTGGAACATGATGAGGACGTCGAAGGTGGCCAGGTTGGCCGGGGTGAAGACGGACGAGTCCTCGCTGTGCACCAGTTCGAAGTTGTCGGCCGCGGCCTGCTGTTGGAACATCGAGACCCCGGCGGGAATCGAGTCGTGCCGGTAGCCGGTGGTCTTGGTGAACAACAGCGCCCGGAAGGCGGGCGCCGCCGTTGCGGGATTCACCAGCGCGAGGGCCAGTAACAGACCCACGATCACACCGACGATTGGTGTTCTGCGACGCATAGCGTCTCCTTCGGGGCGGGCGGAGCTACCTGTGGTGGTGTGGTGCGGGTCGGCGACCGTCGCGTCGTCCTGCCGGCAGGTGGCCTAGCCGGCGGTCACGCAGCGTCATGCCCGGGCGGCGACTGTCCCGTGGTGGTCAAGGGTCGGGCCTGGTGCTCTATTTATAGAAGATCGCATATGTTAACGACAACATCGCGGTGCCGCGCACGGCGGTGACCTGCCCTCTGGATGCACCGCGATTCGCCCTCACCTGGCCTGTCGCTAGATCCAAAGCCGCTGCCAGGTAGGGGATTGCGAACTCATACCCGAACATCTATCTTCATACGTGTGATGTTTTGGTCATGTCAAGCGAAAGTTTGAGCACGACCACACAAAGTGCCGCTTGCTAGGCGGGAACCGGGCGGGTCGGCGGCCGGAGGATGGCCGGAAGCCGTGGAAAGCCCTCGCCTCTGACTACTATGCGTGAGGATTGGCGATGCCAGATCGAGGCTCGGACGCCCTGCTCGCCCTCCGCGGCATCGGCAAGTCCTTCCTCGGCGTCGGGGTCCTGCACGGGATCGACCTCGACGTGGCGGCGGGCGAGGTGCACGCCGTGGTCGGCGAGAACGGCGCCGGCAAGTCCACCCTGATGAAGATCGTCTCGGGGGTGTACTCCCCGGACGCCGGCACCATCCACCTGGCCGGAGCGCCACAGGTGTTCCACAGCCCCCGCGCGGCCCAGCGGGCCGGCATCGGCATCATCCACCAGGAGTTCAACCTGTTGCCGGAGCGCACCGTCGCGGAGAACGTGTACCTGGGCCACGAGCCGGTACGCCGCGGCCTGGTCGACCGGCGGCGGATGCTCGACTCGACCCGACGCCTGCTGGCCTCGGTCGGGGAGACGAACCTGCCCGCCGAGGCCCCGGTCAGCCGGCTCAGCGTCGCCCAACAGCAGGTCGTCGAGATCGCCAAGGCCCTGGCCCTGGACGCCCGACTGATCATCATGGACGAACCCACCGCCGCCCTGGCCGACCACGAGGTGGCCCTGCTCTACGGCCTGGTACGCCGCCTTCAGGAGCAGGGCATCGGCATCCTCTACGTCTCGCACCGGCTCACCGAGGTCTTCGACCTGGCCGGCCGGATCACCGTGCTCAAGGACGGTCGACGGGTCACCACCCTGCGTACCCCGGACACCACCCCCGCCGACCTGGTGCGGCACATGGTCGGGCGGGAGCTGTCGCACTACTACCCGGACCGGGCCATCGGGCAGGAGATCGGCCCGGCCCGGCTGGCCGTACACCGGGGCGGCAACCGGAAGTTGCGCGACATCGACCTGGTGCTGCGCGCCGGGGAGGTGCTCGGCGTCGGTGGCCTGCAAGGCTCCGGGCGCTCCGCGCTGGCCCGGGCCCTGTTCGGGGCGGTGCCATTCAGCACGGGCGAGATCACCGTGGACGGCACCCCGATCCGGATCCGTTCCCCGCGTACGGCGATGCGGGCCCGGATCGCCTACGTCAGCGAGGACCGCAAGGGTGAGGGGATCGTCGCCCGCCAGTCGGTGCTCGACAACGCCCTGCTGGCCAGCCGTGCGGTCTTCGCCCGCCGCTCCGGCCGGGCCGCCCGCACCGTACGGGTGCGGGACCTGCTGGCCGCCGTCGAGGTCCGCGCGGCCGGCGACCACCAGGAGATCCGCTACCTCTCCGGCGGCAACCAGCAGAAGGTCGTGCTGGCCCGCTGGCTGGCCGTCGATCCGCGGATCCTGATCTTCGACGAACCCACCCGGGGCATCGACGTGGGGGCGAAGTCGGCCATCCATGACCTGGTCCGCCGACTGGCCCGCGACGGCGCGGCCGTGCTGATGATCTCCTCGGAGCTGCCCGAGCTGCTCGGCATGAGCGACCGGATGATCGTCATGCGGGACGGTCGGATCGCCGGTGAACTGCCCGCCGGGGCCACCGAGCAGGACGTGCTGGCCCTGGCGGTCGGGACCGTACGGGAGACGGCGGCGTGAGCGCCCTGCCCCTGTCGCCCGCCCGCCGACCGGTGCCGGGGGTCTTCGTGGCCCTGGGCCTGACCCTGGCGATCGGCTGGCTGGTCGTCGCGATCGACGGCGGGCAACTGTTCAACCAGTCCACCACGGTCAGCCTGCTGCATGTCGCCACCGGCCTGGGGTTCGTCGCGGTAGGGCAGACCCTGGTCATCCTCGGCGGTTCGCTGGACCTGTCGGTGGCGTACGTGGTCAGCCTGAGCACCCTGGTGGCGGCCGAGACGATGAACGGCCGCGACGGGGCCCTGCTGCCCGCGATCGGCCTCACCCTGCTGGTCTGCGCCGGCATCGGGCTGTTCAACGGACTGCTGGTCACCGCCCTGCGGATCAACTCCTTCATCGCCACCCTGGGCGTCGGGCTGCTGCTCAAGGGCTACCTGGACAGCAGGTACGACGGTCCGGCCGGCAGCACCGCCCCGGCCCTGGTGCAGACCCTCGGCTACCAGCGGGTCGGACCCGTACCCCTGGCTTTCCTGCTGTTGCTCCTGGTCGCCGGGGCCGGCTGGCTCCTGCTGTCGCGGACCCGGTTCGGTCACCACCTGATCGCCGTCGGCGGTGATCCGGAGGTCGCCCGGCTCTCCGGGGTCCGCAACGACCGGGTCCGGGTGACCGCTTATGTGCTCTGCTCGCTGTGCGCCGGGCTGGCCGGGATCTACCTGGCCAGCCGGCTCGGCTCCGGCGCACCCCGGGTCGGCACGGAGGGCCTCTACGACCTGGAGTCGATCGCGGCCGTGGTGATCGGCGGCACCGCCCTGGCGGGCGGGAGGGGCGGGGTGGTCGGCACCCTCGGTGGGGTGCTGCTGCTGGCCGGCATCGACGCCATCTTCAACCAGCTGGCGGTGGACTCCTTCGCCAAGCAGGTCGTCCGAGGCGTGATCATCATCGCCGCGGTGGCCGTCTACGCCCGGCGGACCCTGCGGAAGGCGGCCCCGTGAGCACCCAGACCGTCGCCCGCCACGCCCGGTGGCGGTGGCCCGGTGGACTCCTGCCGATCCTGGCGCTGCTGGCGGTGCTGCTGGTGCTCATCGGGATCCGGCAGCCCGACTTCCTCACCCCGTCGTCGCTGATGTCCTTCCTCGGCCGGTCGGCGCCGATCATCCTGCTCGCCGCCGGCCAGTACTTCGTCATCGTCTCCGGCGAGTTCGACCTCTCGGTCGGATCCCTGGTCACCGCGCAGGTCGTGGTCGCCGCCCGGCTGATCGACAGCGACGGGTCACGGACATGGCCGGTGGTGCTGGTGCTGCTCGCCGGAGGAGCCCTGGTCGGCCTGGTCAACGGTCTGATCACCACCCGGCTGCGGGTGCCCTCATTCGTCACCACCCTCGGGATGTTCCTGATCCTCGTCGGGGCGGTCTACCTGTGGTCCGACGGCGCCCCCAAGGGGGGTCTCAGCGAACAGTTCCGCCAACTGGGCCGACGCGCCGTCGAGGAGGTGCCGCTGCTAGGCCGGATCCCGTACGCCCTGCTGGTCCTGCTGGTCCTGGCGACGGCCGCGATGCTGCTGATGCGCTCGGACTTCGGTAGGACCCTGGTCGCGGTCGGCGACAACCCCCGCACCGCCGAGTTGAGCGGGGTACGGGTGTGGCGTACCCGCACCATCGCCTTCGTCCTCAGTGGCCTGGCCGCGGCGGTCGCCGCGATCCTGATCGGCGGCTACGGCGGGGTGTCCTTCCAGGCCGGCGCGGGCCTGGAGTTCGGCGCCATCACCGCGGTCGTCCTCGGTGGGGTGGCCCTCGGTGGCGGCCGGGGTTCCGTGCTCGGCGCGATGCTCGGCGCCCTGGCCCTGGAACTGCTCTTCGCGTTGATGAACTTCTCCGGCGTCTCCGGCGCGCTCCGGCCGAGCGTGCAGGGCGCCATCATCCTGATCGCCGTGGCGGTCACGGCCCGGCGTCTCTCATCCAGATAAGGGGACCTCCGTTGAAACGTTGCCTGACCGCGCTGGCCGCGGTGACCCTGTTGACCCTCGCCGGCTGCGCCACGGACACCCCGGTGGCCACCGGATCGGGCAGCCCCTCCGCACCGGCGGGCGCCGGCACCGGCGAGCAGTCGAAGTTCTTCGACCAGGCCGACTACGACGCCGAACTGGCCCTGCTGGACGCCACGGCGACCGGGCCGGCCGACAAGCCGTGGGAGCAGGCCCTCAACCCGACCATGACGGAGACCACGACCTTCAAGAAGCCCGGCCCGTACAAGATCTGTTTCTCCAACGCGGCCCTGAACAACCCCTGGCGGCAGGTCGGCTTCAAGACCATGCAGGCCGAGGTGGCCGCGCAGGCCGACCGGATCAAGGAGTTCGTGCACGTCGAGGCCGAAGGCAAGGACCAGAAGCAGATCGCCGACCTCAACGACCTGCTGGGCCGCGACTGTGACGCCCTGATCGTCTCGCCGAACACGACCGCCACCCTGACCCCGGCGGTCGAGGCGGCCTGCCGTACCGGCCTGCCGGTCATCGTCTTCGACCGGGGGGTCGACACCGACTGCCCGGTGACCTTCATCAACCCCATCGGCGGGTACGGCTTCGGCCACGTCGGGGCCGAGTTCGTCAGCCAGCGGATGAAGCCCGGCGGCAAGGTGCTGGCCCTGCGCATCCTGCCCGGGGTGGACGTGCTGGAGACCCGCTGGTCCGCCGCCAAGGTCGCCTTCGACAAGGCCGGGGTGGAGGTGGTCGGGGTCGAGTTCACCGACGGCGACCCGGCCAAGACCAAGAAGATCGTCGACGACTACCTCCAGCGGTACGGCACCATCGACGGGGTCTGGATGGACGCCGGGGCGGTGGCGGTGGCGGCCGTCGAGGCCTTCCAGGACGCCGGCAAGCCGGTGCCCCCGATCAACGGTGAGGACCAGCTCGACTTCCTGAAGGTGTGGAAGGAGGCCGGCCTGACCGCGATCGCACCCACCTACCCGACCTACCAGTGGCGCACCCCGATCATCGCGGCCCTGCGGGTCCTCGACGGCCAGCCGGTGCCCAGCCCGTGGAAGCTGCCCCAGCCGACGATCACCCAGGACAACCTGGACAGCTACCTGGACCCGGACATGCCGCCGCTGCACTACGCGATGTGCGGCTGCACCGACCTGCCCGGGTACCCCCAGCGCTGGAAGTAGGTCCGATGTTCGAGATCGGCGTCAACCCCTGGGTGTGGGCCTCCCCGGTCGACGACACGGCCCTGGCCGAGCTGGTGCCCCGGATCGCCCGGTTCGGCTTCGACGCGGTCGAGCTGCCGGTCGAGCAGCCGGGGGACTGGGACCCCGCCCGGACCCGGGACCTGCTGGCGGCCCACGGCCTGAGCGCGGCCGGGGTCTGCGCGGTCACCCCGCCCGGCCGGGACCTGGTCAACGCGGCGCCGCAGGTCGTCGAGGCCACGGCGGGGTACCTGCGGGGTTGTGTGGCGGCCGCGGCGGCCCTGGGTGCCCCGACGGTCGGTGGGCCGGTCTACGCCTCCGTGGGCCGGACCTGGCGGATGACCGGGGCCGAGCGGGCGGCCTGCTACGCCGACTTCCGCAAGGCCCTGGCACCGGTCGCCGAGCACGCCGGGGAGCTGGGGGTGTCCATCGGGGTGGAGGCCCTCAACCGCTACGAGACCAGCGTGGTCAACACCATCGAGCAGACCCTGGATCTGATCGACGGTCTGCCCCCGAACGTCGGCCTGATGATCGACACCTATCACATGAACATCGAGGAGGCCGACCCGTACGCCGCCCTCGCCATCGCCGGCCCGCACCTCAAACACGTACAGGTCAGCGGCACCAACCGGGGGGCGCCCGGGGCCGACCACCTGGACTGGCCCCGGCTGCTGGCCGTGCTGGCCACCACCGGGTACCGGGGGGCGGTCTGCATCGAGTCGTTCACCCCGGACAACGACACCATCGCCACCGCCGCCTCCATCTGGCGACCCCTGGCCCCCTCCCCGGACCGGCTGGCCCTGGACGGCCTGGCCTACCTGCGCGGAATCCTCGGCTGAGCGGCGAGACGACGGTATGAGTCCGGCCCACACCCACCACCAGATCCGTCCCGGGTAAGGAGACCCCCGTGTCCGTACCTTCCGTGTCGACCGCGTCGAGACCGGTGCTGGCCGCGATCGCGGCGGTGGCGCTCACCGGCGCGCTCACCGCCACCGCCCTGGCCACCTCCGCCGCACCGGCCCTGGCGGCCACCACCACCCTGTACGCCGCCCCATCCGGCACCGGCAGCGGTTGCAGCGCGGCCCAGCCGTGTTCGTTGACCGCCGCCCAGACCGCGGTACGGGCGATCAACAGCGCGATGTCCGGTGACATCGTCGTCCAACTGGCCGACGGGGTGTACCGGCTGTCCTCGCCCCTGCGGTTCACCGCTGCGGACTCCGGCACCAACGGCCACCGGGTGCTGTGGCAGGCGGCACCGTCGGCCCGGCCGGTGATCAGCGGCGCGCGGGCGGTCACCGGCTGGTCGCTGGTCGACGCCGGCCGCAACATCTGGCGGGCCGATGTCGGCGCCGGACTGGACACCCGGCAACTCTATGTCGACGGTGCCCTCGCCACCCGGGCCCGCACCCAGGTCAGCCGGAACGACTTCACCGCCGACAGCACCGGCATGCGGTTCACCAACGGCGCCCTGAGCTACCTGAACAACCTGGCCAACCAGAGTCGGATCCAGATGGAGAGCGTCAACTCCTTCACCGACCGGTACGTCTCCGTGCAGAGCATCAGCGGCAACCTGATCCGGATGCAGCAGCCCGGCTGGAGCAACAACAACTTCGGGTACGACACCTTCACCAGCCCGCACCGGCCCGGTCCGCTGTACCTGAGCAACGCCTACGAGTTCCTGGACTCCCCGGGGGAGTGGCATCTCGACCCCGGCACCGGGGCGCTGTCCTACATCCCGCTGGCCGGGCAGAGCATGTCCACCGCCCGGGTGGAGTTGCCCATGTTGCAGTCCCTGCTCCAGGTCGGAGGCACCTACGCCGCACCGGCGCACCATGTGTCATTCAGCGGGATCACCTTCACCGGCACGAGTTGGCTGGGCGCCAGCAGCAACCAGGGCTACGTCGACCAGCAGACCGGGGCGTACATCTTCGGCAACTGGAACTGGCCGAGCTTCACCTCCTGCCACAACGGCTGCCCCCAGTTCGAGGCCACCCGACCCAACTGGCAGCAGATGCCGGCCGCGGTGCAGATCTCGGCCGCCGACAGCATCACCTTCAGCGACTCCGCCTTCGTCAACCTGGGTCAGACCGCCATCGGCATCGGCAACGACGCCAACGCCCACGCCAGCGGGGTAGGCCTCGGGGCCAGCAACATCACCGTCACCAGGTCCGAGATCGCCCGCAACGCGGCCGGGGGCATCGTGGTCGGCGGGGTACGCGCCGACGCCCATCACCCGAGCGACCAGCGGATGATCAACCGGGACATCACCATCAGCAACAACCGCCTGCACGACCTGGGCATCGAGTACCGGGGCATCGTCTCCGTGCTGACCACCTACGTCAGCAACGCCACCATCTCGTACAACGAGGTCTACAACATGCCGTACACCGGCATGTCCGTCGGCTACGGCTGGGGTTCCAACGACGCCGGGGGCAGCAACCACTACGCCGACCGAGGGCTGTACGACTACCAGCCGCGCTACAGCACCGGCACCACGGCGCTCAACAACCGGGTCATCGGCAACTACGTGCACGACGTCATGCAGCAGATGAACGACGGCGGATGCATCTACACCCTGTCGGCCAACCCGGGCGCCATGATCAGCGACAACTACTGCCTGCGGACCAACGGCCACTTCGGGCTCTACTTCGACGAGGGCTCCCGCTTCTTCGCCGCCCGCAACAACGTCTTCTCCTCGACCGGCACCTGGGCCACGGCCAACTACTGGTTCGCCGAGAACATGGGCAACTTCACCGTCACCGGCAACTGGTCCACCAACGGCAGCACCAATGTGACCAACGGCGACCGGGGCAATGTCGTCTCCAACAATGTGACCGTGACCGGCGGCAACTGGCCCGCCGGCGCCCAGGCCGTGATGGCCGCCGCCGGGCCGCAGGGCGGCAACCCGCCACCGCAGGGCGTGCAGATCGTCGGTGGCCAGTCCGGTCGCTGCCTGGAGATCGGCGGGTCGAGCACCACCAACGGCAGCCAGGCGCAGTTGTGGGACTGCCACGGCGGCACCAACCAGAGGTGGACCTACACGGCAGGCCGGCAACTGATGGTGTACGGCAACAAGTGCCTGGACGCCTCCGGCCAGGGCACCGCGAACGGCACCCTGGCGATCATCTGGGACTGCAACGGCCAGACCAACCAGCAGTGGAACGTCAACAGCAACGGCACCATCACCGGGGTCGGGTCCGGACTGTGTCTCGACGCCAGCGGTTACGGCACCGCCAACGGCACCAAGGTCCACCTCTGGGCCTGCCACGGCGGCACCAACCAGCAGTGGGCCCTGCGGAACTGATCTCCGGGTGGTGGGGTGGGGGTCGGGCCCGCCCCACCATCCGGTCACCGCAGGCCCACGCGAGCGCGTGACGTCGCGCCACCGGGTGTCACCGGGGTCGCGGACCGGTCTCCGAGGTCTGGGAGATCTGGCGGGTCACGTGGCAGGCCACTTCACGCAGGGCGTCGATCTGGCTCGGGGTCAGACCGTCGATGACGTAGTGCCGGACGGCCGCGACATGACCGGGGGCGGCGGTGACCACCAGATCCCACCCCGCGTCGGTGAGGGCGGCGATGGTGTAGCGGGGACTGTCCGGGTCGGGCGCGCGGCGGAGCAGTCCGCGTTGTTCGAGACGCTTGACGACGTTCGACAGGCGGGACAGCGAGCAGCTGAGGTGGTTGGCCAGGTCACTGAGCCGCATGGTGCGTCCGGGGGTCATGGACAGGACGCTGAGCACGAAGTAGTCGAACAGGGTCAGATGGTTGTCCCGCAGGAGTTGGGCGTCGAGGGCGCCCGGCAGGTTGAACATCAGTTTGGCCAGCGCAAGCCAGGCGTCGCGCTCGTGGTCGGTCAACCACCGAGGTTCCTCGGGCATGTCCCCAAGGGTACGGGCGTCCGCCGGCCGCCGAAGTGAGGGAACTCTCTTTCTGTTCAAGCTTGAACAGACTCGTATAGAGTGGGTTCAACCTTGAACCTACTCATCCGGGAGTCCCAGTGGCCTTGTTCCGTCTCGACGCCAGCATCCGTTCGCACGGTTCGGCCAGTCGCGAGATCGCCGACCTCGTCGAGCAGGAGTGGCTGGCCACTCATCCCGGCGACACCGTCACCCGTCGTCACGTCGGGGTGGACACCCTGCCGTCGACCCTCTGGGCCGCGGCGCTGTCCGCCGGCATGACCCCCACCGAGGAGCACACCGCCGAGCAGCGGGAGGCGGTCGCCCTGGCCGCGACCCTCGTGGACGAGTTGCTCGCCGCCGACGCACTGCTGTTCGCCGTACCCCTCTACAACTACGGCGTCTCCCAGCACTTCAAGACGTACGTGGATGTGGTGTTCGCCGACCCTCGGGTGACCGGCCGGTCGTTCCTGGCGGGTAAGCCGGCCGTGCTCGCCACCGTGCGGGGCGGGGCGTACGGTGCCGGAACTCCCCGCGAGGGGTGGGACCACTCGACCCCGTACCTGCGTCGGATCATCGCCGACTGCTGGGGCGCCGACCTCACCGTGATCGAACGGGAGTTCACCCTCGTCGGGGTCAACCCCGCGCTCGACTCCTTCACCGACACGGCCGCCCAGATGCACGCCGGGGCGTTGCAGTCCGCCCGGGAGGTGGGTAAGGCCCTCGGCGACAGCCGCGCCTGACCCGGTTGAGCCGATCGGCCGAACGCGTCGAGCGGCCTCGAACGTACTCGAGTCGCCGGCAGTTGACCGGCCCGGTGACGCAGGAGGGCACATCCGGCCGGATGTGCCCTCCTGTCGTGCGGTGCGTTACAGGTTGGCGCAGTAGCCCACGCTGAAGGTGCTGGCCCCCGGCTTCAGGGTGCGGTTCCAGTCCACCCCGCTGATCCGGTAGCTACCGTCGGCGAGACGTTCCCGCTTGAAGTTCCAGGCGTCGTAGATGTCGCCTTCGAGCTGCACGGTGGCCGACCAGTCGACCGGCTTGTCGCCGGTGTTCGTCGCGGTGATGGTCGCGCAGTAACCCCCACCGCTGTCGGAGTACCACCGGGTGAAGGTCTTCAGGGCCACCTCGACATTGGACCCGGCCACCAGCCGGCCGACTCCCCAACGCGCGGTGCTCTGGTAGCCCGCACCCTCCTGCTCGGCCCAGTTGCGGATGCTCGTCCGGGTACCCTCGGAGGCGTCGTTGACCTGGAAGTCCAGGCCGTGGAAGGTGTCCAGGCCGCCGTATTCGAGCAGGCTGATCGCCGCCTCCACGGTGTACCCGGTCGGGGTGCGCACGGTCGCGCTCTCCAGCCGGTTCGCCTGGAACCCCTCGTCACCGGTGCCGAACGACACCACGTTGTCGGCGTTGATCCGGATCTGGGTGTCGTCGTACCGGAAACTGCCGTTCTTGAAGTTGCCGGCGTCGACGTAGATCTCCACGGAGTCCTGGATCCAGGGGTCCGAGCCGGAGACGTCCACCACCGGGTCGGTCACCTCGGCCAGCACGTACAGGGTCTGACCCCGCCAGAGGGTACGGACCTGGGCGCTGGCCCCGTCGGTGCCGGAGACCTGCTTGTCCGTGGTCACCGTGGTGGCGTTAGCCCAGGCGGCGTCGACCGAGCCGTCGATCACCGGCGCCTCGGCGGCCTGCCGCACCTCCAGGTACGACAGCTCCTCGACCAGGGTCAGGGTGCCCACCGCCCCCGGAGTGTTCCACCCGGAGGTGGTGTCGTTGTCCCGCACCTGCACGTCCAGGGTGCGGGTGTCACCCTCGGCCGCTGCGGTCAGCGGCAGGTGGGCGACCAGGTGGTAGCCGCCCTCCCGGTCGACGGCCACGGCCGGCACGTCACCGCTGCCGTCGCGGGACACGTGGTAGGTCTCACCGCCCAGCACGAAGCTGACCCGGTCGGTGTCGGAGACCGTGGTGTCGTCGACCGTCACGTACGCGGTCAGGTGCTCCGGCGCCCACCGCAGCTGGAACCGGGCGACGTCCTCCACCTCGTGCAGCGGCAGCTTGCGCCAGGTCAGGTCCGTCGGCGCGGCGGCGGTCAGCGGCACCTCACCGGCGAAGACGTTGGCGGTACGCAGCCGGGCCGGCAGCTCACCGTCGACCGCCCCGTAGTAGGCCGGCTTGGCGCGCAGGTTGTCGTCGAACAGCAGCGGCCCGCCGTTGCCGGAGCGCCAGGAACGCCCGTCGGTGAGCCCCCAGACCGTGACGGTCAGCAGATCATCGGCGTACGCCCGGAAGATCCGGAAGGCGTCCCGGTAGTAGTAGCCCTGGTCGATGAACTTCGCCTGGGTGGCCGGGGTGCCGGTGGTGACGTCGAGCTCGGTGACGGCCTGGGTGACCGGCAGGTCCGAGAAGGTCTCCAACGCGGTCTCCAACGCGCTGACCGGCATGGCCAGCGAGACGTGGAACTGGTGACCCACCCCGTGCACCGGCACCCCACGGGCCAGCAGCCGCTGCACCAGGGCCAGGTAACGGGCCTGCTTGCCGCTCTGCTCGGTGTTGTAGTCGTTGATGAACAGGGTGACCGGCCGCTCCGCGCCCTCGGCGGCGTAGACCTCGTTGAACGCCTCGTCGGCGTAGGTGAAGGTCAGGTCGATGAAGCTCTCACCGAGGATCCGGTACCACTCGCTGCGGCGCAGGCCGTCGCTGTACTCGCCACTGTCGCTGACCACCTCGTTGACCGCGTCGAAGGCGTACAGCGGGTTGGTGGGGGAGCCGAACTTGCCGTACCGCTCGCTCATCGACTCGGCGACGTTGAAGATGTGGGTACGCAGCCGCTCCCGCAGCACCTGCTGGTCGGCCGCCGAGGTGGTCAGCGGCTGCCCGGCGGAGTCCTGGAAGAACCAGGCCGGGGTCTGACTGTGCCAGACCAGCACGTGACCGTAGACCCGCAGGTCGTTGTCGCGGGCGAAGTCCATCATGGTCAGCGCCTGCTCGTGCGGGCGGAAGTTGCCCGCCTCGTCGTACCAGGCCTCCGGCTTCATGTGGTTCTCGGCCGTGATCTGGTTGAAGTGCCGGGTCAGCAGTTGGGCGGGGGCCCCGATGGTCTCCCGGCTGTCGATGGCCACCCCGACCGGGAACTCCGTGGTCTCGTGCAGCGGGGTGAGGTCCTCGATGACCGGCGGCTCGGGCACCCGTACGACGATGTCGTCGGCGAGGAAGTCGCTGGTGTTGCCGGGCACGTCCTCGCCCTGCCAGCGGGTCTCGAAGTAGAGGAAGGCGCTGTCCGCGGCCGGCATGGTGAACCGTGCGGTCACCTCCGTCCACCCCGAGTTGGTGATCGTCTCGAACTGGGCCAGGGTGCTGAAGGACTGGCTGCTCCCGGTGGTGCTGGCCAGGCTCAACCAGATCTGGTCGGCCGGCTGTCCCTCGGCGAACCGCAGCCAGGCGCTCAGCTCATAGGTCACCCCGGCGGTGAACAGGCCGGTGACGTCCCGACCCAGCCCGGCACCCTGGTTGACCCGGTCGCTGACCAGTGCGGCCGAGGTGCCGCCGTGCGCGACATCGGTGATGGTGACGCTCGGGGCCCCCGGGCCGCCGTCGCGTGGCCCCCAGTCGTCCAGGCCGTCCTCGAAGTCGGTGTCGATGACGATGGTGCCCGGCGCCGGTCCGCCGCCGCCGTCCTCCGGCGCGGTGATCAGCACGTCGTCGAGCAGGAACGGGGTGGTGCCCTCGGCCTCCACGTACAGGGTGGCGGCGTCCAGGCCGGTGGGCAGGGTGTACTCGCCGCCGATGCGTACCCACTCGTCGGCGGTGGTGCTGACGTTGTCGCCGATCCAGGTGTAGGTGTTGTCACCACCACCGGCCGGGGTCGACTCGACGGTGAAGTGCACCCCGGCGGTGCCCTCGGTGCCGGCCGGAAGTTTCGCCCACGCGCTGACGGTGTATCGGATGCCCGGCCGCAGCAGGGTGGTCGCGTTGGTGGCGGGGCCCTGCCAGTCGGCGGTGCGGCCGGTGACGGACAGGCTGCTGTCGCTGTCGCGTCCCTCCTCGGCGAGGGCGAGGGTCACCTCACCCCGGGGCCCCCAGGGGGCGTACGAGCCGGACTCGAAGTCGTTGTTGAGCACGACCTCGGCGGCGGCGGCCGGGGTGGGGGCGACGGTGACGGCCGCGACGAGCGCGGCCGAGCACAGTACGGCGAGAGTGCGTGATCGGCGTCGTGATCGATGGGACGGATTCCACAGGCGCATCGACTGGTCCCTTACGCAAATTGGACAGTGGTGGGGGTGCCTGACATCGGGTTTCCGGACAGATCCAAGCGCGTGCATGTTATGTCGAGCCCATCCCGATGGCCAGAACTTCCGGAAGTTTTCGGAAAGTTGCGCGGGTCCGGCGCTGTCGTCGCCTGTCGTCGCGCTCGGTCGGTAGTCCGATCGATGCGTGCTGCGATACACCATCTGGTGTTGAGGTTCCTGGCACGTTCCCATATATAGTGTTGCCTGCAGCTGGTTCGGCCGTCACTCCACGACGGCCGAGGCAAGAGGGAACCCGGTGAAATTCCGGGACTGCCCCGCAGCGGTGAGTGGGAACGACCGCCGTCAACTAAGCACTGGGCCCGCCAGGTCTGGGAAGCGACGGCCAGTAGGCACTAACACGCCCACGAGTCCGAAGACCTGCCAGCGCGCCGCGCGCGTACGTGTGCGGCGGTCGAAGGCCGCGCGGGACGGCCGACGCCATCAGCTGGTCATAGACGGCAGTCAGGCCGTCCGGTGACCGGCGGCGTCCTCCCGCGTGCCCGTCGACCTTCACCGACCGGTACGAGGAGGGACCATGACGGTGACCCGGGAACAGGCAGGGCCGGAACAACGCCGGCACGTGATGCAGGTCCGTAAACGCAACGGCGACACCGAGCCGGTGGACGTCAACAAGATCGTCAAGGCCGTGGAGCGCTGGGTCGCCGACCTGGACGAGGTCGACCCGTTGCGGGTGGCGACGAAGACGATCAGCGGTCTGTACGACGGGGCGACCACGGCTGAGCTGGACAAGTTGTCGATCCAGACGGCCGCCGAGTTGATCAGCGCGGAGCCGCAGTACTCGAAGCTGGCGGCGCGGCTGCTGGCCGCGTACGTGGACAAGGAGGTTCGTGGGCAGCAGGTGGCGAGCTTCAGCCAGTCGATCCGGTACGCCCACGGTTTGGGGCTGATCGGGGACGCCACCGCCGCGTTCGTGGCCCGCAATGCCCGCAAGCTGGACGATGCGGTCGATCCGGAGGGTGATCTGCGGTTCGAGTACTTCGGGCTGCGGACGGTCGCGGACCGGTATCTGTTGCGGCATCCGCAGACCCGCCTGGTGGTGGAGACCCCGCAGTACTGGCTGCTGCGGGTCGCGTGCGGGTTGTCGCAGTCGCCGGGTGAGGCGATCGGTTTCTACCGGTTGATGTCCAGCCTGGCGTATCTGCCGAGTTCACCGACGCTGTTCAACTCCGGCACCCGGCACACCCAGATGTCGTCGTGTTTCCTGGTCGACTCGCCCCGCGACGAACTCGATTCGATCTACGAGCGGTATCACCAGGTGGCGAAGCTGTCGAAGTTTTCCGGCGGTATCGGCATCTCCTGGTCGCGGGTGCGGGGCCGGGGCGCGTTGATCCGGGGCACGAACGGTAGGTCGAACGGTATCGTGCCGTTCCTCAAGACCCTCGACGCCGGGGTGGCGGCGGTCAACCAGGGTGGCCGTCGTAAGGGCGCGGCCTGCGTCTACCTGGAGCCGTGGCACCCGGACATCGAGGAGTTTCTGGAGCTGCGGGACAATACCGGCGAGGAGTCGAGGCGTACGCACAACCTGAACCTGGCCAACTGGATTCCGGACGAGTTCATGCGCCGGGTGGAGGCCGACGGCGACTGGTCGCTGATCGACCCCTCCGACGCCCCCGAGTTGCCCGATCTGTACGGCGAGGAGTTCGACGAGGCGTACCGGGCGGCGGAGAAGAAGGCCGTCAAGACGGTCAAGGCCCGCGACCTGTACGGGCGGATGATGCGCACCCTCGCGCAGACCGGCAACGGGTGGATGACGTTCAAGGACGCGGCGAACCGGTTGTCCAACCAGACCGGCGCACCGGGCAACATCATCCACCTGTCGAACCTGTGCACCGAGATCCTGGAGGTCAACAACGACACCGAGACGGCGGTGTGCAACCTCGGGTCGATCAACCTGGCCGCGCACGTCACCGCGGACGGCGTCGACTGGGAGAAACTGCGGGCTACGGTACGCACTGCGGTGGTGTTCCTCGACCGGGTGATCGACATCAACTACTATCCGGCCGAGCAGGCGGCGGCGTCGAATCCGCGCTGGCGTCCGGTCGGGCTCGGGTTGATGGGCTTGCAGGACGCGTTCTTCACTCTGCGGCTGCCGTTCGACTCGGCGCAGGCTCGGGAGCTGTCCAGCCGGGTGCAGGAGGAGATCCTGCTGACCGCCCTGGAGACCTCGGCGCAGCTCGCCCAGCAGTTCGGCCCGCACCCGGCGTACGCGCAAACCCGGGCCGCGCGCGGTGAGCTGCACCCGAATCTGTGGGGTGCCGACGTCACCCAGGTGCAGCGGTGGGCGGCGCTGCGCGAGACGATCGCCGCGCACGGCCTGCGGAACTCGCTGTTGGTGGCGATCGCGCCGACGGCCACCATCGCCTCGATCGCCGGCTGCTATGAGTGCATCGAGCCGCAGGTGTCCAACCTGTTCAAACGCGAGACGATGTCCGGCGAGTTCCTCCAGATCAACACCTACCTGGTACGCGAACTCAAGGCGCGCGGGCTGTGGACCGCGTCGATCCGCGAGCAGATCAAACGCGCCGAAGGGTCGGTGCAGGGCATCGCCGAACTGCCCGAAGCGGTGCGGCAGCTGTTCCGCACCGCGTGGGAACTGCCGCAACGGGCGCTGATCGACCTGGCCGCCGCCCGTGCCCCCTTCATCGACCAGTCGCAGTCGCTGAACCTGTTCATCAGCGCGCCGACCATCGGCAAGCTTTCCTCGATGTACCTCTACGCCTGGAAGTCCGGGCTGAAAACCACCTACTACCTGCGGTCGCGACCCGCGACCCGGATCCAGCAGGCCACCGTCGCCGTCACGCCGATCGTCGCGGTGAGTGATGACGAAGCACTGGCCTGCTCCCTGGAGAACCCCGAAAGCTGCGAGGCCTGCCAGTGACCACCGTTTCCGAATCCAGCACCAGCACCGGCGCCAGCCCAGGGGAGCGGCAGATGCTGCTCGACCCCGGCATGGACCTGACCCTGCGACCGATGCGCTACCCGCAGTTCTTCGACCGGTTCAAGGACGCGATCCGCAACACCTGGACCGTCGAGGAGGTCGACCTGCACGCCGACCTCGCCGACCTGGCCAAGCTCTCCCCGGCCGAACAGCACCTGGTGTCCCGACTGGTCGCCTTCTTCGCCACCGGCGACACCATCGTCGCCAACAACCTCGTGCTCAACCTCTACCAGCACATCAACTCCCCAGAGGGCCGGCTCTATCTCTCCCGGCAACTGTTCGAGGAGGCGGTGCACGTCCAGTTCTACCTGAACCTGCTGGACACCTACGTGCCCGACGAGAAGCAACGGTACGAGGCGTTCGCGGCGGTGGAGAACATCCCGTCGATCGCCCGCAAGGCCGAGTTCTGTTTCAAGTGGATCGACTCGATCTTCGAGTTGCGGGAACTGAAGACGCGGGAGGACCGGCGGGCGTTCCTGCTCAACCTGATCTGCTTCGCCGCCTGCATCGAAGGACTGTTCTTCTACGGCGCATTCGCCTACGTGTACTTCCTGCGTTCCCGAGGGCTGCTGCACGGGCTGGCCTCCGGCACCAACTGGGTGTTCCGCGACGAGTCGATGCACATGGCCTTCGCCTTCGACGTGGTCGACACCGTACGCGCCGAGGAGCCCGACCTCTTCGACGTCGAGATGGAGCAGCAGGTCCGCGACATGCTGGCCGAGGCGGTCGACTGCGAGGTCCAGTTCGCCGCCGACCTGCTGGAGCAGGGCGTCTCCGGGATGCCGCTGGCCGACATGCGCCAGTACCTGCAACACGTGGCCGACCGGCGACTGGCGATGCTCGGCATCGAACCGATGTACGGCTCGACGAACCCGTTCGCCTTCATGGAACTGCAGGACGTACAGGAACTGTCCAACTTCTTCGAACGCCGCGTCTCGGCCTACCAGGTCGGTGTGATTGGCACGGTCAACTTCGACGACGACTTCTGATCCCGGTCTCAACCGATCCGCCGTTTCGGCGGTATGACGGTCACCCACCCACCCGGACACCGCCATACCGCCGAAACGGCTCCCACACGCTGTAGGGCGAGTACGCGTCAGGCAGTGAGGACGCAGAATTCGTTGCCGTCGGGGTCAGCCATCGCCACCCGGCCGGTTTCGCTCAGACTGGCGTCGCCCCGGCCGGTCTCGCCCCGGCGGGTCGCACCGAGGTCGGCGTCGATTCGGGTTGCACCGAGGGCGAGGAGGCGGTCGACCTCTGCCTGCTGGTCACCGCCGGGCGGGGGAACGACGTCGAAGTGCAGGCGGTTACGGCCCAACCTCGGCATCAGTGGTGGGCCGCCCCAGGTGATCTTCGGGCCGCCGTGCGGCGATCGGATCGCGGTCTCCTGATCCTGGTCCCACACCAGCGGCCAGCCGAGCGCGGCAGCCCAGAAGTAGCCGACCTGCTGCGATCCGTCGCAGGCCAGCGCGCCGACGAACCCGCATTCGGCGAGGAAGTTGTTGCCGGGTTCGATGACGCAGAACTCGTTGCCCTCGGGATCGGCGAGGACCACGTGCTGATCCTCGGGGCCCTGCCCGACGTCGACGTGCCGCCCGCCGAGCGCCAACGCCCTGGCCACCGTCTGCCGCTGGTCCTCCAGGGAGGTGCTGGTCAGGTCGAAGTGCATCAGGTTCTGGCCGATCTTGGGCTCCTGGCGCGCGAGGAAGCGAAGCCGGAAGCCGGTGTCGTCGGTGGGCAGAAGGGCGACTCCGTCGAGTGGATCGTCCGTCACGCTCCACTGCAGCAGTTCCGACCAGAAGCGCGCGAGCCGCGACGGTTCATGGGCGTCGACGCAGAGCGCGAACAGGTGACATGCCATCTCGTTGCTCATCTCCGCTCCGCAGACCGACCACCTCGACCGCACCGCCGGCCCGGTCACCGTCGACCGACCACCGCTGGTCGGAAGCGTAAGGCCGAGCCACGACGGGCGCAGCTGAGTAACTAGCGGCCGAACCTCCCGAGCAACTCCGGCCCGATCGGGTGGTGCAGCAGGTGCAGGGGCGCGGCGTCGATGCCGGCCTCGGTGAGCGCCCGCGCGTACGCCGCTGCGGTCGCGTCGTCCACCAGGCCGTGCACCAGCGGCAGGTCCGCAGCGGTCGACCACAGTAGCGATTCCAACCGGCAGGAGGCGATCGTCCCGGGCAGCCCGAGCACGTTGCCGTCGACCGGCACCGGCGGCAGGTCCCCGGGTATGTCGCGTTCGGTCTCGCCGACGCCCAGGAGCCCACCGCCGACCACCAGGATGTCGTGGTCGCGGCGCATCCGGGTCAGGGCCTTTCCGGTGTCCAGTGCGGGCGGGAAGGAGTCGTCCACCACGATGGTGCCGGGTGCCAGCCGGTCGACCTCGATCGGTGCGCTGGCCGCGCTCGTCGCCGCGATGATCACGTCTGCCGTGTAGCCGGCCGGGGCGATTCCCGGTGCCGACGGGCACACCTCGATGGTGCCGGCGAAGCCGTCCGCCCGCAGTCGCGCGGCGTGCTCGCCCAGTCGGGGCGCGGCGGCGGGAACGTCGCAGAGCACGAGTCGGGCGGGCGGCTGGTCGGCCCGGGTGAGCAACAGCCGCAGCGCGGAGAACCCGATCGAACCGAGACCGACCACGGCTAGGTCGCGGCCGGCGAGGCTGCGCCCGGTGGCGGCCAGCGCGGCCTGCACCGTGCGGACGACGGAGACGACGGTGACGGCATGGCCGGTGGTCACCGCCACCCCGCTGCGGGTACGGCGCAGCACCCCCAGGCCGTAGCCGGTGCGGGCGGGAATCATCCCGGCCAGCGACACGCAGTGGGCGCCGAGGCGGGCGGCCAGGTCCACCGCCTCGGCGGTCTCGTCGGCGAGGGCGTCCCCGGCGGCGGTCAGCTCGTCGGCGAACCGGGGCAGGCAGACGAAGCCGGAGACGCCCAGCGGCGTGGTCAACTGCTCCAGCAGACG
Organism: Micromonospora sp. NBC_01739; assembly: GCF_035920385.1. Classification (GTDB taxonomy): domain Bacteria; phylum Actinomycetota; class Actinomycetes; order Mycobacteriales; family Micromonosporaceae; genus Micromonospora. Next base: position 2,278,544 of record NZ_CP109151.1, on the reverse strand, counting down.
CGGCCGGCCACCGGGAAAGAGCAGTTCGCGTAGCTGGGCCCGGGGCAGGCTGCCGGCGGGCAGCCCGGCGATCGCGGCGAGCTGGGCCGGCGGCGGCAGGTAGCCGACGATGGCCGCGGCCAGCCTGGTCGGTCGGCCGGGAACGGCCGTCGTCGCCGGCACGACGGCGGCGTCACCGGTGACCACGGCCGGCGTGGCCGGCTGGTCCCCACGGGCCGGGTCGGTGTGCTCGGCGGCGGCGGTCAGGTCGGCGCGGAGCCAGTCGGCGAGCCGGCGCAGCTCGGCCGGGGTGACTGTGGCGGGACAGCCGCGCAGGGTGACCCGGAGCCCGTCCCGCTCGGGGCGCGCGGTCAGGAACAGGTCGGTCCCGAGGGGCGGTGGCGCCAGTTCACTGTCGGCGTCCCAGTCGAGGCTGAGCCGATCGGCATCGCTCGGCACGGGGGGCGGGGTGTCGAGTACCGTCGGCGACGGTGCATCGACGACCTCGCGTGATGCCGTATTCGCTGCGGCGGCCGGTAGCGGGGTGCGGGCGGAGAAGTCCAGGAAGCTGAAGAAGAACTGCGCTCCGATGGGGGTGCCGCCCGGGCCGGTGGGCACGGCCGCCGCGATCGACGGCGGATCGTCGTACCGGCGGGCAGTAGCGACCTCGGCCCCGATGTGGGCGAGCTGTTCGGCGAAGCCGGCCGAGCCCTCCAGCCGCAGCGGCAGCATCGCCGCGCACGGGCCGAAGATCCGGTGCAGGTCCGGCAGCGGATGATCCCGACCGGTCAGCGCCAGGCCGATGACCAGGTCGTCCTGTCCGGTGAACCGGGCCACCGCCCGGTGGTACGCGGTCAGCACCGGGGCGTACAGGGTGGTCGCCGCCGAGGCGGCCAGCCGGCGCAGCCCGGCGACCACGGTCCCGTCCAGGGTGAAGCCGCAGACCGGCTCGGAGGTACCGCCCGGGTCGGGCGCGCTGCCGGGGGCGGGTAGCACCGGCGGCCGGTACGGGGTGCCGAAGCGTCCGCGCCACCAGCCGTGGGCCTCCGGGTCGGGTGGGCCGGCGGCCCGCTCGGCCAGCAGATCGACGTAGTCGCGGAAGTGGGTGCGCAGCGGAGGCAGTCCGTCGGGCTGATCGGCCACCAGCCGGCGGTAGACCGTCAGCAGTTCCTGGCCGAGCAGGGCCGCGCTGTAGCCGTCACCGATCAGGTGGTGGGCGTGCACCAGCAGGATGTGGTCGTCGGGGGCGAGCCCCAGCAACTGCAGTCGCAGCAGCGGCCAGGCCCACGGCTCGAAGCGACGGCCGCGCTCCTCGGCGACCAGGGTGCCCACCTCGGCGGGGCCGGCGACCGCCCGGTAGCCGACCGGCAGCCGTAGCGAGGTGGGAAGCTCCTGCTGGACCGGGGGACGGGCCCCGGTGGGAAAGACGGTACGCAGCATCGGGTGCCGGGCCACCAGCAGGTCGACGGCGCGCTGGAGGACGTCGCGACGGAGCCGGCCGCGCAGTCGTAGCCGGGCCAGCCAGGCGGTGCCGTCGCCCGGTGCGATGGCGTCGGCGAGCAGGAAACCGCGCTGGGTGGCCGTCACCGGGTAGGGCCGGTCCGCCGGGCCGCTGACCCGGCCCATGGCTGCGGTGGTGCGGCCCGTGCCGTCGGTGGTACGGCGCGGGGCAGCGGTGGCGTCGATCTCGGCGGCGAGAGCCCGCAGGGTTCGGTGCTGGTAGATGACGGTCGGGCTCGGTGCGGCCGGGAACTGTTGTTGGACGCGGGCGAAGACCTCCAGGGCAAGGATGGAGTCGCCGCCGAGGGCGAAGAAGTCGTCGTCGGGCGCTATCGTCGGCAGGTCGAGCAGCTCACCCCAGATCCGGGCCAGCCTCGCCTCGGTTGCGGTGTGTCCGCCGCCAGCGGCGTCCGGACCGGCGGGTGCCGCAAGCCGCTCCGGAGCGGCGGGTGCCGGGAGTCGCTTCGGGCCGGCGGCGGGTGCGAAGCCGCCGAGTGCACGCAGCCGGTCCCGGTCGACCTTTCCGGTGGGAGTAAACGGAAGCGTGTCGAGCAGATGGATGCGCGCCGGGACCACTGGCTCCGGCAGCCGGGCGGCGAGATACTCACGCAACTGGGCCACCGTCGGCTCGGTTCCCGGTCTGGTGGCGACAAAGGCATGCAGCCGTGGATGGGGTTCGGCCTGGTGCAGCACGGTCGCGGCGGTCACCGCCGGATGGGTACGCAGCACCGCCTCGATCTCACCGGGCTCCAGCCGGTGCCCGTGGATCTTCACCTGGTCGTCGAGCCGACCGAGGAACTCCAGGGTGCCGTCGGCGATGGCGCGAACCCGGTCGCCGCTGCGGTAGTACCGTTCGCCGTCGAGCCGGGTGAAGGCGGTGACGGTCAGCGCGGGCTCATCGAGGTAGCCGGTGGTGACGCCGACGCCGCCGATCAGCAGCTCGCCGGCCGTCCCGGGTGGGCAGGGGTTGCCGTCCGGGTCGACCACGCGGATCCGGGCCCCGCCGACGGGCCGACCGATCGGCAGTCGGCGTACCGCCTCGTCGGGGCGGTTGTCGATCAGATGCCAGGTGGCGTTGATCGTCGTCTCGGTGGGGCCGTACAGGTTGGTGATCCGGCAGCCGTCACCGAACAGGTCGAACCACCGGCGTACCGGCACCGGCGACAACTCCTCCCCGCCGACGTGGACCCACCGCAGGGCACTGAGATCCGGCCGTACCCCCTCGCGGGTGGTGCGGTCCTCGGCGGCCCGCAGCAGCCGTTCCCAGAGGGTGGGCACCGAACTCCACACGGTGAGCCGGTCCCGCTCCAACCGGGACAGCAGCACCTGCGGGTCGCGCAGTTCCGATCGGGCGAAGGTGACCACCGTGGCCCCGACCAGCAGTGGTGCCAGGATCTGCCGGACCGAGGCGTCGAAACAGATCGACGAGGTCTGGGCCAGCCGGTCACCGGCGCGGTAGCCGAAGGTGTCGATGGCCCAGTCGAGGTAGTTCGTCATCGACCGGTGGGTGATCGGCACCCCCTTCGGCCGTCCCGTCGAGCCCGACGTGAAGATCACGTACGCGGTGTCGTCCGGCCCGGCCGTCGGATCCCCGGGCCGGACCGTCGGGCCGTCCAGCGGAACCGCCGGGACGTCCAGCCGGGTCATCGTGCCGTCGAGTCGGACCGCCGTGCCGTCGAGTCGGGCGGCCGTGGTCGCGCAGTCGTCGTCGTGCAGCACCACCCGGACGCGGGCGCGGTGCAGTTGTCCGTCCAGCCGGGCCGGGGGATGGGCGGCGTCCAGCGGCACCCAGGCCGCTGCCGCGCGCAGGATCCCGACCACCCCGATGATCGAATTCGGGCCGGGGGCGGTGAGCAGCCCTACGTGTTCGCCGGGGCGTACCTCGTGGGCGAGCAGCAGCGCCGCCACCCGGTCGGCGGCCTGGTCCAGTTCCCGGTAGGTCACCGTACGCCGACCGTCGGTGACCGCCGGAGCGTCCGGGGTACGCCGGCACACCGCCCGAATCCGGGCGCTGACGTCCATGGCGGCGGGCTCCGGTCGTACGCGGCGATCCTGATCGCCGGGCTGCCGCCCGGTGGCGAGGTCGACGAGTTCCTGGTGGTGCTCGGCGGCGAGCCGGGCCACCGTCTGCCGTCGGAACAACCGCAGCGGGAAGTTCCAGGACAGCCGCAGTGTCGTCCCCGACTCCCACCACAGCAGGCTGAGCCCGGTGGCGGCGGAGCCGGAGCCGGCCGCCGTCGGGGTGACCGTCACCGGGCAGTCGGGATCGGTGTCGACCGGGAACCGGGCGAAGCTGAACCCGGCCGGGCTGGCGGTGCGCGGGCCGCTGTCGGTCGTCGGTAGCAGCCGGGCCAGGTCCAGGCTGGACACCGAGCCGTGCCGCTGTGCCTCGGTCCAGGACTGTCGGAGACGGTCGGCCAGCCGGGCGGCCGACTCGGACGGGTCCACCTCGACCAGCAGCGGCAGGGTGTCGGCGAACGGCCCGACGAGCCGTTCGATGCCGGACATCCGGGCGTCCCGGCCGGCCCGCGCCACGTTGACCGGCACCCGGCGCTGCCCGCTCCACCTAGCCAGGCACCGCAGATACCCGGCGAGCAGCAGGTGGAACAGGGAGACACCGGCGTCGGCGGCCCGCTCGCGCAGCCGCGCCACGAGCGCGGGGTCCAGTTCGTCGGTGTGGGTGACGCAGGGCGGGGCGGGCAGGCCCCCCGGGTCGCCGTCGTACGGCAGCCGCAGCGTCCACCCCGGATCGTCGAACCTCCGACGCCAGTACGCCAGATCCGTCTTGCGTGGCGGGGTGAGGGCAGCGGCGAAGGCGGCGAAACTGCCGATGGCCGGCGGCACCGTGGGGATGCGTCCCGTCACCAGTTGGCCGTAGTCCGCCCAGAGTTGTTCGCTGAGCAGGTGGAGACTGAACCCGTCGGCGGCGGCGTGGTGCAGCACCAGGATCAGGTGCGAGCGGTCGGATCGTTCCTGGGCCAGCACCGCCCGCAGCGGCGGTTGCCGGGTCAGATCCACCGGCGTGTTGCAGAGCTGCTCCTCCAGTGCGGTCAGCTCACCGGTCAGGGGCCGTACGTCCAGGCTGATCGCGGCGGCGGCCGGGGGCACGATCACCTGCCGGGGGGCGGTGACGTCGGCGAGGAGGCGCACCCGCAGCATCGGATGCCGGGCGACGAGGCCGGTCAGGGCCCGGTCGAGCAGCCTCGCCTCCAGTGGCCCTGTGACGGTCTGCCGGACGAAGGCGTACCCGGCCATGCTCGGGTGCAGTTTCTCGTTGACGAACCAGGCCCGCTGCACCGCAGTGAGGGCGAACGGCTCCCCCTCGGCGACCGAACCGGCCGGTGATCCCTCGCCCGCCGCCGGGCGCGCCACCTCCGGCGACGGTGCGGCCGGGTGGGCCGGGGGTCGTCCCGGGTCGGGTTCCGCCAGCGCGGCGGCCAAGGTGGCGACCGTGGTGTACTCGAAGAATAAGGTGACCGGCAGTTGCCGCCCGAGTTCGTCCTCCAGTCGCTTGACCAGGTCGACTGCGGCCAGGGAGTCCAGTCCGAGGGCGAGGAACGAGTCGTCGTCGGCGATCTGGTCGCCGGGGCGGTGCAGGGGCTCAGCGAGCAGTCGGCGCAGCAGTCGCGCCAGTTCCTCGACATCCGAATGCTGATGACGTGCCGACCTGTTGGCCGAAACCTCGCCCGCCTTGGCGATCTCGGCGGTCCCGGGCTCGACCGGCTGGGCAGCCGGACCGGCGGACCGGTCGCCGTGTGCCTGCACGCGGCCATCGACGTGTTGACCCCGTCGGGCGACGGCCGCCGAGTGCGCGGTCGACGCTCGCCGGTCCGCGACGATCAGGTGGGCGGCGTCGACCTCCCGGGCAGCCAGCAAGGCGTCCAGCGCGGCCCGCGCGGTCAGCGAGCCGGGGAGGTCGTGGCGAGCGCTACCTCGGGCAGCCATCCCCGTGTCGCTGACGGCGGCGAGGCCGACCGCCTGGAAGGGGCGGCCGGTCGCCCGATGGGCGGCGGCGAAGGCGTCGAGGAAGGCGTTGGCCGCCGCGTAGTCGCCGATCGCGGCGGCCAGGCCGGGCAGCACCGCGCTGACCGAGGAGAAACCGACGAGCGCCGCCCGGTGGTGACCCTGCCGGCGCAGCGACTCCTCCACCAGGTAGCTGCCGCGTACCTTGGGTGCCAGCACCGCCAGGATGTCCGGGATCGACTTCGCCGCCAGGGTGCCGACCCGGACCGTGCCGGCGGCGTGCCAGACGGTCCCCACCCGGGGCAGCCTGGCGAGCAGGGCGTCGACATCGGCCGGCACGGTCACGTCGCACCGCTGGTAGGTAGCGGTGGCACCGGCCGCGGCCAACTCGTCGAGCAGACCGGCCGGGGCCTGGGCCGACCGCCCGGCCAGCAGCAGGGTGGGTCGTCTCCGACGGGCCAGGGTACGGGCCAACTCGGCGCCGAGCCCGCCACCACCGCCGAGGATCACGTGCACGTCATCGGACGGTGCCGTACCCGGCTGCGAAACCGGGGTCGACACCGGCACCAGGTGCCGTTCGAGTCGGCGTCCGGCCCGCCAGGCCAGCCCGGTCAACTGGTCGGCGGGGTGCGCCGTGGCCTCGGCCAGGTGCAGATCGGACAACTCCCGGCACACCGCCTCCACCCGGACGGCCAGGTCGTCCACGCTGGACAGGTCGACCATCCGGGCCCGCAGGCCCGGTCGCTCGTCGGCCAGCGCCGCGCACAGTCCGCCCAGCACCGCCTGCACCGGGCGGGGACGCTCGTGGTGCCCGGTGACCTGGACGTCCTCGGTGACCACGAGTAGCCGCCCCAGCCGGTCGTCCGGCTCGTCGAGCAGGGCACGCACCGCGCTTACCTGGTCGGCCACGGCGCGATCGAGGTCGGCCACCTCCGCCAGGTCGACCGCGTCGCCGGCGAGCAGCACGGTCAGCTCCGGCGGCGTATCGTCGTCGGTCTGCGGTGTGACCTGGACCCTGACGCTGCGTTCGCGCAGTGCCGTGGCGAGTCGGGCGGCCAGGTCACCGCCGGCACCCGGGCCGCGCAACCGCACCCGGCCCGGCAGGTCGCGGCCGACCACGGCTCCCGGCCCGCCGGTGGCCGACGGCGTCTCCCGCCAGGTGACCCGGTGCAGGGGTAGCAGCGGCGATGGCGGATGAGACCGTCGTTGGAACGGGTATGTCGGCACCGGCACCCGCCGCCGGCCGGCGTGCAGAGCGGCCCGGTCCAACGGGCCACCGAGGGCCCACAGCTGTCCTACCGCCGCCAGCACAGCCTCGGTGGCCTGCGGCCCGTCCAGGACGGTCAACACCCGTGCCGGGTTGACCCCGACGTGTGGCGACACGGCGCGCAGCCGGCCCGAAGCGCCCAGGTCGACGAAGGTGTCGTACCCGTCGGCGCACAGCTGCTTCAGCGCGATGCGCAGCTCCGGCTCGGTCGATGGGGTCGCGTTGGCGGCGCGGCGAATCGCCTCGGCCGGGTCCAGCTCACCTCGGCCTGCCGCCGCCGCCAGGTCACCGACGCCGACACCGAACAGCCGGTCCGGCCGTACGCCCCAGTCGGTGAGCTGACCGACCAGGGCGAGCCCGACCGCCACCGCCACCTGCCGGGCGACCTGCGGATCGGCGGAGCCGGTCAGACACCAGGTCAGCAGTGGTCGGCCCTGTACGGTCGGGGCGGCGACCTCGGTCAGCCGGTCACGGAAGGCCGGCAGTCGGTCGTGCAGATCGCGTACCGCCGCCGGGGTCGGCGGGCCGTCGGGGAAGACGAACGCCGTCCGGGGTCGTCGGCCCACCGGCTCGCGGTGCTCATCCAGCAACTCGGCGGCCCGGTCCAGCCGGGCGGCCAACTCACCGTCGGCGACGACCGTCACCCGGTACGCGGCGTCGTCGCGGGCGGTGCCGGAGCTGGCGCAGACATCCGCCTCGGCCAGGTGGGGATGGGCCCGCAGATGGGCGGCGAGGTCCCGAGCCGCCTGCCGAAGCGCCGGCACCGAATGCGCGCTCAGGGTGGCCAGGCCGATCTCCGGCCCGCCGGACCCGCCCGGCCCGCCGGGCACGGTGGCTGGGGGTTCGCGCAGGATCGCGTGAGCGTTCGTCCCGCCGAAACCGAAGCTGTTCACCCCGGCGACCAGGGGGCCCGGTGCGGTCCAGGGCCGTCCCTGGGTGACCACCTCGAAACCGGCGGCGGCCAGGTCGCAGCGAGGGCTGGGTCGGGTGTGGTGCAGGGTGGGCGGCAGGTACCGGTGCCGCAGCGCCAGCACCACCTTCAGCAGGGCCGGGAAACCGGCCGAGTTGAGCAGGTGACCGAGGTTCGTCTTCACCGAACCCAGCCCGCGCGGCACCTGATCGGCCGGCGGTGGGTAGGCCGCCGCCAGGGACCGTACCTCGACCGGGTCACCGAGTTCGGTGCCGGTGCCGTGGGCCTCCACGTACGACACCTGGCCCGGGTCCACACCGGCCTCCCGGTACGCCCGCGCGATCACCTCCCACTGCCGGTGCGGGTTAGGCGCGAGGATGCTCAACGCCCGCCCGTCGTTGCCGATAGCGGTCCCGGCGACCACGGCCAGCACCTCGTCCCCGTCGATCTGCGCGTCGTTTAGGCGACGCAGCACCAGGGCGGCCCCGCCCTCACCGGGGACGAAACCGTCCGCCTCGGCGGCGAAGGCGCGGCACCGTCCGGTGGGGGAGAGGGCTTCGGCGGCGTCCAGCAGCCGGTACCCGGTCTCGGCGAGGTTCAGGTTCACCCCGCCGACCACGGCGATGTCGCATTCGCCCTCTGCCAGGCTGCGGGCGGCCAGGTGCAGGGCCACCAATGCCGAGGAACAGGCCGTGTCGACCGCGATCGCCGGCCCGGTCAGGTCCAGGGTCTGCGCCAAGCGGGCCGGTATCAGGTTGCGCAGATTCCCGACCAGGGCGCCCGCCCCACCGGCCTGCCCATCGGCCGCCAGCAGCTGCGGGTAGGCACTCTCCCCGACGGCCGCGAAGACCCCGATGCGGTGCCGGTGCCGGCGGGGCCCGGCGTACCCGGCACGCTCCAGGGCCTCGTGCCCGATCTCCAGGAACAGTCGGGCGTGCGGATCGGTGAGCCGGGCCTCCTGATCGGTCAGACCGAAGAACCCGGCGTCGAAGAGCATCGGATCGTCCAGGAAGGAACCCCACCGGGTGGTTCCCTCCGAGGAGGCCCACCGGTGCGCCGGGACCACCTCGACGGTGTCCACGCCCTCGACCAACTGCTGCCAGAACCGCTCAAGGGTGTCCGCGTCGGGAAACCGGCAGGCCATGCCGATTACCGCCACCGGCGTCGGGCCCTGCGTCGGGGCCTCGGCGGTCGCCTCGGTCGGGCGCGGCTGCGGTGCCTCGGCCAGCCGGTCGGCGAGGGTGGCCACCGTGGGGCAGTCCCGCAGGTCCGCCGGGTTCAGCCGGGTACCCAGGGCGTCCTCCAGCCCGGCTAGCACCTCCATGGCCTTGAGGGAGGACCCGCCGATGGCCAGGAACCGGTCGTGCGGGCCGATCGTGGCGGGCGGACGGCCCAGCACCCGGGCCCAGACCTCGCGCACCAGGGCCTCCAACTGCGGCCCGGACCGCCCGGCGGACAGGACCGGCCCGGCCACCACCTCCGGGCCCTCGGCGACCGGGGTGCACCAGCGTCGTTCCCGGTCGGCGAAGTCGCCGGCCAGGTACCGGTCGCGCATCCGGCGTCGGCGCAGCTTCCCGCTGGTGGTCCGGGCGAAGGCGCCGGGCGGCAGCGGCAGCACCCGGACCTCGTCGTGACCGCAGGCCTCCGCCACCCGGGCCCGCACCGCGGCCAGCACCGCAGCCGCCTCGGCCGGTGGGCGGGCCCAGGGCACGAACACCACGATTCGTTCCCCACCGGAGTCCGGGTCGGTCGTCCCGACCACCACGGCCACCTCGCCGGGCAGGCCGGGGGTGGCCACCGCCACGGACTCCAGGTCCGCGGCGTGGAAGGTGCGGCCGTTGACGAACACCACGTCCTTGGCCCGGCCGGTGACGCAGAGCCGCCCCTGGCGCATAAAACCCAGATCGCCGGTACGCAGCCAGCCGTCGACGAAGGTGTCCCGGGTGGCCTGCGGATCGCGGTGGTAGCCCCGGGCCACGTTCGGGCCGCGTACCTCGATCTGGCCGACCCGCTGTTCCGGCAGGGGTCGACCGCCTTCGTCGACGACGCGTACCGCGCACCCGGTCACCGGGTGGCCCAGGTCCATCAGCTCCACCGCGTGCGGGCCGGGCCGGGTGGGCACCGCCACCCCCCGGCTCAACTCGGCCCGGTCGAGCACCTGCGGTTGGGCCACCTCGCCGGGCGGGGGGAAGGTGACCGCCAGGGTCGCCTCGGCCAGCCCGTACACCGGTCGCAGGGCGGCGGGGTTCAGCCCGGTGGCTTGGGTGTGGGCCAGGAAGGACCGCCATACCCTGGGTGAGATCGGTTCCGCCCCCACCACCACGCAGCGCACCGCACTCAGATCGAGACCGGCCAGGGTTTCCGCCGGCACCCGGCGGACCGCCAGGGCCAACGCGAAGTTCGCCGCGGACAGCAGGGTGGCCCGGTGCCGGTGGGCGGTGGTGAACCACAGCGCCGGGCGTTTGGCGAAGGCCAGCGGAGGGATGCGTACCTGCTTGAGGCCGACGGCCAGCGGGGTGAGGTGGGTGCCGATCAACCCCATGTCGTGGAAGTACGGCATCCAGCTGACCAGGACATCGTCCGGGCCGGCCTGGCTGGCCAGCCTGGCCTGTTCCAGGTTGGCCAGGACGTTGTCGTGGGTCAGCTCCACCCCCCGGGGGGCACCGGTGCTGCCGGAGGAGAACTGGAGGAAGGCCACCTCCTCCCCGGCGGGGGTGGGCAGTTCCTCGATCGGGGTGCCGGTGCGCAGGTCGGCCAGGCGCAGCACCGGCCCGGCCAGGCCCTCGGCCACCGCTGCGGTGGCGGGGTCGGTCACCACCACGGCGTCGGCGAGCAGTTGCCGTACGGCGCGTACCCGGTGGGTCTCGGGGGGCAGGGGCACCGGCACCAGCCCGGCGGCCAGGGCACCCCAGAACATCGGCTGGAAATCGTCGCCGGCGTCGGCTAGCAGGAGGGCGGGAGTGCCGGGGGAGACCCCGGCGGCTCGGAAGCCGCCGGCCACCCGCAGCGACTCGTCGCGCAACTGGCCGAAACTGACCGTACGCTCCGTGCCGTCCTCCCGGACATGCACGATGACCTGCTCCGGGGCCCGGTCGGCGGCGTCGAGGAGGACACCCAGCAGGCCCCGGTGGGCACCTGGCCCGATGGCAGTCGACACAGCAGGATGGTAGGTGGTAGAGATCTTGGGCCCGGAGCCGGAGGTGTGGGTGGCCCTCGGGGTCAGTGAGTATCGGGACCGGTGGCCGCCATAGCCTTCAGCGGTCGATTGTCGGCCGGCGGGTCGCCGGTGGCCGGCCCGCCCGGGTCGGACACCAACTCGCTGGTCGGGACCGACTCGTCGCAGGACCGGCAGAGCAGGACCAGTTCCACCGGATGGTCGCAGCGGGTGTGCACCAGGGCCCGGTCGGGCGAGGGTTGGGCGCCGGGGCAGTTCCGCTCTCCCCACTGCATCAACGCGGCCAGCACGGGGGCCAGCTCACGCCCCCGCCCGGTGAGGCGGTACTCGTGCCGCACCGGCCGGTCCCGGTAGGGGATCCGTTCCAGGATGCCGGCCTCGACCAGGGTGCTGAGTCGTTGAGCGAGGACGTTGCGGGCTATGCCGAGGCTGTCTAGCAGGGACTCGAAGCGGCAGTCACTCACCATCGCGTTGCGCACGATGAGCAGGGTCCAGCGCTCGCCGACCACCTCCAGAGCCCGTGCGATCGAGCAGTCCTGTCCGTACCCGCGAGGCGCCATTGGGTCATCGTAGAGGCGCGTGATCCACCGCTACCCTCCCTGCCCGACCACGGGCGCACTCCGCTGCCCCAGCAGCAGCGCGGCCACCAGACCGGCCACGGTGAGTCCGGCGGCCACCGCGAAGGCCGTGGGCAGGCCGGCGCCCACCGGTGCCGGCAGCTGCGAGAGGGACTGCTGGGCGACGAGTACGGCCGACACGGCGGCCAGTCCGAGCGCTCCACCCATGCTGAACGAGGCGTCGGACAGGCCCGAGGCCGCGGCGGAGTCGGCCTCGGTGGCATCCAGGGTCACCCCGATCTGTGCGGCGACGAAGGCCGCGCCGGCACCGACGCCGACCAGGGGCAGCACACTGAGCAGGTAGACCGTGGACAGCGGACTGTCGACCATGGCCAGGGCCAGCAGGCCGGCTCCGGTCAGGGACAGGCCCGCCAGGGCCACCAGCCGCAGCCCGTGCCGCAACACGACCGCCTGACCGAGGTACGAGCCGATGACCGAGGACAGGGTCAGGGCCGTCATCAGGGCACCGAACCTGGTGGCCGAGAGCCCCAACACCTCCTGCCCGTACAGGGTGATCAGCAGCAGCACCCCTTCGATCACCGTGCCGGCGATGAACAGCACCCCCAGGCTGCCCACCCGGTTGCCGGACAGCAGCGGTCCGGGTCGGATCAGGCGGCGCCCGGTGCGCGCCTCGAGGGCCAGGCCGAGCAGCAGCAGCACCGACGCCCCGGTGAGCCGCAGGAGAACACCGCCGGTGAGGCCGCCAGGTCCGAGCGCGGCGATGATCGTCCAGCCGATCAGGGCCAGGGCGCTGATCAGGCAGGTGGCGCTGGCCACCTCCAGCGGATGTCCGGAGCGGCCGCACCGGTCCTTCGGCAGGATCGGGACCAGCAGTACGGCGACGATCCCGATGGGCACGTTGAGCAGGAACACCCATCGCCACCCGAAACTGTCGGTGAGCAGCCCGCCGAGCAGCAGCCCGGCGGTGCCGCCGAAGGCGCCGATGAGGGTCCAGAAGCCGAGTGCCCGGGACCGGGCCGGACCGGGGCCGAGGGCCATGGCCAGCAGTGGCAGGGCGGTCGTGGCGACCAGGGCCGCACCGACACCCTGCACGATGCGTGCGCTGACGAGCACTTCCCCGGTCCAGGCCGTCGCCGACAGCAGGGAGGCGGCGGTCACCATCGCCAGCCCGGTGGTGAACAGCCGACGCCGACCGAAGAGTTCGGCCAGCCGACTGCTGAGCAGCAGTACCCCGCCGAAGGTGATCAGGAAGGCGGACATCAGCCAGTGCGTGCTCGCTGTGGACAGTCGCAGTGCCTGCGCGATGCTCGGGATGGCGGGATAGATGATGGTGCTGTCCAGCGCCGCCATCAGGAAGGACGCGCCGAGGGCGCCGAGGGCCAGCCGTTGCCGTCCGCCGAGAGGGGTTGCCGACGCCGACGCTGCGCTTAAGTTGTCCACCATCCAGCCCCTTGGTTCCCCGTGTCGTGGACGCTGGTTGCCGGTGAAGCACCTCAACGTGCCGTCAGCTCTCAACGACCACGGTGGCCATGGTTACGACGACGGACCCGGATAACCCGGTCGTGTCTGGGTGGCCCGGGCGCCGCGCGTGCGGACGGCCCACAGCCCCGTCGGTCCGGTTTTGAAACTTACGTGGGCAAATGAAGATAGCAGCAGTGCCTTTTCGGCACGACCCTGTGCTCGCCCGGTTCTCCCGGGTGGCGCCACACCTGCCGAGCGGGTTTCCCGCCCGATGGGCGGCAGCGGGGCGCCGAGTGCAGTTCAAGGGGGCGATCGGGTGCCGAGACCTCGATGGTGTGATGCCTGGGACGGGCGCGGTTTCTCCGAATGTGGCATGTGGGGTGGGGTGCCGATCGGGATCTGCGCGGGGCGGCACCGACCGGCCCACCGGGCTGATCCGGCGGGCCGGGTGGGGGTGAGGTCGGGGTCGGTCGGGTGCCGGCCGCCGGGCTCAGGGCTGGGGGAGGGCCAGCAGGATCGGCGGGTCCAGGGAGGTCATCCGGCGCAGCTGGAGGTCGGCCTCGATGGCGCTGGGTCGGCGGCTGATGGTCAGTGGCCCGTGTACGCCGATCAGGGCGTCCTCGTCCGTCCAGTCGGCCTCCCAGTAGTCCTGGCGGCCACGCACCCGGGAGCAGGCCAGCACGTACCACTGCCCGGGAGGTGGGCTGTCCAGTCGGTAGGGGCCGGGTCGTTCGAGCACGGTGCACCGCACGGGACGGCCGAGCGGGACGGGGTCACGGAAGAGCCCGATGAAGGTCAACCGGTCCTTGGTCTGCTCGGAGGCGGGTGGGTGGACCACGCCCTGGATCGCCGGGACCGGTGGCTGGGCCACGGTTCGGTGGTCGACGGGCACCTGCGGTGTCACCCCACGCAGCCTGCGGTAGGTGCTGGGGGAGACCCCGACACTGCTGCTGAACCGGGAGCTGAAGGTGCCCACACTGGCGTAGCCGACCTCGTGGGTTATCTCGGTGACGCTCATGGATGTCGACAACAGCAACTGTTTAGCCCGGTGCAGCCGCATGACCATGAGGAAGCGGCCTGGGGAGATGCCGGTGACACGTTGGAAGATTCGGGTGAAGTGGAACTTGCTGAACATGGCTGTGCGAGCCATGCCGTCCACGGTGTGCGGTTCTGCCAGATCCTCCCGGATGGCTTCGATTACCCGACCGACGGCACGCTGGATACTGTCTTCCATCGCATCCCCCAATCCGATGGCTGCGCTTGTGGCGACGTTTTGTGGGCTGAGGACTGATACGGCAGAGGTGGGCGTGTGGCGATACGCCGTCTAGCGAGAAAGGGGTTTTGTTAACCCGGGTTTTAATTGCGGGAGAAAGTATCGGCTGTTGGCGGAGCGGAGCTGTTTGGTGACTCAGGGTTATGATATCTGGCGGGGAGTAGTTAATCAACTACGGATCATGCAGGTCAATGCTGGGTCCAGGCTGACCCCGGGCGGGTCCGAAAAACGGACGCTTGGCTCCAATGCGGCGACAGCAACATTTGGGATCGACCCCCGGGATCGGGTCGGCCGATTCGTCGGATACCCACCCGCAGAAAAGTTGGCAAATGGGGCGATCCGTCATTCCGGCGGGTGGGCTCGACGTGTCAGCCGGATACCCGACCTCGTCGCAGGTGGTACTCGCCGACCCGGCGGGGTCAGCCCCGGGTGCTGGAGAACTGCCCCGGGCTGCGGCCCGGCCCGGCCGGCCCTCGATACGCCTGAGCGATGTCCAGCCAGTGCTCGGCATCGCCGCCGACGGCCCGTACTGCCAGGTCCTGCCGGTGCCGGCGGCGCGTGACGAGCAGGCAGAAGTCCTCGGCGGGGCCGGTGATCCGCTGTTCGGCCTCCGGCGGGCCGAACGCCCACACCGTGCCCGACGGGGCGGTGATCTCGAAGCGGAACTCCACCTCGGGGGGTGTCAGGCCCCGGGCCAGGTACCCGAAGTCCCAGGTCCGAACGGCGAAACCGACCAGGTGGCCGAGTCGGTCCGTGGGAGTCGGTCGGATGCCGAGGGCGTCCGCGACGTCGCGGCCGTGCGCGAAGACCTCCATCATGCCGGCCGCGGCCAGCACTGGTGCCGGCAGTGGCCGCACCAGCCAGGGCACCGGTTGTCCGGCCGGTACCGCAGCCAGGGCCTTCTCCGCGATGGCCCGCTCGGCCCGCCAGCGCGACAGCAGGACCGCGGGTGGTTCGACGACGAAGTCGGCCATCGCGGCCGCCACGTTGGCGTCGAAGTCGTCGCTGAGCCGGGAGGTCACCTGCTGGAAGGCGGCCGGCTGCGCGGCGGCCAGCCCAGCCAGCCGGAAGGTGGCGGCCAGGTGGGCGATCTGGTGCCGGATCGTCCAGCCCGCGGCCGGAGTCCCGATGTCCCACTGGTCGTCGCTCAGCTTGGCCACGATGGCGTCGAGCGCCTCACTCTCCGCAGTGAGATCGTTGATCACGTCTGGTGTCTGTGACACGTCGATACCTCTTCCTGAAATGGTTGGTCGGCGACCCGTTACCCGGAATTTTCGGCGAGTATCGATTTCCCCACATATTGGCGCACATCACTACCCTTGAGTAGGTGTGGTGACCTGTTCGGACGCGGTGGGTGCCAGCCGAATTTCCTTACTGGCGACGCTTCGCCTTGGTGTGATCAAGTGGAATGGACTTTCCGAGTGTGCCCCAGTCCGCAACCGTCTTTCTTCTTTCTTTGTGCGGTCAGGCGGCTGCTGGTGGTGATGATGGCGACTCGTGGGGGTCGACTCGCAGCCAGCCGGCGAGCGCGGCCCGTGATCATGGAGTGACGCAGAGCAACCAGGGAGTAGGTGGTCGTCCACCGCTGCCCATAGCCTCGGTTCGTCTACCAGACACCGCACGAGACCCTGACGCGACCGGCGTCCGTCTTCCCTGGGGAGAAGCTCATGGCAGGTCTGTGGCGTAACCTTCGCGCACAGCTGATGACGCCGGACATCGCCGAGACGACGATGAGCAGGCGGGGATTCCACGTCAAGGACGAGCCCGGCCGGCAGCGGCTGGAGGCCGTGGGCGCCAGCTTCCTCACCGGCTTCCGGGCTGCCGTCGAGGCCCGGGACGAGACCGACATCGGCCGGCTGAACCTGATCGATCGGCAGTTCCGTGGCTTCGCCTACGAAGGGGCCGCCATGGGATACGCCGTCCTGGACGGGGTGACCGGCGGACGGCGTACCGCCCGGTTCCTGACCGGCGCCGGCTCGCCCCACGTCTACATGGCCTACGTCGGGATCGGCTGGGCGTACGCCAAACTTCCCCGGTGGCGCTGGCGGGCCGTGGCGGCGCCGGACCCGTTGCTGCGCTGGCTGGTCCTCGACGGCCTGGGCTTCTACCGGGCCTACTTCGAAACCGACCGGTTCGTCCGCCGACAGGCGGTCTCCCCGGTGCCGTGGCCGCCCGAGACGCCCGGTGACTACCCGCGGCGCGCCCTCGACCAGGGCATCGGCCGGGCCAGTTGGTTCGTCGCCGGAGCCGATCCCGATGTCGCCGCGAACATCATCGGCCGCTTCGACTCCGCCCGGCACGCCGACCTGTGGAGCGGCATGGGGCTGGCCGCCACCTACGCCGGGGGTGCCGATCCCGACGACCTGAAGAAGCTGGCCGTCCACGCCGGCCGGTACCGCCCGCAGTTGGCCCAGGGCTCCACCTTCGGTGCGCAGGCGCGACTGCGCGCCGGACTGGTCACCGAGCACACCCCCCTGGCCACCGAGATCTTCTGCGGATGCAGTCCGGAGGAGGCGGCGGCGGTCACCGATCGGGCCCGCGAGGACCTTCCGCCGGACGGCACCGAGCCGGCCTACGAGATGTGGCGACGGCGGATCCAGGCGCACTTCGCCTGAGGCCGCGGACGACGAGAGTGGACGCGGTACCGGGCATGGCCACCACACCCGGCCCGACGCCCCGGGGCCCGGCGTTCGCCGAACGCCTCACCCGCGCGGTGCTGATCCACGAGCCCGGTCGGCTGCTGGTCACCACGACCACCCTCAGCCCCGCAGAGGTGCCCGTCCTCGATGAACCGACCGACCCGGGCGCTCCGCTGCTGCCGGCCGCGCACGTGTTGGAGGCCCTGGCGCAGGGCTGGGTGGCCCTCACCGGACACCGGGGTCCACCGGTGTTCGAGACGGTCGAGTTCGGTACCCCGCTGGTGGTCGGCGAGGACGGGGTGCGGTTACGACTGATCGTCTCGGCCGAGCCGGGGACCGACACCACCGTGGTCGTGTTGCGCGGCGAACACTGGGGCCGCCAGGTGACCTACGGACACGCCCGACTGCGCCACCCCGGCCGATCGGCTGCCCGGACCTCCGCCGATCCGGTCCCGGCAGCCGCCCCGCCGATGCCGAACGACCCGCCGGTGGCGCCCCTGCGTGTCGGGGTGCCGGACCGGCCGCCCCGCACCTTCTTCGTCGAACCCGGGCGCTCGGATCGTCGGCTGCGCTACCGCGAGATCACCACCTCGGGCTGCGTGCTGGAACTGACCGGTACGGGTGCGGCGGAGTCCGTCGCCGCCGTGGCAGGTCCGTTGGTGCTCGGTGACCCCGGCGTACGGGCCGCCTTCCTCCGTGCCCTGCATCCGTGGGCACCGGACATGATGCTGCGACCGTCCGGAGTCGACCGGATCTGGCTGGCCGGGGTCGGCCCCTACGAGCAGGTGACCCTGCACGCGACCCACCGCGGCCGGCAGGACCAGGTGCACCGCTACGACCTGGAGATCCGGGCCGGCGGACGGATCGTGGAGCGGTGGACCGGGCTTCGGCTGCGACCGCTGCCCGGCAGACCCGGTCCGTGGCCGGCGCAGCTGCTCGGGCCGTACCTGAGCCGCAGGCTGGCCGAGCTGACCGGGTGCGACGTGGGCGTCGTGCTGGAGCCGGGCCTGCGGTGGAAGTGGCGTCGGCAGCACACCGCCCTGGCCGTGTCCCGGCTGCTCGGTGCGGACCCGACCCTGCACCACCGCCGCGACGGTCGCCCCGAAGTGGGCGGCGGCTGGTGGATCTCGACCGCCCACGGCGCCGGGCACACCTTCGCGGTGGCGGCCCGCACCCCGGTCGGCTGCGACCTGGAACCGGTCCTGCGACGCGACCCCGCCGAGTGGCGTCGGTCGCTCGGCGCGCACCTGGCCTCGGCCGAGCTGATCGTCGCCCAGACCGGGGAGTCGCCGCACCGGGCGGGTACCCGGGTCTGGTCGGCCCTGGAAGCGCTGCACAAGGCCGGGGCCACCGCCTTCACCCCGTTGACCTACGACCGGGCCACCCCGGACGGCTGGCTGCTGCTCACCGCCGGCAGTTGGCAGGTGGCGACCTGTGCCACGACACTGCGTGGCGGGCCGGAGGACCTGGTGGTGGCGGTGGCGACCCCCCGATGAACCGCCGGCCGGCGACGGAGAGTGGCCGCACCGGTCACGGTCCGAACGACCGGCACCGGCCGCCGGGACCACCGGAAACCTGTGCGCGTGCCCCCCGCGTCGTCAGGAACAACTGCGGACAGCATCAGGCGAGATGCTGACCGGTCGATCGACGTAGACCATTGGGGTACGCCGGGCTGGATGAATGTGACGGAGGGCGCCAGCGTCTCCGGTGGTGACTTGAATTGCCTGGTCGCCGATTCGTGCCCTGCGTTTTTCTGTCAGTTCGAGTTGAGCCTCAGAGGTGATGCCCGTGCCCCCGGCAATGGAAAGCAACCAGCGACGGACAATGGTGCTGGAGGCGTACGCCGACACGATTCTGCCGGGCCAGAAACGGTGGCCGGGGGATCGGGCCGTGGCCGGTGTCTCGCCCGACGGCGGGGCGGTCGCCGCCGGCGCACTGCTGACCCTGCGCTCCGAGGAGGGCGGCATGGCTCCGGCGCTGGACACCCTGGCCGACAGACTCGACGAGCACGCCCAGGAGTACGCCGCCGAGACAGGCCTGGACCTGGACCCCACGGTCCCGGCGTTCGTCTCGCTCGACTACCCCGACCGGATCCGGTTGGTGCAGCGCCTGACCGACCCCACCCACCCGGAGCGGGAGGCCTGGACCGGTCTGGCCATGTTCAGCGTCATCGCCTTCGACGCCGCCGCGCACTCGCACACCGAGGAGGCGCTGGCCGCCGGCCATGTGGGACTGAACATCATCGGCTTCCGTCGGCCCGGCCCGGACGGGCTGTGGCGGTTCGACACCTACAGCTACGGCCGCCAACTGGCCCGGCCGCATCCTGACACCACCCCCTCCGGGAGCCCCGCATGACGAGTTCCGAGAGCACCGACGTCCTGGTGATCGGTAGCGGCTTCGGCGGTGCGATCACCGCGTACCACCTGGCCGCAGGAGGCGCACGGGTGGTCGTGCTGGAGCGCGGGCCGTGGCTGTCCGGGGAGGAGTTCGAACACGACTTCAAGTTCGGCTCCTCCTCGACCCGGGTCTTCGACTTCGTCATCGGCGACGGAATGAGCGTGCTCAGCGGCAACTGCGTGGGCGGCGGCAGTGTCGTCTACTTCGCCGCGATGCCCCGCGCCCCCCGGTTCGTCTTCGACCGGCAGGGCCGGTTCGGTCACCGGATGTGGCCGGGCACGATCTCCCGGGACACCCTGGAGCCCTGGTACGACCGGGTGGCCGAGGCCCTGCCGGTAACCCAGACCGGCTGGGACACCGTGCCGTTCTCCGGTGGCCTGTTCGGCGCGGCCTGTGACCACGCCGGACGGACCGCCAACCCGGTGCCGGTGGCGTTGGACCAGGCCAAGTGCACCAACTGCAACTGGATGATGGCCGGCTGCCGGTTCGACGCCAAACGCTCCCTGCTGCTCAACTATCTGCCGGCCGCCCTGGCCCACGGCGCCCAGATCCGTCCGCTGCACGAGGTGCAGCACCTCTCCCGTACCGACGACGGTGGCTACCGGGTGCACTACACCGTGCTGGACGAGGTCGACTACCGGGTCGAGGTGGACAGCGGCACCATCGACGCGAAGATCGTGGTGATCGCCGCCGGGGCCGGCGCCACCCCGGTGATCCTCAAGCGTTCCGAGCCGACCCTCGGCCCCATGCCGCACGCCGTCGGTCGGTACTTCTCCGGCAACGGCGAGCGACTCAACACCGCCATCTTCGACGAGGGCCGCATCCGCGAGGTGCTCGGCCTCAGCCGGCCCGACGGGGTGCCCTACGAGGCGTACCAGATCGGCAAGGGCCCCTGCGTGGCCAACTGGGACAAGCTGGACGGATCCCTGCCGGAGTACGAGCGGTACTCGCTGGAGCAGCTGTACTTCCCACCCGGCTTCGGCACCATCCTGGCCCAGGTGCCGGACGCGGTCGGCCCCACCTGGTTCGGGGCGGAGAAGAAGGAACTGTTGCGCACCTGGCAGTCCTGGCTGACGGTCTTCACCATGAGCGAGGACGACAACGAGGGTGAGTTCGGTGCCCTTCCGCCCAGCGGCAACGCCGTGCGGCTGTCCCAGCAGATGCTGGCCCGGGGATCGCTGCGCTACCAGCCCACCGAGAACACCCTGCGGGGCTGGGCGCTGTCCGACGCGGAGGTACGCGACATCCTGGAACGCGACGGGCTGTCCCGGGTGATGCCGTGGACCAACGACGTGGTCGGGGCGTACACGGTGCATCCGCTGGCCTCCTGCCGCATCGGTGACAACCCGGACACCTCCGCCCTGGACGACCGGCACGAGCTGCGCGACCATCCCGGCATCTTCGTCACCGACGGCTCCGCCGTGCCGGCCGGTCTGACCGTGAACCCGGCGATGACCATCGCCGCGCTGGCCGAGCGGGCGGTGCCCGGCATCGTCGCGGCGGCGCGGGAACGCGGGGTCCCGGTCCGCTACGGGGCGCCGGCCCCGGACGGGGCCACCAGTGGCCGTGCCGCCGTGCTGCCGCTGGTACGCGGCACCGTGCAACGGTGAGTGGCCTGTACGCCAGGGTGGCCCGGCGTCCCTCCCGGGGACACGTACGCCGGGTCACCCCGGTGCCCATCGAACGCGCCGAGGGCCTCACCGCGGTGGTGTACGGGCAGGTGGAACGGGACTTCGGCATGCTCGCCCCGCCGGTGAGCCTGCACTCGCCCGCCCCGCAGGTGCTGGCCGCCTGCTGGGTCGTGCTGCGCGAGACCCTGGTCGCCTCCGGCCGGGTGGATCGGGCCACCCGGGAGGCCGTGGCGGTCGCCGTCTCGGCGGAGAACTCCTGCCCGTACTGCGTGGAGGTGCACGGGGCCACCATGGCCGGCCTGCTGCCCGCCGCTGCCGACCCGGCCGGTGCCGCCCTTCGGGACCGGGTGAGCCAGTGGGCCCGGGCGGGCACCGACCGGACCCAGGCCGGCCACACCCGGCCGCCGGTCGCCGCCGACCAGGCCGTGGAACTTCTCGGGGTGGCGCTGGTCTTCCACTACCTCAACCGGATGGTGAACGTCTTCCTGGAACCGTCGCCCCTGCCGCCCGGCCTGCCCTCGGTCATGCGCGGCGGAGTACGCCGGGTCTTCGGCAAGCTGATGGCCCGGGGTACCCGCGGCGACCGTCCGCCCGGTGCCACCCGGGACCTGCTGCCGGCCGCGGCACTGCCGGCGGACCTTGCCTGGAGCAGCGGCCACCCCGTGCTGGCCGACGCACTGGCCCGGAGCAGCGCGGCCATCGAGGCCGCCGGGCAGCGGTCGGTGCCCACCTCGGTGCGGGAACTGGTCACCGCCCGGCTGGCGGGCTGGGACGGCCGGCCGGCCGGGATCAGTCGCGCCTGGGTCGGCGAGGCCATGGGTGATCTGCCCGGCGGCGACCGGGCGGCGGGGCGGCTGGCGCTGCTCACCGCCTTCGCCTCCTACCAGGTCGACGACCAGGTGGTGGCCGAGGTACGGGCCACCGGAGCCGACGACCGGGCCCTGATCGAGTTGACCGCCTGGGCCAGCATGGCCGCGGCCCGGGTGGCGGCGGCCTGGGTCCCCCTGGACCCGAACGCACCGCCGAGCTGATCGGCACGACTCCCCGGCTTCGACGGACCGCCGCCGAGCCGGGGAGCCGCCGAGCCGGGAGGCAGCCGCCGGGGGAGTCAGCGCGGGTCGACGGCCAGCCCGGCCTGCCGGCGACTGATCAGACCGGCGCGGTGCAACCAGGCCACGGTGTCCCGGATGGTCTCCGTGATCGGGCGGGTGGGGGCGGGCACCTGCGGGCCGGTACGCAGATCGCAGTGGCAGGTGTAGACCGCGCCGTACTCCACCGGGACATGCCACGGCGAGATCCGCTGCACCGCGGATGCGGCCGCCCCCACCGGCAGCACCGCCGCCGACGGCAGGTAGCCGACCGGCAGCCGACGCCCGGTGACCTCGCGTACCGCCGCGACGAACTCCCGGGTGGACAGCCGCTGCCCCGGCGCCAGCAGCCGCCGTGGCCCCGCCCCGGCTCGCAGCGCGGCGACATGCAGGTCGGCCACGTCCCGGACGTCACCGACCGGGAATCCGCCACCGGGCCAGATGGGCAGCCACCCGCGCAGCAGGGCCCGCAGCCGGGCGAGCTGATCCCCCAGGTGCGGGTCGTGGGGGCCCAGGGTGGCCATCGGGTAGGTGATGACCACCGGGGCCCCGGCGGCCTGGTGTCGGCGGGCGACCTCTTCGGCCGCCGCCTTGGTGGCCATGTACCGCTCCCGGGGGCGGCCCACCGGCAGCTCCGTGGCCAGCGGCGCACCCCCGGTGGGGGCCAGGGCCACCACGGAGGAGACGTGCACGATCGTCTCGGCCCCGGCCGCGCGGGCCGCCTCCAGCACGATCTCGGTGCCGCCGACGTTGACCTGCCGCATCTGCGCATGGCGGCGGGTGTCGAAGGAGTAGAGGCCGGCGGCGTGCAGGACCCCGGTGCAACCCGCCATCGCCCGGGTCACCGACTCCGGGTCGGTGACGTCGCCGCGCACGGTCGCCACATCCGCGGTGGACACCCCGAGGGGGCCGAGAGCCCGTCCGACCGTGTCCGGGTCCCGAACCAGCAGCCGCACCTCGTACCCGCCGCGCAGCAGCGCCGCGACCGTGTGCGAGCCGATGAAGCCGGTGCCGCCGGTGACCAGTACCCGCACGTCGTCACTGCCCTTCGATGGAGGATGGGACGGGTGGCCGGCGCCGGCCGGGGGGTCACCAGCCGGCACCGGAGCTGTGCCGAGGTCAGCGTGCGTCGCGCGGGCTGTTCTGGTAGGCGGCCAGTCGCCAACCCTCCGGAGTACGGACCAGGAGCCAGGAGGCGCGGATGGCCCGCTCGGCGGCCACCTCGGTCTCGCCGGGGGCGAGCACACCCCCGGCGGTCAGCAGCAGGGCCACGTCCGGGCCGAGGAAGCGGACGTCGAAGGGCTGCCCGGTGACCCGGGTGCCCTTGTAGGGGCCGGCGAAGCCCTGCGCCATGAAGGCCCGGATCTCGTCGCGGCCCTTGCGGAAGTGGCCGGGCAGGATCATGGTGCCGTCCTGGACGAACACCTCGGCGAAGGCGTCGGCGTCGTTCGCCGCCCAGGCCTGCACGACACGTCCGGGCACGGCCGCGACCGCGGCCTGATCCTCGCTGGACACCTGCGGGGTGAGGTGGTTGACAGTCACGGTGGTTCCTTCCGTCCTGGGCGGTCACGTCCTGGCTGAGGAGGGGTTTCGGGACAGGCCCGCACGGTCCTCGGCCCTTCGGTGGCGCTCATCGGCACGTACCGGTCGGGCGACGGGCCCGCCGGAAGCGGGCGCCCCGGCCGGGGCGTAGCCGCTCACCTGTGAGAATCACAGTGGTCAGCGGGGTGCCGCATCTCTGCGAGTGCCTCGAAGTCAACACCGCAGCATGCAAGACGAAAGCCGCGCACCTCCGCCTGAACGACCAGCAGGCGGAGGTGCGCGACGGGCAGGCGAGGAGTTACCGGCCTCAGTGGTGGGCGGGCTCGTCGGGGGACCGGTCGGCCTGACCGGAGACGGTCGGCGGCCCTCGGTGCCGGGCGGGGCGCCGCACCAGCAGGGCCAGCACGACCAGCAGCACCAGACCGTCGAGGACCAGCAGAGTCGCGCCCACCGGGTCGATGCCGTGGGCGTGGTCGGCATCGTCCAGGATCGGGTCGGGGACCTCCGTGAGGCCCTGCGGGGGTACGCCGGTGCCGACACTGAAACGCAGGATGCCGGTGGCGTCCCGCCCGTTGGTGAAGGTGATGTGGTACGCGATGCTGTAGTCGCCCGTCCCGATCGGCTGGATCGGCTGACGCAGCCCGGCCTCGCCGTCGGTGCGTACCCGGCCCTCGTTGACCGGATTGCCGGACCGGTCCCGCACGGTGACATGGGACAGCACCGCGTCGGCGCCGGTCGAGAGCTGTAGGGTGACCGCCTCCGGGGCGGTGCTCAACACGGCACCGTCGCCCGGGTCCACCGCTAGGACCCGGGCGGGGGTGCCGTCGGACTGCCGGGTGACCGCGGCGATGGTGAGGGCCACCCCCACAGAGGCGAGGGCGATGACGATGGCCAACGTTCGGCGCCCGGCAGACATGACGACGATCAGCTGCCGGAGGTGGCGGCGGCCAGCCGTTCGCGGCCTTCGATGGTGCAGTTGCACCGCTGCAACTGCGCCTCCTGGGCGTTGGGGCGCAGGTGCAGGTACATCGCCACCAGCATCGGCAGGAAGACGACCGAGTTGTAGAACAGGTGCAGCTCGACCCGGGGGATCAGCAGCTGAGCGAAGCTGGTCGGCACGCTCGTGCCGGGCAGCAGGAAGCCGATCTGCACCTGCAACAGCAGGAACAGGTGCTCGATGTGGTGCCAGAACTGGAGCGCCAGGGCGATCGTCCACCAGGTGCGGGCCCGGCCGACGAAGCCGGGACGCAGGGCGAACAGGCCGATCAGCATGACGATCGCGTACGCGTAGTGCATCCACTCGGAGCTGACCAGCCACGGGAAGGGCATCCCCAGGACCCCGCGGGCCTGTGGCCGCGCCCAGCCCAACACCCAGATCTGGTACGCCTGAACCAGGTGCTCGGCCCAGTGGGCCAGCACGATCACCATGTACAGACCCAGCACCGCACGGTGCTGGGCTTCGTTGATCGTACTGATCACCCCACGCCGGGCGGCATGCTCCTTGGCCACTGTCATGTGGACTCCATCCAGAGGGCTGGGTAATTTAGCGAACACGCTAGGTGATGG
Source organism: Micromonospora sp. NBC_01739 (assembly GCF_035920385.1). GTDB lineage: Bacteria > Actinomycetota > Actinomycetes > Mycobacteriales > Micromonosporaceae > Micromonospora. The sequence goes on along the minus strand of NZ_CP109151.1, from coordinate 2,253,575 downwards.
GAGTCCGGTGCGCTTATTCCGGATTGCGCACTTTTCGATCATCGGGTTCGGTGGCCCCAGGTTGCCTGCTCAGGCGGTGAAGCCGCCGTCTGAGGTGATTACCGCACCGTTGACATTGACCGCCTCCGCGCTGCCCAGCCAGCAGACCAGGGTGGCGATCTCCTCCGGCTGGGCGGTGCGGGTGACCCGGTGGAAGGCCTTCGACAACCGCTCGTACGCCCAGGGCACCCTCGGGGCGGCCGTACGCCCGATGTTGGTCTCCACCCCGGCCGGGCAGATCACGTTGGCCCGGATCCCCTCCTCGGCGTAGAGGACGGCGATTGACCGGGTCATGCCGACCAGGGCGTGCTTGGAGGTGACGTACGCCGTGCCGGCCACCGCGCCGGTGAGCCCGCCGATGGAGCCGACATTGACGATCGCCCCGTCCCCGGCCGCGCGCATCAGCGGCAGCACCGCCCGGGTCAGCCGCATCGGGCCGGTGACATTGACCGCCATGACCCGTTCCCAGGTCCCATCGTCCACCTCGGACACCGGCAGGAAGTGATCCATGATGCCGGCGACGTTCGCCAGCAGGTCGATCCGGTCGCCGGGCAGGGCGGCCACGATGCGGTCCACGTCCGCCTGCACACTGACGTCACCGACGACGGTCAGCACGGTCTGCCCGGCGTCGGCGATCAGCTTCTCCGTGGCGGCCAACCCCTCGGGGTCTACGTCACAGCCGAGCACCCGGGCGCCCTCGGCCGCCAGCCGTACGGCGACCGCCTGACCGATGCCGGAGCCGGCTCCGGTCACCAACGCCACTCGTCCCGCGTACCGCTGCTCGTTCATCATCGACTCCTCTGCTCCGCGGCCGCAGACCCGGCCCGCTGCTCGCAGCCTCCGCCGGGCGGACCCGGCGGCGGCAGGGCCACAGGTCCCACCCGCAGGGGCCGACCGGAGTGGACGGTGACCTGCGTAGCGGACGGCGCCGGTCGAGCTTCATCCACCGGGGACAGATGTGATTGAACCGAGGGGTGCCGCGCTCCGTCATGCGGGCGCACGCATTCGAAAGGACCTGGTGGGTCCGTCGGTTCAGCCAACGGAGGGCAGCATGACGGTGAGTACGGGTGTCTTCGCGGGCCGCAAGGCCCGGCTGGGTGGGAAGGTGGCCCTGCTGACCATCCTGGTGCTCGCCCTGGGCCTGGTCGTGGTCCTGTCCAGCAGGTCGGAGGCGGTCATCCGGGAGCGGGTGACCTTCGTCAACGCCACCGGCGAGACGTTGTGGATAGGTGCCGGTGAGAGCGGGGACGGTTCCCGACCCATCCCCGACCTGCCGGTCCTGCGGCCCGGGGAGTCCGGGACCATCGTCATTCCCGACGACGGCGCTCCCGGTCATTGGCGCGGCCGGTTCTTCGCCCGGCAGCGGTGCAGCGGAGAACCGGGTAGCACCTTCAGCTGTCTCGTCGGCGACTGCGGGGTCTATCCGGATCGCTGCGAGCGGGGTGCGCAACCGGTCAGCCTGGCCGAGTTCAACTTCGACCAGAACGACCCGGTAGCCCCCTGGTACAACGTCAGCTACGTCGACGCCCTCTCGTTGACGATCACCATCGAGGCGCCCGGCGGGCCGCCCGCCCCGGTGGCCGGAACCTGCATCAGGTGGGACTGCTCCGGTGGGCAACTGCTCGCCGCCTGCCCGGAGGCACATGCCGTGATCGATCCCCGCCGGGGAGACCGGATCAACTGCGTCAACCCCGAACGGGACGCGGAGAGCGCCTACACCGCAGCGCTGCGCCCCTTCGGCCCACGGGCCTACCTGTGGTCCACCCACGACCGGGTGCCCGGTAACGAGACCGTCCTCGGTTGCCCCGGATGCGCCGACTTCGTGGTCACCTTCCGCAACGGCGGAACCCCGGTACCGCAGCGGGTCGAGCAGCCCGCCGTCTCGGACGACGCCGGCTTCGCCCTGCGGGGGTACGAGGGCAAGTGCATCGACGTGCCCGCCGGTGTCTCCGCCGACGGGGTGGGGTTGCAGCTCTGGAGGTGCAACGGCACCCCGGCCCAGTCCTTCTCCAAGGGCCCCAACGGATCGCTGATGCTGCTCGACAAGTGCATGGATGTCGCCTGGGGGTCCCGGGACAACGGGGCCAAGGTGCAACTGGCGCACTGCAACGGCGGCCCGGCGCAGGTCTGGGTGGTCGAGGACGGCCAGGTGCGCAACCCCCACTCGGGCAGGTGCGTCGACGTCCGCGACCGGAACTCGGCCGACGGCGCCGCCCTGCAGATCTGGCGGTGCGCTCCCGGGCAGGCCAACCAGACCTGGCAGCCGGTGGGCCGCTGAACCGACCGGGTCCAAGGGGCGGCCGGCCCCCTGCGCGTTGCGCAGGACGATGCCGGTGACTGATAGGAAGTCACACGGTGCGGCGCCGTTGACATGACGGGCACCCACCCTCCGCCGCACTGGAACGGGTGCCGCACCGCGCGAGGAAGACGGAAGGACAGCAATGCAGTCAGCTGGTCGGGGCAGGGCGTCGAGGTCGGCCCCGCAGACATCGGCGGGGTCGCACCGGATGCGCCGCTGGCGAGCGAGCCACTGGTGGACCCTGTCGCTGCTGCTGACGGTCCTGCTCGTCCCACTGGCCGGGGGGACCCCGGTGACCGCCGCGCCTCCCGACGAGACCGGCAAGTACTACGTCGTGGGGCCGCCGGTCAACGGCCAGCGTGACTATCTGTACAGCATCGCGCTGCGTACCCTCGGCAACGGCAACCGGTTCCGGGAGATCATCGAACTGAACCGGGGTCGGGAGCAGCCCGACGGGGCCACCTTCACCGACGGGGTCGAACTCGCGCCCGGCTGGGTGCTCGTACTGCCGAAGGACGCGGACGGGCCGGGAGTGCGGACCGGCCGCCTGCCGGCGATCCGCCCCCCGACCCCCTCGACCCCGCCCAGCCCGGCGACCCCCTCGCCACCCTCACCCTCGCCGCCTGCACCGCCCTCGCCGACCCCTGCACCGCCCTCGCCGAGCGGCTCCCCGTCGCCCCCCGCCCGGTCGGCTCCCGCCGAGGACCCACCGGCTCCGGCCGACACCGGGCCCCCGGCCCAGGCCGCACCGTCCCGGCTGGCCGGGGTCACCCCCGACCTGGTGCGGGTCGGGGCGGGAGCCCTGGCCCTGGGACTGGCCGTCGTAGCACTCCTGGTGCTGCCCCGACGGGTGTACCGGATGCGTGGGGTGACCCTCGATGACGGCCCGTGGCCCCCGCAGCGGCACCACACCCCCACCCCAGCCGAACTCGCCGCCAGCGCCGCCCCACCCGACCTGACTGTCCCGCAGAGGCAGAACCCGGCAGCCTCCGCTGACCCGAAACCGCCCGGCGCTCGCACCACCGAAACCTCGCCAACCTCCACCCAGGACCCGGCGCCTCCGCCAGTGGTCCCTGCGGCCCCACCCGCAGCGGCGCCTGGGCCTCCATCCTGGCCGATGATGCCCGCGGCCCCATCCCGGCCGGCGGTGTCCGTGGCGGTGCCCGAGGGCCCTGCGGCGGCGGTGCCCGCCGCTGGGACCGGGGCAGGCGCGACGGCAGCGCGGTCGGGGAGTGGGCAGGAGGACGGTGGGCCACCCCGGCCGGAGTTGCCGGCCGACGGCGAGGTGCCGTACGTCCGGACCGAACTCAGCACCGACCACGGCCCGATCCTGGTGCGGCTGGTAGGTGTCACGACCGGCCCGGCAACTGCCGCCTACGCCTGGCTGGCCGAGCACGAACCGGCACCGGCCGCCGCCGTACCCCTGGTGCTGGGACGGGCCGGGCCCTGGCGGCTACAGATCGACCTGGGCCGGGCCCCGGACGTGTTCACCCTGGTCGGGGCGGTGCAGGAGTGTCGCCGGTTGGCGGCGGCGTATGCCCGTCAGTTGCTGGCGGCGGGGGTGGTCGTGGCCGTCGTCGGTGACGCCCTCGACGCCGACCTGGTCGAGGGCTGCCGCCGCCTGGCCGCCTGGCCGCAGTCACCCGAGCTGGGACCCGGGCCGTACGTCGTCATCACCACGGACGCCGCCGCGGGGGTACGTGGCCTGGCCGCCGGGTCCGCCGGGCGCGGCATTCCGCTGGTGATCGGTCCGGTCCCGTACGGCCGGTGGTCGGCTCAGCTCGGCGGTGGGGACCCGAGCTGAGGCAGGACGGCCGGCAGCGGCCCCTGCTCCAGGCGAGGTACCCGCTGCCAGGCACCGGACTCGGCCCGGTACACCCGGCGTACCCGCACCCGTGAGTAGGAGCGGCTGGGCAGGATCAGCTCCACCTGGGCGGCGCGCAGGGCCTCGGCCCGACTGCGGACCCGGTTCAGCGGGGCCAGCAGGTCGGCCGTGGCCGTCACGTCGATCGCGCGATCTCTGGGCACCCGCAGCTCCACCAGCAGCCGTCCGTCCCGTACCGCCGGCTGGTCCCGGTACAGCCGCAACCAGTGACGTGGCAGGCGTACCCGCTCGGCGGGCAGCAGGGCGTACGCCCGACGGGTGCCGAAGGTCGGCCAGCGGCGCACCTCGTGGGGCAGACCGGCGATCAACCTGGCGGGCCAGCCGCAGCGGATGGAGACGGTCTCACCGGCACACTCCCCGGCCGGGGTCAGTTCCCCGGTGTGCTCCACCGCGAAGGTGTCCACCGCGAAGACCCGGTCCAGCCGGGCCGCCGGCAGCAGGTACGCCTCACGTAGACCCCGCAGGTGTTGCAGCCGGGCGGGCAGCCGAGCGTGCAGGGCGGCCATCGGGATGGCCCCACCCGGATCCACCCGCACCCGCAGCAGGCGGCGACCCTCCGGCACCGACCGGGGATCGAGGAAGGCCAGCAGGAACAGTTCGGCACCGGGCAGGCCCTCGCCCACCGCCCGGGCCTGCACCGGCGAGGCCACGAACGCCTCGAACGGCTCGGCGTTGACCTGCTGCCCCGGGGACAGCCACCCCAGGCCGTACCCCGGCGCACGACGATCCTCGCCGGTCAGTGCGGGCCGGGGCAGCGGGGTGGTCGGAACGGCCTGCGTCCCCGGCGCCACCTCCCCGACCCGTACCGGCTCGGCCTGTTCCTCGGCCTGACCCGCAACCGGCTCGGCCAGCTCCACTGGCTGGTCGGCCGTGGGGGTGGGTGCCGGCTCGGCGGGGGGCGGAACATCGGCGTGGGGCGCCGGTGAGTGCGGGGTCTGCTCCGGCTCGGCCTCGGGCGGGGCCGCCGCAGGTGCGGTCAGGGTGAGGGAGGTCGACATCGGCACCAGCAGGCCGGTGGGGGTGGTCCGCAGCGCCGGTGGACCGGCGGCGAAGGGCGGCCGGTACGCGTACCACTCGGCCGGTCGGCCCGCGTGGTCGAGTGCGCGCAGGTCCTGCCGGTCGTCGACGAGCTCCGCGCTGCCACCCGGCGGCGGGGTCCAGACCGTGGCACCGGTGGTCTCGGCCAGTTCCCGGGCGTGGGTGCCGAGGCTGCGTTGCTCCTCCGGGTCGGAGGGCCAGGTCAGCCAGAGGCGCAGATCGCTGCCGTAGAGCGGCAGGTCCCCGAGCAGGGCGGCGAGCTGGTCGCCACGGTAGACCCGCTGGGTGCCGCCGTAGTCGCCGATCAGGAAGCCACCGGGTCGGGCGGTGACCGCGACGGTCACCAGTCCCTTGGCGACCGTGCCCAGCCGGTGCGCGGTGGCCCGCCGGGTGACGAAATCGGCCCGGGTGGCGAGCACGAGACCCCCGCGCAGGGGCAGACTGACCACCCCCGTACGGGGACGGACCAGGCCCCGCTCGACGGTGAACCAACCCGGCAGGGGGGTGGCCAGATCGGGCGGCTGGATCACCAGCCAGTCCCGGGCTCGGCGGGCCTGGCGGTCGACCGGTACGGCGTGCAGCGGCCCGCCGGACCCCCCGTGCTGGCGGATCTCCGCGCCCTCGGGGCTGACCAGCACGTCATGGGCGAGCAGCCCGGCCACCTCGCTGAACAGTTCGGCGTGCCGGGCGCCGTCGTCGGTCAGGATCCGTACGTCGTCGGCGGCCTCACCGGAGCGCCGCACCAGTTCGGTGATGGCCCGTGCGGTCAGGGGCCGCTCGGGTCTGGTCGGCAGCACCAGCCCACCCCGTGCGCCGGAGGTCAACCAGAGATCGAACAGTCCGGGGATCCGCCGGTGTCGACGGGGGTCGAAACGGTGGGCGGTCAGCGGCTGGTCGTCGTTCGCGTCGATCGTCATGGTCGTGGCGTACATCTGCTCTCACCAACGTCCGCAGGTTTGCGCGTGCAGGTGACGGCCGGCGAACCACCACATCATCTGGTCTCGTGGCCCTTGCGTCATCATGACGATGGTCACTGGTCGTCGGTTCAGCCGAGTTCGACGTTTTTCTCGATCCGATTGAACGGATACGGTCCAGATCCGCTGTAGAGGGTGTCGCCCGGGTTTTCGGCCGGGCTCCCGAAGGAGGAAGATCAGTGCTGGCGAAGCGCCTCAACGTAGGACGCCTGCTCGCGGGAGTGGTGGCTGTCTGCTGCATGGTCGTGGCGATGGCCGGTACGGCGACAGCCCGCAAAGCGCCCCTGGACCCGCAGGCGTACGTCAAGTACTACGTCGTCACGGCGGCGTACCAGGGACAACCGGAGAACCTCACCGCGATCGCCACCCGGTTTCTCGGCAGCGGTGAGCGGTCTGCGGAGATCTACAACCTCAACGCCGGTCGGGTGCAACCCGACGGGGCCAGCCTGACCGACCCGACCCGGCTCAACCGCGGCTGGTATCTGGTGTTGCCGTGGGACGCGGTCGGCGAAGGGGTGAAGTACGGGCAGATCCCCGCCGGCCCGGGGAAGCCCACGACCTCACCCGGGCCCTCCCGTACCCCCAGACCTGCCTCCAGCCCGACCTCCGGCACCAGTCCCAGTCCCAGCCCCTCGCGCAGCCCCAGCCAGAGCCCGTCGCCCAGCGGCACCTCCGACACCGCCGGCTGCACCCCGGTCGCCGGATCCAGCAGCCGTTCCGACTGGGCCCAGCTGCGGTTGGCCATCGACGGGGCCTGGGACCTCAGCCGAGGCAACGGGGTCATGGTGGCCGTCGTAGACTCGGGGGTGGACGGTCGTCTGGAAGAACTCAGCGGACGGGTGACGGTCGGGGCGGACGTCACCGTGGGCAACGGCCGCGGCGACACCGACTGCCTGGGTACCGGCACCGCGATGGCGAGCATCATCGCGGCGAACACCGCCGTTCAGCAGACCCCGGTCGGCCTGGCCCCGGACGCCACCGTCCTGCCGATCCGGATGATCGGCAAGTCGGGCACCGCCCGGCCCACGGACGCGGCGAACGCCATCGAGGTGGCGGTGAGCGCGGGCGCCTCCGTGGTCGCTCTCGGCTCGCATGTGGACCTGTCCGCCCCGGCGGTCATCGCCTCCCTGACCACCGCCCTGAACCACGACGTGGTCGTGGTGGCGGGTGCCCCGACCAAGCCGGTCACCCTGCCCTCGCCCAGCGAGCCCGAGGCCACCGGCGCCCTGCTGCTGGTCGGCGGGGTCGGGGCCGACAACAAGCTGGTCGAGGACTACCAGCCGGAGACGGTGGAGGTGGTGGCGCCCGGGGCGGACGTGACCGGAATCGGACCCGGGAAGACCGGCCCGTTGAGCTACAGCGGCACCCGCTTCGCGGTGGCCTTCGTGGCCGGGCAGGCGGCGCTGGTGCGGGCCGCCTATCCGGAGCTGAACGCCACCCAGGTCGAGCAGCGGATCCGGGACACCGCTGATGGGCTGGGGGAGCAGACCCCGGACAGCAGGTACGGCACCGGAATGATCAATCCGGGGGTGTCGCTGGCCCGGACCCTGGACGGTGAACAGCCGACCGGAGCCGCGAGCACCGGCGGCGGTGGCGGGGGAGGCATGGCCACCCTCGTCCTGATCGGGGTGGCGCTGCTCGGCGGTGGCGCCTTCCTGGCGCTGGGTCTGCACCGTCGGCGGGCCTACAGCTGAACCAGCTACGGAGAACGGGGGTACGGACCGCGCGGTCCGTACCCCCGTTTCTGGTCGACTCGGTGTGCTGATTACCGCAGCTTCCAGGTCTGCTCGGCGTTACCGACGTAGATCCAGAGTTCCAGCGGCTTGTTCTTGGCCCCCATCTCCACGTCGACGGCCTTGCCGTTCATGGCGCTGATGATGCCGCCCTTGTCGTTGATGCGCCAGGACTGCGCCGGATTGCCGCTGCAGATGGCCACCTGGATGGCGGTGCCGTCCTCAGAGGCACCCCAGGCGATGTCCATGCACAGCCCTTGGGAGCGGATGGTGCCGTCGTTGCGGACCACCCACCACTGCGCCGGTTCCTCCTTGCAGGTGCGCAGTTCGAGTCGGGTGCCGTCGCCGTTGCTGCCGGAGCTGACACACAGCCCGGTACGCGGGTGGAAGATCTGCTTGGCCCCGGAGGGACGCTGGGGCTTGGGTGCGGTCGTCTTCGGCGCGGCGGTCGTCGGCTTGGTCTGGACCGGGTCAGGTTCCGACGGTGCGGTAATTCCCGACTTCGGGGACGCCGACGGCGAGGTGGCCGGCGGATCCTCCTCCGCCGGCGGCTCGGGAGTCTCCTCCGCCGGGGGTGCCGTGGTCGGCTCATCGGCCGGTGCGGACCGGGCCAGTCGGGTGTCCAGCACGTAGAGGTCCGTGAGCGCCTTCACCGCCCGCAGGAAGGTCTCCGTCGGCTGGTCGAAACTACCCCCGCTCTGCCGTACCGCGGTGGGACCGTTGCGGTACGCGGCCAGGGCCAGCAGGTAGGGATCACCGTCCAGCTTGGACAACTCGTCGATCAGGGCACACATCGCCTCTCCCAAGGCCGGGATCGCGGTCTGCGGATCCCAGGCGGATCCCCGACCGGGGCCGTGGCTGCGCCACACCTCGGGCAGGAACTGGGCGATGCCCCGCTGCCCGGCGGGACCGAGCCGGTGGGGGTCGAACTCGGACAGGGCCATCACCTGGGCGGCCACCATGGCCGGGGTGACCTGCTCGCAGACCGACCCGGCGGTGACCACCAGCGGGACGTACGGCGCGGGCACCCCCTTCGTGTTGCCCGCCGGTGGGGCGGCCGGGGCCGGCGCCCCGGGCCCACCGAACTGCTTGAGCTGGCCGTAGTACCCGGCGTAGCCGCTGGCCAGATCGACGTACTCGACGGCCTCGGCGGGGACCCCCTGGGCCTGGGTGACCGCGGGCAGCCCGGTGTGGAAGGCGGCGACCGCCGTACGCCACTGGTCACCGGTGATGCCGACCAGCCGGAGCTGGCCACTGAAGTCACACATCTGATGGGCCAGGGCGAGCACGTTGGCGGCGATGTCGGACCGGCGGGCGTCCGGCCACGGCTTCCACGCCTTCCAGTCCTCGTCGTCCAGACCGGCGATGCCCCGACCGCCGGAGGCGGTCTTGCGGGCCCGGTTGTCCAGCCCCGACTCGGCCATCAACTGCCCGGCCAGCCGGGCCGGGGTGAGCATCGGGCACGAGCGGGCCGCGGCGACGATGGCGGTCAACTGCTTGTCGGTGACCTTAGCGCCGATCACTGTGTCGTCGCGGGCGGAGGCGACCCCCCAGTTGATGGTGGCGATGACGGCGGCGAGCACCGCCAGCGCGGCCAGCAGGGCTGCGAGCACCTTGCGGGGCGTGCGGCCGAAGCTGATTTTCTTGCGTACGAGGTCGGTAGTCACGGGCCATCCCTTTCGGCGTGGCGACACCTGTCGTGACGGATCGCCACCGTCTGGCGTTCAAAGCCGACCGGGATTCTTTCAACCGATGTCGGACGGATCTGAACCGGAGGCCACCCCCATCCGTCTATCGGACGGTGTCGCCTCCGTACCAAACCGTCTGAAGTGGAGCGAATAAGGGTGCTGACCAGGATCGATTCAACTCGGCCTACTCCGGTCGATGTCGTCGTCGGCCGCCGGGCGACCTCAGCGACGTCACCCCGCAGGCGTACGACTATGCTCGCTGCCAGGGCCGCGAGGGCGAGCAACGTCCATCCGGCCGGCAGGATGCCATCCGTCCGTCAGGGAGGCGGTCTGTGTCGGCGGTGCCCAACGAGTCGATCGCGCCATCCATCCCAGACGGTGCCGTCGGCGATTCGCCCGCCGCCGAGCCCCTGCTCCGGCAGATCGTCGAGGAGTACCGTAAACCCCTGCACCGCTTCCTCACCCGCCTGCTGCTCGGTCAGCAGGAACTCGCCGAGGATCTGGTCCAGGAGACCTTCCTGCGGGCCTGGCGCAACGCCGACCGGCTCGCCGCCGACCCTTCGAAGATCGCCCCCTGGTTGTACACGGTGGCCCGGCATGTCGCGATCGACGCCATGCGGGCGCGGCAGGCCCGACCCCCCGAGGTCAGCCTGCCGGACCTGAACCGGGTCCCCACCACGGACGACGAGATGGAACGGGTGGTGAGCGTGCACGCGGTGCGGCTCGCCCTAGGAAAGATCAGCCCGGAGCATCGGGCGGTGCTGATCGAGATGTACTACCGGGGCGCCTCGGTGGCCGAGGCGGCGGTGCGGCTGGGGATACCCGAGGGTACGGTAAAATCCAGAGCCTATTACGCGGTACGCGCACTGCACGCCGCGATCGGCTCGACCGAGTCGTCCTGATCCCGAGGTCGCCCGGGCCCAGACAGACACACCGCGTGGTGCCGACCCGTTGAGGAGAGGGCTGGATGCGCGTAGGCGGGGATCACTCCGTGGCCGATCAGGAGAGGCTTGCCCTCTACCTGATGGGCGCCTTGGACGACGCCGAGCGGGAGTCGTTCGAGGCCCACCTCGCCGACTGCTGGCACTGCCTGGACGAGGCGGCCCAGATCGGTCCCTCGATCAGCGGCCTGGCCGGCCTGGACGATGTGGACTGGTCCCTGCCCACGGACGAGTTCCCACCTCCCGTGGCCGCCACCGACGCCGCCTCCCCGTCCGCCGACTCCTCGTCCGGGTCGCCACCCGCCAGCTCGTCGCCCGCCGTGGCCGACGATTCGGCGGTGAGCCGGCCGAGTGGCAGCCCCTCGGGCGCCGGAGCGGCCCGACCGGCCGACAATCGACCGGCTAGTAGGCGTACCTCGGGGGCGCGTCCGGCGACGACCGGCGGCTCCTGGCGGCGGCGTCGGGCCCTCTGGGCCGGGGCGGCGGCCGTGATTCTGGTGCTGGCCGGTGGCGTGGTGGTGGTCAACGAGTGGACGGCCCGTACCGATCCGGTGCTGACCGCCACCGGGGATGCCCCCGGTCATGGGGCCAGCCTCTCCGTCGTGATCACCCCCGGGGGCCAGGGCAGTGCCACGATCCGGATCACCGCCACCGGCCTGCGGCAGGGCACCCGCTATCGGCTGTTCGCGGTGACCCGCGACGGTGCCACCCATGTCGTACGGGACTGGACGGCCACCTCCGGGCCGCAGGAGGTGGCCGGTGAGACCTCCCTGCCGGTCGACGAACTCTCCTTCATCACCGTCGGGCTGACCGACGGCTCCGCGATCGTGACCGCCCCGATCGCCCGCACCCCCGCCTCGCCCCGCTGACGGTCGACCTCCGTCTCCCGGGCTCGGCTCCGCCACCCCGGCGCACCCTCCTCCGGCCGTCCGTGACCGGGCGGTGGGCCGACCAGTCGGATGCCCGTACCGCCGGGCTCGGTGGCCCGGTCCGACGCCCGGCGGAGCCGGGGCAAAAAAATCCCTGACTCGTCCTGAACCGACCGACCGCGCGCGCCGTTAAGCGGCCGTCCCCGGTGGCTGGACTGCCATCCGGTGACCGAGAAGGCGAGCAGGGAAGGGAGGCAGGGCAGATGGGCAACGGGTCCGTGGCGCTACGGCGGCCGGAGGCTTCGACCGGTCGGCCGGGGCACGTCGATCCACTGGCCGGCCCGGCCTACGGCGATGGTCCGGCCTACGACGACGGCACGGCCTGGCCGCACGACGGCCTCTCCGAGAAGGGCATCGGGTGGATCGGCGCGCACGGAGGTGCGGGCACGACCACCCTGGCCGAGCTGTTGGGCGGTACCGACATCGGCTGCCGCTGGCCGGATCCGGCCCTGGCCGAACCCGCCCGGGTGATGGTGGTCGGGCGCACCAACCTGACCGGACTGCGGGCGGTCTCCCGGGCCCTGCATGCCCTGCGGGAGGGCCGGCATCCGGCCGGAATGCGGCTGGTCGGGGTGGTGCTGATCGCCGATGCCCCCGGTCGGCTGCCGGCGCCGCTGCTCGGCCGGATCCGCCTGCTGCGGTCGATCGCCCCGGTGCACCGGGTGCCCTGGATTCCCTGCCTTCGGGTGGGGGAGGAGCCGAAACGGCTGGGCCGGCAACTCGACCGGATCGCCGCCCTGGTGGCCACCGAGGCGCGGAGGCGGTCGTGAGCAGGATCCTGCGCCTCCTCCTCGTCGCGGTCGTCGGCCTGGGGTGGGGTCTGCTGGCCCCCTCGGGCGCTGCTGCTGCGGCGGAGGACACCTACACCCTGAAGATCCACGGGGGTGGGGCCGCCTTCCTCTACACCCTCTGCCTGAAGACCGACACCACCATGAAGAACCCGCGCGGCAGTGACCGGGTCTGCTCCGGCAAGAAGGGCTCGACCCACGGGTCCTTCGACATGAGCGCCCCGTACGTGTCGGGCGACAGCGTGAAGATGGACATCGAGATGCACACCGGTCTCGCCGGTGAGTCGGTGACCAAGGACAACGTCGACATCACCGGAGCGCGCAGCTGCACCCTGTCGGGGGCGGTGCACGCCGGGAAGTTCCAGTGCGACAGCCCGATCAACTCGGTCAACTTCGAGCCGCCGGTGGTCGAGGCGTACACCGTGAACACGAATCCGAAGAAGTCGGTCGCGAACCTGCTCAACCTGATGGCGTGGCTGGTGAGCGCCGCCGCGGTGGCCGGCCTGCTGATCACCGGCGCGACCCTGGCCGCGCAGCTGCGTCGGGGCGCCATGGAAGAGCGAACCGAGTACACGAAGAGCATCGCCTTCGTCTTCACCGCCTGCCTGATCGCCACCACCGCCGGTCCGTTCGTCAGATGGCTGGCCCTCACCGACTGATCATCCGGCCGGCCCACCGCCTGAACCACCCACATCCGATTCCAAGGAGCCGCAATGTCCCTCTCCGACCTCTACTACGGCAGCCTGGCGCAGGCCACGACCCTGCTGGCGGCCCCCGGCCCGGCCCCCGACCCGACCGGCGGTGGCGGCACGGTGCCACAGCCCTCGATCAACGGAACCCTGCCGCTCGGTCTGTCCGACAAGGTCCAGCAGGTACTCGGCCTGCTCGCCTGGGCGGGTACGGCGGCCGGTGTGGTCGGTGTCCTGGTAACCGGCGCGGTGATGGCCATCTCCCACAAGCGCGGCGAGAGTTCGGAACACATGAGCCGCCTCGGCATGGTGCTGGGCGGCTGCATCCTGGTCGCCACCGCGGGGCCCATCGTCACCTGGGTGTTCGGTACGGGAACCTCCGGCACCTAGCCCTACTGGCAGGAGCAGACGGTCACCGCGATCCGGGAAGGCGCCATGAGACTGAGATACACATCCGACGACGACGCGGATCAGGACAAGCCCTTCTGGCAGCACCGCCGCTGGCAGATGTCGGCCGGTTTCCTCGCCCTGGCCCTGTTCACCGGCACGGTCGCCGCGATCAACGGCGACCCGGGGGCCGGGCCCAGCGTCGCGGCCACCCCGGGTCCGGTGATCGGCACCCTGGGCCCGGACGGCAGCCGCCCGCAGGGCTGCCGCACGGACGACTCCGCGCAGCGCATCCCGACCAAGGTGCCCACCGACATCTCGTGGCGTCCGCTGAACGGGGCCAAGGTGCCGCGCTCCGCCTCGGCGGGACCCCGCAAGAGCACCGGAGCGCTGCTGTGGTGCTTCGCGCACACCCCGATGGGGGCGGTGATGGCGGCACACACCATCTCCCGGCAGATGAGCGGCCCCGACTGGCGTACGGTCAGCCGCCAGCAGCTCGTGCCCGGCCTGGGGCGGGACTACTTCGACGCGATGCGGGCCTCGATGGGCGAGACCGGGCCGGTGCAGACCGTCAACACCCTGGCCGGGTTCCTGGTGCTGCGGTACTCGCCGAGCACGGCCAGCATCCGGGTGCTGATCCGGCAGGCGAATCTGGTGTACGCCTCGGTCGACTACACCGTGGACTGGAACGGCGTCGACTGGCAGCTGCGGCCACTGAACTCCGGTGGCCTGCACACCCGGGCCGCCCCGGTCATCTCCCTAGTCGGCTTCGTGCTGTGGAACGAGGTGTGACATGGAGTGCGCCACCGGTGACGCCGTCTACATCGGCACGATCGGCCAGGTCGTCGGCTTCTTCGAACGCGGCATCGACGGCATCCTCAGCGACATCGCCGCCGCCATCATGGGCGCCGCGGTCGAACTCTTCGCCAATCTGGGGGACATTCCGACCCTGGGTGACCAGCAGCTCAACGAGAGCATTCACATGCAGACCGACTGGCTGGTCGTCACCATCGCGGTGGCCTCCCTGCTGGCGGCGGCCTTCCGGGTGGCGCTGGAACGCAAGGGCCAGCCGCTGACCGTGGCCCTGATGGGCCTGGTCCGGATGGTCCTCACGGTGGGCGCGGCGTGGACCGTGATCAACTGGCTGGCCAGCGAGGCGGACGTCTACTCCCACCATCTCTACGAAGAGGGCATCAAGGCGCAGCTCAAGCTGATCGCCAACTGCGGCACGGACGGGCTCACCGCCTTCCTGCTGATCATCGTCGGCTTGTTGCTGCTGATCGCCGGCTGCGTCCACATCATCCTGATGTACATCCGGCTGGGGGTGATGGTGCTGCTCACCGGCACCCTCCCGATGGCCGCGGCCGCCTCCATGTCCGAGTGGGGCGGGGGCTGGTGGCGCAAGCACATCGCCTGGATGGTGGCCTGGCTGGCCTTCAAACCCGTCGTCGGGCTGATCATGTATTCGGGGGCGGCGATGATCGGTGCCACCGGTGACAACGCCAAACATTACAAACTCGCCGGTGCCGCCGTGCTGCTGATGGCCGCGGTCGCCCTGCCCGCGCTGATGCGGCTGGTCGTACCGGCGATGGCTACCCTCGGCTCGCGGGACAGCAGCGGTACCGGCGTGGCCGTCGGCGGCGCCGCGGCCGGTGTGGTCGCCAGCGGCGCCAGGAAGATCGCCGGTGCTGGCGGCCGGGCCGGCTCCGCCATCTCCGGCCGGCCGAAGCCGCCGAGTGGCAACAGCACCCCCACCGGCGGCGGCTCGGCCGCCTCCTCCTCCGGCGGCTCGTCGGGCGGCTCGTCCAGCGGCGGAGCGTCCGGTGGCTCCGGCGGTGGCTCCGGTTCCGGGAGCCGGTTGGCGGCAGCCGGTACGGCGGCGCGGCGGGTCGCCGGAGGTGCCGTCGGCGCCGCCGCCTGGACGGTGGGCCAGAGCGCCACCGTCGTGCAGAAGACCGCCAGCGCGGTCAGCACCACCCACAAACACGCCAGCGATATCGCCAGCGGTGCCCTCGGGGACCGGGACTGACCGATGCCGCGACGAGGAGAAGGACCATCGTGAGTACGACCGCGGAATCCATGAAGACACCGACGTACGGAAACTGGCGTCGCCCTCGCAAAGCCGGGCTGGGCTCGCTGGGCCTGGTCGGGACCGTCGGCCTGTTCGGCGGGCTGGTGATGGTCCTGATCTCCTCCATGATCTCCCTGAACACCGCCCTGGTGGTGGGGTTGCCGCTCGCGCTGATGCTGGCACCCCTGGCGATCCGTACCGCCGACGGCCGCAACGTGTACAACATGGCCGCCGTCCGGATCGGTTGGGTGCGTCGCAGGTCGCTGGGGCGGCACCTGTACGCCTCCGGCCCGCTGTCGGCGCGACCGGGCGGGCGGTTCCGGCCACCGGGACTGCTCAGCCGGGTGACCATGCTGGAGGGGCGGGACCCCTACGACCGCCCGTTCGGGGTGCTGCACCACCGCCACCGTAACCAGTACACCGTCGTGCTCAGCTGCGAGCCGGACGGCGGGTCCCTGGTCGACTCCGATCAGGTCGACACGTGGGTGGCGCTGTGGGGGGAGTGGCTGTCCCGGCTGGCCCACGAGCCGGGGTTGCGCGGCGCGGCCGTGGTCGTGGAGACCGCACCGGATCCGGGTACCCGGCTGGCCACCGAGGTGCTGGGGCGGATCTCACCGGACGCACCCCCGGCCGCCCGGGCCGTGATGGAGGAGGTGGTGCGCAACTATCCGGACGCCTCCTCGGAGATGAACACCTTCCTCACCCTCACCTACTCGGCACCGGGTGGGGCCCGTCGGGACCACGACACCATGGTGGCCGATCTGGCGCTGCGGCTGCCGGGGGTGCTCAGCGGCCTGGTAGCGGCCGGTGGGGGGTCGGCGGAGCCGCTGTCCGCCGAGCGGATCGCCGAGGTGGTCCGGGTGGCGTACGACCCGGCGGTCGCCGCCGAGGTCCTCGACGTACGCGCCCAGCACGGTCACACCGGGCTGGACTGGGCCGACGCCGGGCCGGCCGCGGCCGTCGAGACGGTCAGCCACTACCAGCACGACTCCGGGGTCTCCCGCAGTTGGCTGCTGACCCTGGCGCCTCGGGGCACCGTGCGCTCCGGGGTGCTGCGCAGCCTGCTCGACCCCGCCCTGGGCATCCGCCGTAAACGGGTCGCCCTGGTCTACCGCCCGATCGACCCGGCCACCTCGGCGAAGATCGTCGAATCGGATCGTCGGTCCGCCCAGTTCATGGCCAACTCGACCCGTGGCCTGGTCCGGGCCCGGGCGGTCTCCGAGATCGAGGCGGCCGAGCAGACCGCGGCGGAGGAGGCCTCCGGGGCGGGTCTGGTCGAGTTCTCCATGCTGGTGACCCTGACGGTCGACTCGGTGGCCGACATCCGCGATGCCGAGGTGACGATGCGCAACCTGCTCGGGGCCACCCGGATCGCGATGCGCCCGGCCGACCGGATGCAGGCCGCCGCGTTCTCCTGCGCCCTGCCGGTCGGCATCCTGCCCTGGGAGCAGACCATGGTCCCGCACGAGCTGAAGGAGGCGCTGTGAGCGCTGCCGGCCGGTTCCGCCTGGGTGCGGGGTGGCCCCGCGGTGCCGCCGGGGCCGGAAACGCGATGTCCGACCTGGTGGTGCCCCCGGTCGAGGAGCAGGACATCGAACCGGACGAGGGGGGCCGGCCATCCGCGAGGGAGTTGCGCCGCGCCCAGCGGCGGCAGGCCCAGCAGGCGGCGGCCGAACAGCGCTACCTGCGGCGACTGGCCCGGGCCAACCGGGAGGACACCGTGCCACACCGCGGCTCGTACGCCCTGGGTGGTGGTCGGGTGGCGGCGTTCGATCCGCCCACCATGTGGCGGGCCACCACCGTGCAGGCCTGCGGGCTCTGGCCCTTCGCCTCCGGTTCCGGCGCTCCGATGACCGGGGTCCCGCTGGGGCAGCACATCCACACCGGGGCCACCGTCTGTGGTGACCCCCTCAACTGGTTCACCCGGGCCCGGTACATCTCCAATCCCTCCCTGTTCATGCTCGGCATGCCCGGCCTGGGCAAGTCGACACTGATCAACCGGATGTTGATCGGGTTGAGCGCCCAGGGGGTGGTACCACTGGTGCTCGGTGACCTCAAACCGGACTACGCCGACACCGTCCGGGCCCTCGGCGGACAGGTCATCTCCATCTCCCGGGGCGTCGGCGGCCTGAACATCCTGGACCCGGGCGCGATGGGCGCCGCCGCAGCGAGGATCGGGGGACAAGCGGGGCAGGCCCTGGAGGCCGAGACCCACGGCCGGGTTCTGAACATGGTCGCGGCCCTGCTCACCATCGTCCGGGGCGGCCCGATCAGCGACCACGAGCAGTCCGTGCTTTCCGCCTGTCTGCGGCACCTGCGTGAACGTACCCCGCAGGGCCAGACCTTCCGGCTGCCGCAACTGCTCGCCGTGCTGGAGGAGGGACCGCCCCGGGTCCGGCAGGTCACCCTGGACCGGGGGCAGGAGTCCCGCTACCGGGACGCCGTCGACCCCCTGCACCGGTCGTTGCTCGGCATCCTCGACGGCCCGCTGGGTGACACCTTCGCCGCGGAGACCTCCACCCGCATCGACCCGGACGCCACCGCCGTCTGCATCGACATCTCCCGCATCGGCGAGGCCGACGGGCAGTTGACCGCCGCCGCTATGCTCGCCGCCTGGTCCGACGGGCTGGGTACGGTGGCCGCCTCGCACGCCCTGGCGGACGCGGGGTTGGCGCCCCGGCGCTGGTTCTTCACCGTGCTGGACGAGTTGTGGCGTCCGCTGCGGGCCGCCTCCGGCATCGTCGACCGGATCGACGCCCTCACTCGGCTCAACCGGTCGCTGGGCCTGGCCGACGCGAAGATCACCCACACCCTCAAGGACGCCGAGGCCCTCGGCAGCGAGGCCGACAAGGCCAAGGCCCGGGGCTTCGTCGAACGGGCCGGCATGGTGGCCTGCGCCGGTCTGCCCCGGGCGGAGATGGAGGAGTTGGGCCGGGTGGTCGGGCTGTCCCGCCGCGAGATCGATCTGGTGTCCTCCTGGTCCTCCCCGCCGGGGTGGGCGCAGGAGGGCGGGAACGAGGAGCCACCCGGCCGGGGCCGGTTCCTGATCAAGGTAGGTGGTCGTCCGGGCATCCCGATCCGGGTGGCGATCACGGACACCGAACGCCACCTGCACGACACGAACACCCGCTGGATCGCCAACGGAGAGGCGGACCGACTGCTGGCCGAGCGGGCCGCCGCCGTACGCGCGGTGACCGGCGGGGACCTGGTAGCCCCCGCCCCGTACAGCGAATCGGGGCGGCGATGAGCCGCCCGGGGGGAGTGGGGGGCGACTGGCTGCCCTGGCTGATTCCCGGCTTCGCCCTGCTCAACCTGGTGATCTTCGTGCCGTTGTGGCTGGGCGGCACCCTGGCCGCCCTGCTCAGCGGGCACGGCTGGCAGCCGCCGCCGTTCAGCCCGCAGGTCTACCTCCACCTGGTCACCGGCGCCACCGACCAGGTCTGGCCGGACGTACCCTCGTATCTGGTCTACGGCGGGGCCGCCGCCCTGCTCCTGGTCGCCGCCTCTCCGGTGGCCCTGCTGGTGCGGGGGATCGTGCGTCGCCCGCGCCGACCGCATGGCCTCGCCGGTCCCGCCGAACTCAGCGCCATGACCGGCAAGGGGATCGAGGCCCGCGCCCGGGACCTGCGCCCCGGGCTCAAGGAGGTGGCCCGGCTGCGCCCGGACGACACCGGCAACCTGCTCGGTGACCTGATGCCCGCCGGGCCGGAACTGCGCTCCTCCTACGAGGACGTGGAACTGGACCTGATGGCACCGCGGGCCGGCAAGTCCACCGGCATAGCCATCCCCCGGGTGCTGCGGGCACCCGGCCCGGTGCTGCTGACCTCGAACAAGTCCGACGTGTTCACGGTCACCCGGCAGGAGCGCACCAAGGTCGGCCGGGTGTGGACCTTCGACCCGCAGGGCATCGCCTACACCGAACGCGACATGTGGTGGGACATGCTCAGCGGCTGCGACACCATCGAGGGCGCCCGACGCCTGGCCGGCCACTTCGTCAGCTCGGTCAACGACGACTCCTCCAAGAAGGACTTCTGGATCGCCGCGGCCCAGAACACCCTGACCGCCCTCTTCCTGGCCGCCTCCCGCAGCGGGGCCACCGTCAATGACCTGCTGGCCTGGCTGGCCGACCCGGCGGACCGTACCCCGGTCGATCTGCTGCGCGATGTCGGCATGACCGCGATGGCCGAGCAGTTGCAGGGCACCGTCCGGGGGGCGGTGGAGACCCGCGACGGCATCTACGAGACCGCCCGGCAGTGCGTGGCCTGCCTGCTCGACCCGGAGATCCTGGCCTGGGTCAGCCCCGATCCGTACCTTCCGCAGTTCATCCCGGAGCAGCACGTCCTCGGCCGGGACACCCTCTACCTGCTCTCCAAGGACGGCGGCGGCTCCGCGGCCGGGGTGATCGCCGGGCTGGCCGACGCCGTCATCCGGGCCGCGGTGGTCGCCGCCGAACGGATGGGCGGACGGCTGGATCCGCCGATGACCGCCATCCTGGACGAGGCGGCCAACGTCTGCCGCATCTCCGACCTGCCCGACCTCTACAGCCACCTGGGTTCGCGGGGGATCAGCGTGGTGACCCTGCTGCAGAGCTACCGGCAGGGGGTGCGGGTCTGGGGCGAGGCGGGGATGGACGCCCTGTGGAGCGCCGCCACCATCAAGCTGCTCGGTGCCGGGCTGGACGACGCGGACTTCGTGGACAAGGTGGCCCGGCTGGTCGGGCAGCACGATGTGCGTACCCCCAGCTACTCCCGCTCCAAGGACGGCTCCTCCCGGTCGGTGTCCTACCGGCAGGAGCAGGTGCTGCCGGCCGACAAGATCCGGGCCCTGCCCAAGGGCACCGCCCTGCTGCTGGCCACCGGGGTACGCCCGGCGCTGATCCGGCTGCGCCCCTGGTTCAGGGAGCCCGACGCCGGGCCGATCGGCGCGGCGGCCAAGGCCGAGGTGCAGGCCATCACCGACCGGGCCGCGGCACGCTGGCGCCGCCGCGAGTCCCACCGGGCCGGCTGACCGGCATGGCGTTGCGTAAGGCCCAGGCGGCCCGGCAGGCCGGTAGCTCGATCTTCAAACTGGACGCCTCCCAGCTGCTCTGGGCGGTCATCTCGGTGGTCGGGCTGTTCCCGCTGGTGGTCCTGGCGCTGCTGGCCCTGATAGTCCTGCTGGTCATCTTCGCCATGGCCGGCGGATCGCAACTGACCTCGGCCTCGGCGGACCCCTCGGACCCCAACGGGCAGACCTCCCGGGTCAACGCCCTGATCGAACTCTCCGGCGGCGACGGCCGTGGGACCTTCGACCCGAGGAACATCCCGGACCAGGATCTGGTCGCACCGATCCGGGAGGCCGCCAAGAAGTGCGACCTGCTCACCCCGGTGATCCTGGCCGCCCAGATCGACTACGCCTCGGCCTTCGACCCGGACATGGAGGGCCCGCAGGGCCGCAAGGGGCTCTCCCAGTTGACCCCGGAGGTGTTCGACGAGTTCGGCGAGGACGACGACGACAGCGGCGAAGCCTCCGTGCTCGACCCCGAGGACTCCATCCACGCCCACGCCCGGTACTTCTGCCACCTGGCCGAGAGGACCGGGCAGCTGAGCAAGGAGAAGAAGGTGGTCGGTGACCACCTCAGCCTGACCCTGATGGCCTGGGAGATCGGCCTGGAGACCGTCGAGGCCCAGGGCGGTATGCCGGTGCTGGCCCTGGGCGCCTACCCGTTCCAGGTCCGAGGGTTGTTTGAGAAGTACACCTCCACCGGTACGGAGGAGCCCGACCCGGACCCCGTGACGGACGAACCGGATCCGGAGCCCGACGGCGATCCCGATCCCGACCCCACCCCGCCCGACGAGGACGGGCCGGACGTCGACGGGTCCACCCTGCTCAGCGAGTCGGTCTTCACGGCGATGTTTCCGAACCGGAACTCGTTCTACACCTACGCCGGGCTCCGGGACGCGATGGCGAAGTTTCCCGCCTTCGCCGCCACCGGTGACGAGCAGACCCGCAAGCGGGAACTGGCGGCCTTCCTGGCCAACGTCAACCACGAGTCCGGTGGCCTGGTGCACATCGAGGAAATCAACCAGGCCGCCTGGGGCAACTACTGCGACACCGGTCAGCCGTACGGGTGTCCGGCCGGACAGACCGCGTACCACGGACGTGGTCCGATCCAGCTCAGCTGGAACACCAACTACAAGGCCGCCGGTGACGCCCTCGGCCTGGACCTGCTCAACCAGCCGGACCTGGTACGCGACGATCCCTCGGTCGCCTGGCAGACCGCGCTGTGGTTCTGGACGACCCAGACCGGGGCGGGCACGATGACCGCCCACTCCGCGATGACCGGTGGCGGGGGCTTCGGCGAGACCATCCGCACCATCAACGGCGCCCTGGAATGCGGTGGGGGAAACTCCGCCCAGGTACAGGCCAGAGTGGCGGCCTACGAACGCTTCGCCACCAGCCTCGGCGTGGAGGTCGGAAATGAAGACGACCTCACCTGCTGAAGGACATTCTTGAAAACGGCGGCGATCGGGTGAACCGGTTGGCCGGAGCAGCCGTTGTTGCTGGTGCTGCGGCCAATCCTGCCGCAGCCGGTCAGGAGGTAGACGACAATGACTCAACCGGGGTACGGGCAAGCATCCCAGAACCGATTTGACGATCTCGCGGCGGTCGTCCCGGATGTCCGTGGGCAGACATGGCTCAAGGTGCGGGTCTACATCAACAACGAAGAGGTTCAGCTGCCGATGGCCGACGGCTCCCTACTCAGCGACCGGATCTTCAAGAGCAGGGACAAGAGCTACGAGAGTTCGTCCTTCTCGACCTGGCCTGGCGCCTCCGAGGATGTCAAACAAACGGGGATCGAGGCTGAGGTCGGCGCCTGTGAGGAGACGTATCAGGCGCTGTGGAGATACGCCACTACGCACGGCTCAGACGCTCAACGGGTCGATTTCGAGTTCACGGCGGTGAACGGCACCTGCAATCCGTGCAAGGAACGCATTGAATACCTGAGGGAATCGATCAAGACCCTGTTTCCGAGCGCGCAGGTGACGCGGGGTGAAAGGTCACGGGTGACAGCCCGGGCCAACTACAGCGCCGCGTTACCGGCATCGGCGGTGCCCGGTAGGGGAGACCTGACGACCTACGGGTTCGCGCCGGGGCAGGCCGAGCTGCGGGAGAGCGCCGCAGCGGTGGCGGCGGGGCTAACCGGTCGTGACGCCCTCTACTACCAGGGCACCCTGAGCGACCAGAGTGGCTCCGGCCTCGTCGATCCGCAGCACCTGACCCAGATTCCCGACCACGCGGGCCCCGCCCGTACCGACCGCAGTTCACCCTCCGGTTCACTGCGAACCCCCTCACCTACCAGCTCCGACCCGGGCAACCCCTGGCAATGGTCGAACGATCGGAACACCCACGTCAGCCAGACGACGCCCGAGGCCTGGTGGGCCATGGATCCGGCGCAGAACAAGGCCATCCCGCTGAAGGAGTTTGACCGACGCTATCCGGGCGGCTACCCGAGCCAGGTCGCCTCAAGTTCGACGGCGCAGGTCCAAGGGCCGAGCCAAGGCCAGGTTCAGCGGCAGGGGCGCAGCTGAGGCGGCATGGGCCGGTGACGGGTCTGCGGTGGCCGTCCGTGCGGTCACCGCAGACCCACCCTCAGAGGCCCATCGGAAACGGTTCCACGACCGGCGTCGTCTTCGCCCGGTGTGACCCGGTCTTGCAACCGGCGAAGGGGCCGGCCGGATCCCGCAGCGAGTTCATCACCGGGCCCAGGTAGTCCCGGTGCCAGTTGGCCGGACCCAACGGACCGCCCGCATAGCCGGTCAACTCCTCCCAGGCCAGCCACAGCGCGTGCAGTTGGACCACCGCCTCGGCATGGTTCCACCACTGCGGACACCAGGGCGCTGCCGAAGTCACCTCCCGGCCGTACGTCGGCAGCAGGACATGCTCCACCCAGAGGCTCAGCCGGACCATTGCCTCGTCGTACTCCTGGTCGTCGAGGAAGGAGATGAAACGCGGCCGGGGTGGCGGCGGTGGTGGCGGCGCTGGGGCGGCGACCGTCGCCGGTGCTGGCGGTGAGTCGTACACGGTCGTCATTTCCTGCCCTTGGGTTTGGGTTGCTGCCATCCCTGCGCACCGCCGAGGGTGTGGGTGTACGCGGCCATCCGGGTGGACGAGGTGGCGGTCACCAGGGGGATCCGCTCCACCTCGCCACCGAGCATCTGCCGACGGCGGGCCTCGCTGGTGATGGCGCGGAGCTGGTTGCCGAGCGGGCCGTCGGCGAGGCCTGCACCCCTGAGGGAGTCGGTCAGGTCGATGGCGGTCGACTCGTTGTGGACATGCGCCGTCGCCTGCGCGTACTGGATTCGGCTGTTCACGTGGTCCCTCCATGCGGGGTCCTGGTTGACCGCCCAGTCCTGGTCCAGGGCGGTTGTCACGACGTCCCAGTTCTCCTGGATGGTCGCGAACTGCCGTTGGTAGGAGGCGACACACTCCGGATCATCCGCGCTCTGACCGGGCAGGTGCATGTTGACCCCGCGCAGGTCAGGGTCGTCGGGGTGCTGGTAGACCCGGTCGGCCTGCTCGTGGCCACCCACTTCGTGCTGGAGAGTGCCGTGGGTAGTCAGGCCCGGCTGGCCCGACTGGGAGTACGGGAACGAAGGGTCGTGGGTGACCGTGTTCCTGGGAGCCGTGGTAGCTACCCATTGCGCGGACTGACCGTCGCTGGTTTCGCGGAGATCGATCCGACTCAGGTTCTGCGCGGTCACATCCCGGGTGTCGGCGGTGTCGGAGTCCGAACTCGAGCCTGGGGAGGTCCTTCCACCCATGGAGCGAACCGTCTGGTCATATCGCCGCCGCCTCATCCTGATGTTTTCCGTGTTGTCGCTGTGTTTGTCGACCATGTGCTGTTCTCCCGGAGAAGGGCTCGGGGAATGTGCGGACAACCCCCTGACGAAGCAGGCGCGGGGTCGGTTCACCGCAGGCGGCAATCTCTGCCACCGCCGTGCCGGGCCTCCCGCCCCTGGTCCACACCGCTGAGTGTTGGCGGCATCTCCGAGCACCGGGTCCAGTGATGCAGAACACGTGACGTGTTTGTCTGCTGACCGTTAATTCATGGGCGTGGCGAAACCGGCGCGGGCTAATCTGCGCTGCGGGTTCGCGCCCATGGTCATGCCCGCCATCGCCGGCTGGTGCCGGCAGCGCCGCCCGACGGGCACTTTCGATTCAGGAGACCTGGTGAAACAGCAGTCTGTCCCGACCTCGGACAAGCTCGACGCGGCGGTTCTCAAGGTGGCCGGCGTCGTCGTGCTCGGCGCGATCATGTCGATCCTCGACGTGACCGTGGTCAGCGTCGCCCTGCCGACCTTCCAGAGCGAGTTCGACGCCTCGTACGCCCGGGTGGCCTGGACGATGACCGGCTACACCCTCGCCCTGGCCACGGTCATCCCGCTCAGTGGGTGGGCGGCCGACCGGTTCGGCACGAAGCGCCTCTACATGCTGGCCCTGGCGCTGTTCACCATCGGGTCCGGGCTCTGCGCGACCGCCGACACCATCGGGCAGTTGATCGCCTACCGGGTGGTGCAGGGCCTGGGCGGCGGAATGCTCATGCCCCTGGGTATGACGATCATGACCCGGGCGGCCGGGCCGCACCGGATCGGTCGGCTGATGGCCGTGCTGGGCATCCCGATGCTGCTAGGCCCGATCGGCGGACCGATCCTCGGCGGCTGGCTGATCGATGTGGCGAGCTGGCACTGGATCTTCCTGATCAACCTGCCGATCGGCCTGGTCGCCCTGGTGTACGCGCAGATGGCCCTGCCGAAGGACAACCCCGAGCCCTCGGAGTCCTTCGACTTCCTCGGCATGTTGATGCTCTCGCCCGGCCTGGCCCTGTTCCTCTACGGCGTGTCGACCCTGCCGGAGACCGGCACCTTCGCCGACAACGGGGTGTGGGTGCCCATGCTGATCGGCGCGGCCCTGGTGGTGGCCTTCGTCGTCTACTCGTTCCGGCCCCGGCACCCCCTGCTGGACCTGCGGCTGTTCCGTAACCGCCGATTGACCGTGGCGGCGGTGACGATGTTCGTGTTCATCATCGCCTTCATGGGTGCCGGGCTGCTGTTCCCCAGCTACTTCCTCCAGGTGCGGGGCGAGTCGACCCTGGCCGCCGGTCTGCTGATCGCCCCGCAGGGCATCGGGGCGATGGTGACCATGCCGATCGCCGGGATGCTCGCCGACAAGGTGCCGGTGGGCCGGACGGTGCCCTTCGCCCTGCTGCTGATCATCGCCGGGTTCGCCACCTTCACCCAGGTGGACGCGGACACCTCGTACGTGTTGATCTGTGGCTCGCTGTTCGTGATGGGTCTGGGCATGGGTGGCACCATGATGCCGATCATGACCTCGGCGTTGCGGACCCTGACCGGGCACGAGGTGGCCCGCGGCTCCACCCTGGTCAACATTCTCCAGCAGATCGGTGGCTCCATCGGAGCCGCGGTGATGTCGGTGATCCTGACCAACGAGCTGAACAAGTCCACCCCGATCCCGGGGGTGACCGACCCGAACGGGAACCCGGTCACCGAGGCCGGCCTGGCCATCGCGGCCCAGCAGCAGCCGGAACTGCTCCAGCAGTTCCCGGTCGAGCCGTCGCTGATCGAGCGGGGGCTGAACTTCGCCGCCGACGCCTTCGCCAGCACCTTCTGGGTGGCCTTCGCCCTGGTCGCGTTGACCCTCATCCCGGCGGCCTTCCTGCCCCGTCGGCGCGAGCGGTCCCACCTGCTCGACGACCAGCCCGGGGACCAGCCGAAGGCCCCGGTCGTCATCCACTGACCGGCTGTTGCGCCGGCCGTCGGGAGCCTCCCGGCGGCCGGCTCCGGCGGCTCCCCGCCGCGTGTCTGACCCGGACCGGCCCCCCTTAACTCAAGATTCGGTCAACTGGGCCCGACGCAGGCCGTCAGGCGCGACTGGCGCCGGTAGCTTCTTCCCACCCATGCCTCGAGTAAATAAGGAGGGAAGAATGCGGCGCACGCGACAACGCATCGCTCTTCTCGTAGTACCCGTGCTGGTGGGCAGCGTTCTGCTGGCCGGCCAACCGGCCGTCGCGGAGTCCGCGGCAGCGCCGGAGCCCACGGCCGAGGCCGGTCGCTCCCACCTGGAGCACGCGGACAACGCCGACGTGGTGCGGATCCACCTGACCGGGTCGGACATGCTCGACCGGGTGGTGGCTGCGGGCTTCGACCTGGAGCACGGCCTTCAGCGGGTGCCGGACGGCATCGAGGGTGAAGCCGTGGTGACCCCCGAGCAGCGCGTCGAACTTGAGGCGATGGGGGTCCGGATCCTCGCCGAGGGTGAGGGCTTCACCTGGAGCGACGAGGCCGACGGTGGGTTCCAGGCCGTCGGTGCCCGGGCCGCGACCGCCCGGTCGATGCCCGAGGCGACGACCATGTCGACCCAGAGCCACGAGGCGGCGGTACGTATCGCGCGCGCCGACTGGTTCACCACCAAGGGCCAGGGCTTCCTCTACGTCGAGGCGCGCACCACCGAGGGTGCGCAGACCGACCCGATCGTCGGCATGCAGCTGGAGAACGACTCCGGCCAGGGCACCGACTTCGCCTTCGCCCGGACGATGAGCCGGTTCATCGACTCCGGCCAGTACATGTTCCACCGGAACCTGTTCAAGCTGGACACCCGGCCGAGCCAGATCCGGGTCACCAGCTCCACCGGTGGCGTCGCGGTCGGCCCGGTGTCCGACTGGTTGGAAGACGGCGAGCCGCCGCTGACCGACAAGCCGGGCTACAAGTGGAACCTGGTCGACGGGTACAAGCACCCGCAGCAGCTGCACGACCGGATGGACGAGATCGCTCGGGAGAACCCGAAGATCGCCGAGATCGTCTACCTGCCGTACAAGACGAACGGCTACCAGCGGAAGGCGCAGGCCACCATCGGTGGCACCGGCCAGTCCGCGGTCGTCGTCACCTCCGCGGCCTGGGGCCACGAGGGCGGCAACGACATCACGGTCGAGTTCGTCGACCGGCCCGGCGCCAACCTGCCGCTGTCCGTTGAGGTCAACGGCAAGGCCGTGCGGGTCCTGCTCGCCAAGGACTCCTCCGGTGCGCTGGCCAGCACCGCCGCTGAGGTCGCGACGGCCCTGAAGACCCAGTCCAACGGGCTGATCGACCGCTCGCACCCGTACCGCACGAACGCCGGCACCGGCATCGTGGCGCCGACGGCGCCGGTGGCGCTGAGCGACTTCCTGGACGAGAAGCGTGTCGGTGCGCCCGAGGGTGACGTGCCGCGTGGCCCGAACACGGTCCGCGTGCTGCGGATCGGCAAGCACCGTGACGGCAAGAAGCCCGGTGTCCTGATCCAGGCCCAGGACCACGCCCGCGAGTGGGTGCCGGCGACGACCACCCTGGAGACCGCGGAGCGGCTGGTCGCCAACTACAAGACCGACAAGGAGACCAAGAAGATCGTCGACAACACCGACATCTTCCTGATCCCCACGAACAACCCCGACGGGGCGAACTACAGCTTCTACAACTTCGCCTCGCAGCGGCGCAACATGACCAACCACTGCCCGGACGCGGACGCCGACCCGGCTCGCCGTAACTCCTGGGGCGTGGACCTGAACCGCAACTACCGGGTGGGCTCCGCCCAGGACGGTTACGCCGGCGGCTCGTTCGTCTGCACCAGCAACACGTACCAGGGTCCGGAGAAGCTGTCGGAGCCGGAGGCGAAGAACATCGTCTGGCTCGCCGAGACCTACTCGAACATCAAGTTCTTCATGTCGGTGCACTCCAACGGTGGCCAGCTGTTCTGGCAGCCGGGCGCCTACAAGGCCGACGGTCGGGTCACCACCCCCCGTCCGCCGCTGGGTGACGAGATGTTCTACTGGCAGGCCGCCTCCCGCATCCTGTCCCAGGTGAAGGCGTACCGGGAGACCGTGGTCACCCCGGAGAACGTGGGTGGCTCCTCCGACGTGCTCTACTCGTCCGCCGGCAACGTCCGCGAGGACCTGTACCACACCTACGGCATCTACTCCTTCGGCTGGGAGGTCGGTGGCTCGGTCTACAACCCGGCGACCGGCAACTGGCAGGGCGGCTCCTTCCAGCCGCCGTGGGAGGGCAACCCCGAGCTGGTCAGCGGGCACGCCGAGACCATGGAGTACGCCAACGGCATCATGGAGATGTTCCGGATCGCGGCGGAGTGGGGCAAGGACAAGAAGGCCCCCACCTCCACGCTGGTGCCGGGCGCCGGCCGGTTCTCCGGCCCGGTGGACGTACGGTTCGAGGTCAGCGAGCCGGCGACCATCTACTACACCACCGACGGCAGCCGCCCGACCCTCGACTCGCCCCGTTACAAGGCGACCGAGTTCCGGGAGCCGGGCGAGGTGTTCCACGTGACCGAGACGACGACCTTCCACTGGTTCTCGGTCGACGCGGCGGGCAACATCGAGAAGAACTACGACCCGTCGAAGGCCGACAAGCGCAACAACTTCAACAAGGCCACGATCACCATCGGTGACGCGGACCCGGACAAGCCCAAGAAGGACAAGAAGAAGGACAAGAAGGGCAAGGGCAAGCCCAAGAAGTAGTCCGCTGAGGTATTCGGTGCCCCGTCGGTGCGAGTTGTCGCACCGACGGGGCACTGCTCGTCGGCGACGAAATTTCTCCGTCGGTTGTCGAATCCGGCCGGGCCCGTTCGACGTTGCGGTGAAGGCACCACAGCTCGTCGATGAAGGAGACCCGCACCATGCGTACGTTGATCGTCACCGAGTTCATGTCCCTGGACGGCGTGATCGATTCACCGGGCGGGGGCAGTCACCCGCACGCCGGTTGGACGTTCAAGGACGTGCCGATGGACGAGGCCGTGTGGGAGATCAAGGCCCGCGAGGAGCAGGAGGCGGGGGCGTTGCTGATCGGCCGGGTCAGCTACGACGAGTTCGCCCCGGTCTGGCCGACCATGGAGGAGTTCGCGGCGTACAACGCGATGCCGAAGTACGTGGTGTCGACCACCCTCACCGATCCCCGGTGGCACAACACCACGGTGTTGCGGTCCCTCGACGAGGTCGCCGCCCTCAAGCAGGGCGAGGGCGGCACCATCCTGGTGCACGGCAGCGCCACCCTGGCCCAGGGGCTCGCCGCGGCGGGTCTGGTCGACCGGTACCACCTGCTGGTCTTTCCGCTGCTGCTCGGCGGCGGTCGGCGGCTGTTCGCCCCGGAGGGGGCCGACAAGCAGCGGCTGACCCTGGTCGAGCACGCCACCTATGGCAACGGAGTGCAGTTGGCGATCTACGACGTCATCCACTGATCCGGCCGGGTCAGGTACCCCCCGGTCACGGGGCCGGGGGGTACCTGTACGAACCGAGCCACCCTCATCTCGGGCCGGGTTTCGCAGGCTGCGCGGTTGTCGACGGCAACTGTTGCCGGGAGGTGAGGGGTCGCTGAGGGTGCGGTCATCGACCCCGGTCTAGACTTCCCTTCATCTTTCGGGGTAAGTCCAGACGAGACTGAGGTGTGATCGTGGCGGACGGTGCGGCCGTGACCGGTGGCGAACGAAACAAGTCCACCTTGGACACCGGCGTGCCGCAGACCGCCCGGATCTGGAACTACCTGCTCGGCGGCAAGGACAACTTCGCCGCCGACCGCGAGGTCGGCGACCAGATCATCGCCAACCTGCCGCAGCTGGCGGAGAACGCCCGCCTCTCCCGGGCCTACCTGACCCGGGCCATCCGCTACCTGGCCGGCGACGCCGGCATCCGGCAGTTCCTCGACATCGGCACCGGCCTGCCCACCGCCGACAACACCCACGAGGTGGCCCAGTCGGTGAACCCGCAGGCGCGCATCGTCTATGTCGACAACGACCCCCTGGTGCTGACCCACGCGCGGGCGTTGCTGGTCGGCACCCCCGAGGGCGCCACCGACTACGTCGACGCGGACCTGCGGGACCCGGCGGGCATCCTTCGCCAGGCGGCCCGCATCCTGGATCTGGGCCAGCCGGTGGCGCTCATCCTGATGGGCATCCTCGGTCACATCGAGTCCGACCAGGAAGCCAAGTCGATCATCGACAGCATCATGGCCGAACTGCCGTCGGGCAGCTACCTGGCGATGTACGACGGCAGCGACACCAGTGAGGCGGTCACCGAGGCGGCACGGATCTGGAACGTCTCCGCCAACCCCAAGTACCACCTGCGCAGTCCGGAACGGATCGCCGCCCTGTTCGAGGGACTGGAACTGGTAGAGCCCGGGGTCGTCTCGGTCACCCGCTGGCGGCCCGACGGCGCCGATCCCGACCCCGCCGAGATCGACCAGTACTGCGCGGTCGGCCGCAAGCCGTAACCGGCGGGAGGCGCTGTCACCGGCGGGAGGCGTTCTCACCGGCGACGGTCGCCGCCGGCACCGGCACGGTCGCCGGCCTGGTGGTGCGGGTGCGTTGGACCAGCGCGATGCAGGCCAGCACCACCAGGGCGGCCGCGATCGAGGCCGGGGTGACCCGTTCGCCGAGCAGCAGTGCCGACCAGACCAGGGTGAGCACGGGCTGGGCGAGTTGGATCTGGCCGACCTGGGCGATGCCGCCCCGGGCCAGTCCGGCGTACCAGGCGAAGAAGCCGAGGAACATCGACACCACGGTGAGATAGCCGAACGCCGACCAGGCGCCGGCGTCGGCGTGCGGAGGATCGGCCAGGGCGGCGACGGCGGTGATCGGCACGGTGACGGGCAGCGAGAGCAGCAGGGCCCAGCAGATCGTCCGGGCGCCGCCCAGTTCGCGGGCGAGCGCGCCGCCCTCGGCGTACCCCAGACCGGCGAGCACGACCGCCGCGAGCAGGAACAGGTCCGCCACGGCCGGGGTGCCGAGCACCGCGCCGTTGGCGAGGAGGAAGGTGAGGATCGCCAGCAGTCCGCCCGTGCTGGCGACCCAGAACAGCGGCGGCGGGCGTTCCCCGGCGCGCAGCACGGCGAACACGGCGGTCATGGCGGGCAGCACGGCG
This sequence comes from Micromonospora sp. NBC_01739, assembly GCF_035920385.1. GTDB lineage: Bacteria > Actinomycetota > Actinomycetes > Mycobacteriales > Micromonosporaceae > Micromonospora. The sequence goes on along the minus strand of NZ_CP109151.1, from coordinate 2,222,159 downwards.
ATGACGATCGCGCCGTGCGAGGCGGTCTGGGTGGTCAGCGCCAACGAGGTGAACAGCGGAAAGCCGACCACCACGCCGAGGGCGACGAGTGACAACCGGCGCCACTGACCCGGGCTCGGCCGTGGCGCCCCGGTGACCCGCAGATAGGCCCAGCCCAGCAGCGCCGCGCCGACGCAGCGTCCGAAGGCGACGAACCACGGATCGAGTTGCTGTACGGCGATCCGGGTGGCCGGCAGCGACATGCTGAAGGCGAGCACGCCCAGCGCGCCGAGCATCAGACCGACCGCCCGATCGGGCGGCGTTACCGTCGACCGGGCAGTAGCGCTACTCTCTTCTCTCATGAATGACGGTAACGCAACGGGCCGCGTTATCCAAGATCTGCGTCGGTTGGCCGCCGTCGCCGGTCCCGGCACCCGACTGCCCTCGGTACGCGAGTTGACCGGTCGGCACCGGGCCTCGCCGGTCACCGTCGCCGAGGCGATCCGGCACCTCGTCCGGGAAGGCCTGGTCGAGACCCGGCCCGGTCGAGGCACCTATGTGGCGGCCCGGCCGGACGAGCCCCGTACCGCCGACCTGTCCTGGCAGACCGTCGCCCTCGGCGCCCGCCGTCCCGGCGAGGAGGAGATGCAGGCGTTACTGGCGTTACCGCCCGCCGGGGCGATCCCGCTGTCCGGCGGCTATCTGGAGGCGGAGTTGCAGCCCGCCGCCGCCCTCGGCGCCGCGCTCACCCGCGCCGCCCGACAGCCCGCGTCGTGGCAGCGTGGACCGGTCGAGGGACGGGCGGACCTGCGCGCCTGGTTCGCCCGCGAGGTCGGCGGCGGGCTGCGCGCCGAGGACATGGTGATCTGTCCGGGTGGCCAGGCCGCGCTGTCGACGGCCCTGCGGGCCCTCGCCACGCCCGGCGACGCACTGCTCGTCGAGTCGCCGACCTACCTGGGTGCGCTGGCCGCCGCCCAGGCGGCGGGGCTGCGGGTGGTGCCGGTGCCCGCCGACTCAGACGGAGTACGACCCGACCAGTTGGCCGCCGCGTTCGCCCGCACCGGTGCCCGGCTGTTCTACTGCCAACCCCTGCACGCCAACCCGCACGGCGCCACCCTGGCCGCCCACCGCCGAGCCCAGGTCGCCGAGGCGGTACGCGACGCCGGGGCGTTCCTGATCGAGGACGACTACGCCCGTGACCTCACCATCGACGGGTCGGCCCCGCCGCCACTGGCCGCCGAGGACCCGGACGGGCATGTCGTCTACCTGCGTTCGCTGACCAAATCCACCGCACCCGGGCTGCGGGTGGCCGCACTCGGCGCGGTCGGGCCGGCCGGTGCCCGGCTCCGCGCGGCCCGACTGCTCGACGACTTCTTCGTCGCCGGCCCACTGCAACAGGCCACGATCGAGTTCCTCACCGCCCCGGCGTGGGCGCGTCACCTCCGGGCGCTGCGTACCGCACTGCGGGCCCGGCGCGAGGCGCTGTTGACCGCGCTGCGCCGGCACCTGCCGGACCTCGTCGACCGACAGCCGGTGCCACGCGGCGGCCTGCACCTGTGGCTCCGGCTGCCCGAGGGCACCGACGACCTGACGTTGGCCGCCGCCGCGGCGGCCGAGGGCGTCGTCGTCTTCCCCGGTCGTCCCTGGTACGCCGCCGAAGCACCGGCGGCGCACCTGCGCCTCACCTACGCCGCCGCCGGGCCCGACCTGATGGACGAGGCCGTCCGGCGCCTGTCCCGTGCCCTGGACCAGCAGGGCCGCGCCCCTCGACGGTGACGGTGCCACCGGTGCCGCTGCCGACGAATCACAGGTCACGGCGGCGGAACACCAGCCCGGTGAGGCCTAGCACGAGCGCCACCCAGAGGACCGCCCAGGCCAGGTAGGTGAGGGTCAGCGAGGCGTCACTGAGGAACGGGTGGCCCTGCATGGCCGGGCCGAACTGCATCAGCACGGTCGGATCCTGGAAGGCGTTCATCGCCCCCCGCCACAGCCCGTCGGTGGGCAGCAGCATCCGGGACACCGTACCGACCCGGGCCACCCCCTCGTTGTCCAGCGCGGTGCCGAACGCGCCGACCACCCCCGCGATCCAGGTGGCACCGAACAGGCCGACGGCCACCACCCCGGAGGCCATCGGTGAACTGACGCTGGAGAGCAGCAGCCCCAGGGTCAGCAGTACGACGGTCTGCGCGGCGAGCAGCGCCAGGCCGGTCACCGGCTGCGGCGGCCAGTAGCCGACCGTGACCCGTACGACCAGCAGTTGAGCCAGGCCGGCCAGGGCGACGAAGCCGGCGCCGAAGGCGATCAGCCCGAGCCACTTGCCCACCAGCACCGCGAACCGGTGCACCGGTCGGGCCAGGATCGCCAGGGCCGCCCCGGACTCGATGTCACCGGCCAGGGTGGGACCGGCGAGGAACGCCGTACCCAGGGCGGCGATCAGGCTCAGGCCGAACATCACCAGGTTGAGCACCATGGCCGCGACCAGCCGGGCCTCGCCGCTGGTCAGCCCGCCGAACTCGGCGTCGATCCGGGAGAACCCCCAGGCGCTGAGCGCCAGCAGCACCACCGTCAGTGCGCCCAGGGAGCGCAGCACCCGCCGCCGGGCGGCCTCCTGGAGGGTCAGGGCGGCCATGGTGAGTACGGTCCGAAAGATCATCACCGGTCGCCTCCGGCACGCAGGATGGCCAGCAGCCGCTCCTCGAGACTGACCCGCCCCGGCTCGACCGCGTGTACCCGCACCCCCAGGCCGACCAGGTCGGCCACCAGCTCCGGTACGGCGGTCGGCTCGGTGTCCAACAGCCGGACGGTGAACAGGTTCCCCTCCTGGGTCAGGGCACCGGCGGCGGCCAGCCGGTCACGGGCCCGCTCGTCCACCCCGTCGAGCCGCAGCCGCAGCTCACCCTGGCCGAGCAGGTCGGCCAGGGTACCGGCGGCGGCCACCCGCCCGGAGTCGAGGATGACCACCCGGTCACAGACCCGTTCCACCTCGCCGATGAGGTGCGAGTTCAGCAGGACGGCCACCCCACGAGCCTTGAGGGAGAGCAGCAGGTCCCGTACGTCGGCCCGGCCCAGTGGATCCAGGGCGCTGGTCGGCTCGTCCAGGACGACGAGTTCCGGGCGGGCCACCAGCGCCACCGCCAATCCCAGGCGCTGCTGCATGCCCTTGGAGAAGCCGCCCACCCGGTCCTCGGCCCGGTCGGCCAGCCCGACGGCGGCCAGGCACTCCTGCCGCTGTCGTGGCGGCACCTCCGCACCGGCCAGCCGGACGTGCAGGGTCAGCACCTCCGCGGCGGTCAGCCACGGCTGATACCGGAACAGCTCCGGCAGATAGCCGACCCGAGCCCGCGAGCGCGGATCACCCGCCGGTCGTCCGAGCAACTGCACCTCGCCCCCGTCCGGTCGGACCAGTCCCAGCAGGATCTTGATGACGGTGGTCTTGCCGGCGCCGTTGGGGCCCAGCAGCCCCACCACCTCACCCCGGTCGACCGTGAAGGAGACACCGTCGACTGCGGTGCGTCGCCGGTACCTCTTGCGCAACTGCGAGCACCACACCGCCGGGGTGGGTGGCAGTTCGGCCAGCAGTCGCTCCGCCGCTTCGACCGATCCGCCGTCCTGCACCCCGGCAGGCGTGCCGTCCCGCTCGACGAGGAGGTCCCGCTGGGCGAGGTGCCGACCGCCGTTCCGGGTGACCGGGCCCTTCTTTGCGGCTACCCGGCCGCTCGGCCGGGCCTCCGGGCCGGTCACCGGTCCCACCGCAGGCCGCGCGCCACCGACAGCACCTCGTCGGCGGTCAACGGCCCGGCCACCGCGGTGACCGTCCCGGCGTCGACCCAGACCACCCCGGCCAGTACCCCGTCCCGCGAGGTGAGCACCGTGGCCGGCTTCCCGTGCACCTCGGTGGTGCCGGCGGTCAGATACCGGGCGTTGACCGGCAGCGGCAAGGTCGTACCGTCGCCGGTGAACTGCCGCAACTGGGCGGCGAGGTTCTCCGGCAGGCCCGGCAGCGACAGCAGGTAGTCGACCGCCGTGGACAGCTCGATGCCGGAGGAGTACGCGGTCGGGGCGGCCATCCGCGCCACGATCAGGTTCGGCACCCCCCGCTCGGCCGCCCACACCGCGGCGACTCCGGGGCCGGCGGTCAGCCGGAACTGGTTGCCGTCCAGACCGGCGGGCGGCTGCGGCAGCGGCTCACCGGCCGCCGCGGCCACCTGCTCGGCCTTGGCCGCCGAGAAGGTGAACACGGCGCTGGTGCGGTCCCCGACCTGGAAGGTCGGCTCACCGCTCACCCCCCGGGGCAGTCGGTCGACCCGGGGCAGGGGCAGGCCGGTGACCCGCTGCGCCTCGGCGGCGTCGCCGACCTGACGGACATTCGCCGCCTCGGTCATCTCCACCTCGCCGTACGCCGACAGGTCCGGCAGGGCGACCAGGTCGGCCTGGGCGATCGTGACCGGGGCGATCCGCTCGGTGTGGAAGATCTGCAACCAGTTCCCGGCCGCCGCGGCCCCGGCCCCACCCACCAAGGCGACAACGGCGACGGCCGCGACCACCGGGCTGCGCAGCGCGGCCCGCCACCGCCGTGCCCGGGGGGCCCGGACCCGGACCGGGTCGGGGTCGCCGATGGTACGGATCAGCCGCTGCCAGCCGGCCTCCACATCGACCTGCGGTGGCTCGGCCAGCGCCGCCGCGCTGATCGCCGCGTCCTGTCGGGCCGCGGCCAGTGCCGACAGGCAGGTAGGGCAGTTCGCCACATGTGCCCGGTCGGCGTCGGTGACACCGGCCGGCTCGTCCAGCAGCCGGCGCAGCGTGCCGTCACTCGGATGACGCATGACGGTTCAACTCCTTGCGTAGGGCGGACTCGGCCCGGCGTACGGTCGTGCCGACACTGCCGGGGGAGAGGTCTAGCGCGGCGGCGACCTCGGCGTAGCTGAGACCGCTGTGCCGCAGCAGGAGGGCGACGGCCTGTCGGCGGGGCAGTTGGGCCAGGGCGGCCCGTACCCGTCGACACTCGTCGCGGGTCACCACCGCCTCGGCGATGTCCGGGGCCGCCTCCGGGGGGCCCGCGAACTGCTCCCGGGCGGTGCGGCGGCGGCGGGACCGGACCTGGTTCAGCGCGGTGTGCGCCGCCGCGACCGACAGCCAGCCCACCGCCTGACCGGCCGGCACCGAGGAGCGCCCGAAGGCCAGGAACACCTCCTGGGCCACATCCTCGGCCTCGGCGCGGGACCCCAGGACCCGGGCGGCGACCGCGACGATCCGGGGATAGCTGGCCCGGAAGACCTGTTCGAGATCGGCCCGGATGCCGCTTTCTCCCGCTGCGATCGACCCGAGCACGCCACCCCCCTCGCGTACGGTCGGCCCGGCGGTGTGGCGGGCGGGCCCGGACACCGTCGGCGCGGGGGCCACCCCTGCCCGCCCGACTCGACCAGCTTCCTCCTCCATACCTGGTAAGCACCGTCGACCGCCCGGAAGTGACACCCTCGGCAGGAAATGTGGCGACACGAAGGGGTGGTGCGGCAACCAGTGCCGCACCACCCCCGTAACGCCACCCCTAGGCGTACCGGGTCGACGCCCTCAGGTCGAAGCGGTCCAGGTTCATCACCTTGACCCAGGCCGCGACGAAGTCCTGGAGGAACTTCTCCTGGCCGTCGGCGCTGGCGTACACCTCCGCGATGCCTCGGAGCTGGGAGTTCGCACCGAAGACCAGATCGACCGCGGTGGCCGTCCAGACCACCTTGCCGGTGGTCCGACTCCGGCCCTCGTAGACGTTCTCCGTCGAGGTGGACACCTTCCACTGGGTGTCCATGTCGAGCAGGTTGACGAAGAAGTCGTTGGTCAACATCCCGGGCCGGTCGGTGAGCACCCCGAGAGGGGTCTGTCCGGTGTTCGCGTCCAGGGCCCGCAGCCCGCCGATCAGGACGGTCATCTCGGGCGCGGTGAGGTTCAACAGGTTGGCCCGATCCAGCAGCAGGGTCTCCGGCGACAGCTTCTGCCCCTGGCGCACGTAGTTGCGGAACCCGTCGGCCCGGGGTTCGAGCACGGTGAAGGAGTTCACGTCGGTCTGTTCCTGGCTGGCGTCGGTACGACCGGGGAAGAACGGGACCGTGATGTCGTACCCGGCACTGCGGGCCGCCTGCTCGATGGCGGCGCACCCACCCAGGACGATCACATCCGCCAGGGAGATCCGCTTGCCCCCGGACTGCCCGGCGTTGAACTCCTCCTGCACCCCCTGAAGCACCGGCAGGACCTGGGCCAACTCGGCCGGGTCGTTGACCGCCCAGTTGCGCTGCGGCTCCAGCCGGATCCGGGCCCCGTTGGCGCCGCCGCGCTGGTCGGTGCCCCGGAAGCTCGCCGCCGAGGCCCACGCCGTACGGACCAGTTGGGCCACGGACAGGCCGGCGGCCAGCAGGGACGCCTTCAGGCTCTCCAGGTCGGCGACGTCGACCAGTTCGTGATCCACCGGCGGCACCGGGTCCTGCCACAGCTGCGGCTCGGGCACCCACGGCCCCAGGTAACGCGACACCGGACCCATGTCCCGGTGCAGCAGCTTGTACCAGGCCTTCGCGAACGCCTCCGCGAGCTGGTCCGGGTGCTCATGGAAACGCCGCGAGATCTGCTCGTAGATCGGGTCGGCGCGCAGCGCGATGTCGCTGGTGGCCATCATCGGGGCGTACCGGATCGAGGGGTCGTGGGCGGACGGCACGGCGTCGGAGGCGGCACCGTTCTTCGGCCGCCACTGCTTCGCCCCGGCCGGGCTGTCGTGCACCTCCCACTCGTACCCGAAAAGGGTGTCGAAGTAGCTGTTGTCCCAGGTGATCGGGGTGGGGGTCCAGGCGCCCTCCAGGCCGCTGGTGATGGTGTCGTTGCCCATGCCGGTGCCGAAGCTGTTCCGCCAGCCCAGCCCCTGCTCCTCCAGGGGGGCGCCCTCGGGCTCCGGGCCCAGGTAGCTGGCGGGGGCGGCCCCGTGGGTCTTGCCGAAGGTGTGCCCACCGGCGATGAGGGCCACGGTCTCCTCGTCGTCCATCGCCATCCGCCGGAAGGTCTCCCGGATGTCCCGGGCAGAGGCCAACGGATCCGGAACCCCGTTGGGACCCTCCGGGTTGACGTAGATCAGTCCCATCTGCACCGCACCCAGCGGGCCGGAGAGTTCCCGGTCACCGCTGTAGCGTTCGTCGCCGAGCCAGGTGTCCTCCGGCCCCCAGAAGATCTCCTCCGGCTCCCAGACGTCCTCGCGCCCGAAACCGAAGCCGAAGGTCTTGAAACCCATCGACTCCAGGGCACAGTTGCCGGCGAAGACCAGCAGGTCGGCCCAGGAGATCTTCCGACCGTACTTCTGCTTGACCGGCCAGAGCAGCCGGCGGGCCTTGTCCAGGTTGGCGTTGTCCGGCCAACTGTTGAGGGGGGCGAAGCGTTGCGCGCCGTCGCCGGCACCGCCCCGACCATCCTCGATCCGGTACGTGCCGGCGGAGTGCCAGCTCATCCGGATGAACAGCGGACCGTAGTGGCCGTAGTCCGCCGGCCACCACTCCTGCGAGGTGGTCATCACCTCGAAGACGTCGCGTCTGAGGGCCTCGACATCCAGACCGGCGAACTCGGTCGCATAGTCGTATGTCGCACCCATCGGGTTGGCCCGGGGTGAGTGCTGGTGCAGCACCTGAAGGTTGAGCTGGTTGGGCCACCAGTCCTGGTTCGTCTTCGGTCGACCCGGCTTGGGAGCCGGGGAGGGGATTGCCGGGTTCTCGCTTTCGGACACGTCTCTCCTCTGCAAACGGATTCTCGCCTATGTCAACTGAACGTCCCGCTTTCGGGACACTGCGTGACGCGCCAGGATGCGTCCGCTGGGGCGACCGCCCTCAGTAGCGTGGCGTACACCGAGCCCGTACCGCCGGTGGTCGCCGAAATCGGCGGACCGGCGTTCACCCCGATGCGTAGGAGACTGAAACGTGAATCCGTCTGAGCTGCCCACGTCGCCGGTACGTCAACTGCGGCTGGTCGTCGAGGCCGAGGACTACGAGGCGGCGGTCCGGTTCTACCGCGACGTGCTGGGCCTACCCGAGCAGGCCGCCTACGCCGGTGACGGCGACGCCCGGGTGGTGATCCTGGACGCCGGCCGGGCCACCCTGGAGATCGCCAACCCGGCGCAGAAGCGAATGATCGACGAGGTGGAGGTCGGGCAGCAGGTCGCGCCGAGATTGCGAGTGGCCTTCGAGGTCGACGACACCCCCGCCGCCACCGACCGCCTGGTCGCCGGAGGCGCCACCCAGGTCGCCCCACCCACCACCACCCCATGGCACTCCGTCAACGCCCGCCTGGACGCCCCCGCCGGCCTGCACATCACCCTCTTCCAAGAACTGCACACCCCCGAAACCCGCACCACCCTGGACGGCTTCACCACCAACCCCTAACCCGGGAGGGTCCTGTCGCCCAGCCCTGCCCACGCCCTGTTGATCAAGAAGTCTCGAAATCGCGTTCTGGAGACCACAAACTCTTGATCAACAGGGCGGGGTGGGTGGGGCGGAGGGTGAGGTGGGTAGGGTGGGGGTGTTGGTCGCGTTTGGTGCGCGACCCCTGGCGTCGAGGTGGTGGAGATGGGACTGGTGGTTGCCGCTGTCCGTCGCCTGCGCCTCCGCCTGCGACGACGATAGTCGTCGAGCTTCTCCGCGCGTTCTCCGTCGTGCTCGCCGCCATGCTGCGGCCGGCCGTCGTCTCGTGACCCGCTCACCCCAGCCCTCTCGGGAGTACCCGTGACCGTGCCCTCGTTGGCCTCGTCGTTGTCCGACAGCGTCTCCGCCGCCGCCACTTCCCTGGGGTTGGCGGACTTCGTTGCGCAGGTGCGCCGATCGGAGCACGCCGACTTCCAGGCCGACGGGGTGCTGGCGGCGGCCCGGTCGCTGCGGCGGCGCCCGCGTGACATCGCCGCCGAGGTGGTCGAGGCGCTGCGCGCCGAGGACCTGTCGGCCCAGGTCGCCGGGCCCGGATTCGTCAACCTGGACCTGACCGACCGGGCACTGTTGACCCAGCTCGCCGGGCGGCTCGCCGACCCCCGGCTGGGCGTCGGTACGCCGGAGGTCGGCGTCACCACGGTCGTCGACTACTCACAGCCGAACATCGCCAAGGAGATGCACGTCGGGCACCTGCGCTCGACCATCATCGGTGACGCGCTGGTCCGCATCCTCGAACACCTCGGCGGCACGGTGGTACGCCGCAACCACATCGGTGACTGGGGCACCCAGTTCGGCATGCTCATCCAGTACCAGAACGAGCAGCCCTTGACGCCCGACGACAGCGACGAGGTGTCGATGAGCCGGCTGGCCACCCTCTACCGGCAGGCCCGGGCCCGGTTCGACACCGATCCGCAGTTCGCCGTACGGGCCCGGCAGCGGGTGGTGGCGTTGCAGGGCGGCGACCCGGACACCGTGGCCGCCTGGCAGGACATCGTCGCCGAGTCCACCCGCTACTTCACCGAGGTCTACGACCGGCTCGGGGTGCGGCTGACCCCCGCCGACGCGGTCGGCGAGAGCGCGTACAACGATGCCCTGCCCGGCGTCGCCGCGGACCTGGCGGCCCAGGCCGTGGCGGTGCCCAGCGACGGCGCGCTCTGTGTCTTCTTCGACGAGGTACGCGGACCGGACGGCGCACCTAGCCCGTTGATCGTCCGCAAACGTGACGGCGGCTTCGGCTACGCCGCTACCGATCTGGCGGCGCTGCGGCAACGGGTCGCCGACCTGCACGCCGACCGGCTGCTCTACGTGGTCGACGCCCGGCAGTCGCTGCACTTCACCATGGTCTTCGACACCGCGCGGCGGGCCGGCTGGCTGCCGCCGCAGGTGTCCGCCGTGCATGTCGCCTTCGGCACGGTCCTCGGCCCGGACGGGCGGCCCTTCAAGACCCGGACCGGTGACACCGTGCGCCTGGTGGACCTGCTGACCGAGGCGGTCGACCGGGCCCGCGAGGTGGTCGCCGCGAAGAACCCGGACCTGACCGGGACGGCCCTGCACGAGCGGGCCCGGCAGGTCGGCATCGGCGCGGTCAAGTACGCCGACCTGGCCACCAGCCGTACCCGCGACTACACCTACGACCCGCAGCGGATGCTGGCGTTGACCGGCAACACCGGCGTCTATCTCCAGTACGCCCACGCCCGGATCCGGTCACTCCTGGCCCGGGCCGGGGACCTCGCCCCCACGGTGGACCCGACGACCACCCTGGACCCGGCCGAGCGGGCGCTGATCCTGGACCTGGACGCCTTCGCCGACACCCTCACCGAGGTCCTCGCCCACTACGAACCGCACCGGCTCTGCGGCTATCTGTACCGGCTGGCGCAGACCTTCACCACCTTCTACGAACGCTGCCCGGTGCTGCGCGCCCCCGACCCGGTCCGGTCCAACCGACTGGCCCTGTGCCACCTCACCGGCGACACCCTCCACACCGGCCTGTCCCTCCTCGGCATTCCCGCCCCCACCCACCTCTAGCCCTCCCTTCGGCCCCCTGGTCTCTGTTGACCAAGAGGTTTGCGTCTCGGGCATGCGCTTCCTCAGACCAAAACCTCTTGATCAACAGGGCGGGGGAGGGGCGGGGGCAGCCGGGCGGAGGCGGGTGGGTGGTCAGGTCCACCTTGCCCAGCGCGGTCGACAGTTCGATCAGGGCGGCGAGTGCCAACGCCTGCTCCACGGCAGGGGCCTCGTCGCCGTGCCGGCGCAGTCCGGAGTTGAGGGCCCGGAAGGCGGCCTGGTCGTCGCTTTTGAACTCGCGCAGGGTGCGGGCGTTGTCGAGCACCCGGGCCAGACCGGCCAGCTTCTTCGACCCGCCGTACTCCAGCTCGGCCGGCTCGTCGCGGCGGATGAAGGTGATGGTGTTGCCGGACGGGTCGACGACGCTGAACCGCGACGCACCGGGCCGGTAGCGGGTGATCCGAGGCAACCCCTGGGACAGCATCTTGCCGTACGTGCCGCGCATCCCCGCTACGAACGCGGCATGGTACGGCGCGACCGCGTCGACCATCACCAGGCAGCCGACGGTCTGTTCGGCCGGCTCGAACCCGCGCGGCGGACGGCCGTAGTGCAGTTCGAAGCCGCTGAACTCGAAGGCCAGGAACAGGTACGGCTTGCGTTGCTCCCAGGTCACCGCGAAGCCGAGGGCCCGCCAGAAGACGATCGTCTCGTCCACCGCCGCACAGGGCAGCAGCGGCAGGGTGGTCTCGTTCGGCGTTATCCGTTCCTCGGTCGTCTTCACCCGTACCCCCGGTTCCGGTCGATGTCCCGACCAGTGTGTCCCGCCCACCTGGTAGTACGGGGTCCCGGGGCGCGGGCCGAGATCGCAGCATCTGATCTGCGCCCGGGCCGACCACTACAGCAACCGATGCGCATCGATGTCTTGACAGTGCACAGGCGGCCGTAAACACTTGCGAAACAAGCCGATAACAGTGATCCCGGCGGGTCGCCGGGGTTGTTGTTAACGCTCACAAGCGTCGTCCCTGGACCCCGCCGGCGAGGAGAGCAACGGATGTCGAGAGTTCTGGGCCGGGTGGGTGCGCTGCTCGCCGCCGTCTGCCTGCTGTTGCTGCCCGCCGCGCAGGCACCCCGTGCCGAGGCCGCCGCAGCGGGACCGGGTGCCGAGGCCGCCGCGCAGGCGCCGGGAGCTGCCGCGCTGGATCCGTTCACCGGGTACCTGATGGCGCACTTCACCGGGGAGTCCGCCACCGGGGAACAGGTCTACCTGGCCCACAGCCGGGACGGGCTGACCTGGCGCGACCTGAACAACGGTGCCCCCGTCCTGCTCTCCACCATCGGCACCCGGGGGGTCCGCGACCCGGCCCTGGTCCGCTCGCCCGCCGGGGACCGGTACTGGATCGTCGCCACCGACCTGCGCATCGCCAGCGGCACCCCGTGGGGCGACGCCGCCAACCGGGGCAGCACCTCCCTGGTGGTGTGGGAGTCCCGCGACCTGGTCAACTGGTCCACCCCCTGGCTGATCAACGTCGCGGGTGGGATCCCCGGGGCGGGCAACGCCTGGGCGCCGGAGGCCATCTACAACCAGGCCACCGGCGACTACGTCGTCTACTGGGCGACGAACTCCGCCCGTAACGGGGTCACCAAACACCGGATCTGGTACGTGCGCACGACCGACTTCCGCAGCTTCACCGCCCCGCAGCTGTACATCGAGCGTCCGGGTGGCGGTCAGGGCATCATCGACACCCAGATCATCGAGGTACCCGACAGCGTCGGCGGCTACCGCTACTACCGGGCCTCCGCCGACGGACACATCACGATCGAGGCCAGCAACTCGATCCTGGGCTCCTGGACCAGCCTGGGCAACCTGTCCCACCTGGGCATCTCCAACGGCACCGGCGGCGGCAACGTGGTCGAGGGGCCGATGTGGATGCAGTTCAACGGCCGCAACGAGTGGGCGCTGTACCTGGACCAGTACGCCACCGGCCGCGGCTACCTGCCGATCACCTCGACCAACCTTGGCGCGGTCACCAACTTCCGCACCCGGTCCGACTTCCACATGGGGGCCAGCCGCAAACGGCACGGCTCGATCCTCAACCTGACCGCCGCCGAGGAGAGCCGGGTGCTGGCCCGCTGGCCCAGCAACGCCCCGGTCCACCGGATCCAGGCGTACACCCACCAGGACCGCTACGTGCGGCACGCCAACTACGACGTACGCATCGACGCGAACGTCAACCCCGCCCAGGACGCCCAGTTCCGGATGGTGCCCGGCCTGGCCGGCAACGCCGGGTACGTCTCCTTCGAGTCGGTCAACTATCCCGGGCACTACCTGCGGCACTACGGGTTCGACTTCGTGCTGGCGGCCAACGACGGCGGTGCGGTCTTCGCGGCCGACGCCACCTTCCGGCAGGTCCCCGGGCTGGGCAACAGCGGCTGGTCGTCGTTCCAGTCGTACAACTACCCCGACCGGTACCTGCGGCACTACGACTACCAACTGCGCCTGGACCCGATCACCGACACCCAGGCCCGCAACGACGCGACCTTCCGACTGACCTCGTGACCCCTCCGGGGTACTGGCGTCACGGCCGGTGGCTCGTAGGATTCGGACAGGACATCGCGCGGCGGCGGGAGAGGCCATGGGCAAGGGCGTCTATGTGCAGGAGTTGCCGGGCATCGGCAGACGGTACGACGTGGACCTGGGCAGCCACACCCAGCGGATCTCGATCGTGGTACGCCGGGACGGGACCCGGGACCTGTACGTCCTCGCCGCCGGGGCGGACGATCCGGTGGCCGTGATCGAGATGTCCGAGGAGCAGGCCCGCAAGGTGGGGGCTCTGCTGTCCGGCACCTACTTCACGGAGTAACCGACCCGCAGACGACCCCCTCGCGTCCACCTCAGGAGTCTCCGCCGTGCACGCTGATCTTGTGGGTTTCGGTGCCCTGGTGCTGATCGCGGGCCTGCTGGCCCGCTTCGGGCGGCGGATCAACCTGCCCACGGTGCCGTTCTTCATGCTCGCCGGCATCCTGCTGGGGCCGGGCACTCCGGGCCCGGTGCTGGTCTCCCATCCCGAGGATCTGGGCCTGCTCGCCTCGCTGGGGCTGGTCCTGCTGCTGTTCCACCTGGGGGTCGAGTTCCCGGTCGAACAGGTGCTCGGCAGCGGCAGACGGCTGTTCGTGGCGGCCGGGGCATACATCGGCCTGAACATCGGGGCCGGGCTGATCTTCGGGTTGGCCCTGGGCTGGGGCGGCTACGAGGCGTTCGTGATAGCCGGGGCCCTGGGCATCTCCTCCTCGGCCATCGCCACCAAGCTGCTCATCGAGCTGCGTCGGCTGGCCAACGCGGAAACCCCGGTCATCCTCGGCATCATCGTGATCGAGGACCTGTTCCTGGCCCTGTACCTGGCGCTGCTGTCGCCGCTGCTGTCCGGGGCCGGATCGGCCGGGGAACTGGCCCTGCGCATCGGGCTCAGCTTCGCGTACCTGGTGGTGCTCTTCGCGGTCGCCCGGTACGGCGCCCGACTGGTCGGCAGGATCATCGACAGCAACGAGGACGAACTGCTGGCCATCCTGATGGTCGGGCTGGTGGTGCTGGTGGCCGGCATCTCGGCCGAGATCGGTGTCTCCGACGCGATCGGCGCCCTGATGATCGGCCTGGTGGTGTCCCGTACCCCGATCCGGGAGCGGGTGGAACGGCTGGTCCTGCCGCTGCGCGACGTCTTCGCGGCGGTGTTCTTCGTGGCGTTCGGGCTCAGCATCAACGTCGGCGCGATCGGTTCGGTGGCCGTACCGGTGCTGCTGGCGGTCCTGCTGACCCTGGCCACCAACGTGCTGGCCGGTCTGATCGCCGGGCGGTTGTTCGGGCTCAACCAGCGGGGCACGGCCAATGTGGGCCTTACCGTGCTGGGGCGCGGCGAGTTCTCCCTGATCCTGGCCACCCTGGCGCTGGCCGCCGGGCTGGATTCCCGCCTGGGCCCCTTCATCGCCCTGTACGTGCTGGTGCTGGCCGTGACCAGCCCGCTGCTCGCGGCCAACTCGCGCTACCTGGCGCGGGTCATCCCCGACCGGCTGCTGCGCGGCAACTGGCGGTACGTGCGGGAGGAGACCATGAGCACCGCCTGCACCCACCTGGACCGGATCAACATCACCGAGTCCGACGCCGAGGCCTGCCCGCAGTGCGTGGCGTCCGGCGACGACTGGGTGCAGCTGCGGATGTGCCTGACCTGCGGCGCGTTGGGTTGTTGCAGCGACTCGGTGAACAGCCACGCCGAGGAGCACCACCGGCAGACCGGCCACCCCCTGATCCGGTCCCTGGCGCCCGGCGAGGACTGGCGCTACTGCTACCTCGACGGTGCCCTGGTCCGCGCGCCGATGGGCGCGACCCGGGAGTAGCTCCCGGGCCGCAGAGGCCGGCTCAGTCCAGGCGGTACAGCACCGCCCCGTCGATCTCCTCCCGGGTGATGCCCAGACCCTCTACCGGTCGGAAGGTCACCCCGTCCCAGGGGGTGCCGGCCAGCCGATCCGGCAGGACGACCACGGACCGGATGCCGGCCTGCCGGAGGAAGGCGATGCTGCCCGGGTCGGGGAAGGACATGCTCATCGTGCGGATGTCCTGCTGGCTGGGGGGTACGAAGTTGGCGAACCCGTTGGCGACCCGGGGGAACCCCTCGGTGGACCAGAGCATGACGTGGAATTCGGAGATGCCCTCGCCGGGGAGGACCAGCAGGGGTTCGGGGGCCGCGCTGATCGCCGTGGGCGCGGGCGGCACCTCCGGGTGGGGGGTGCGGTTGACGCCCTCGGCCAGCACCAGCACCAGCGGCACCACCAGCACGATCCGCCCGGCCACCCGCTGCCACCCCGTGTCGGGCAGTTGCCGCACGAACTCCGTGATCGCACCGGCGGCCAGCACGGCCAGCAGCAGGCTGGTCCAGACCATCAGCCGACCCGGGGTGCGCAGCGCGTCCCAGCCGGGAAGCAGCCGCGACAGGGTCATGTAACCCGGATCGCCGCCTCCGGCGAGGTTGCTGCCCAGCCCCAGGGCGCCGCTGACCAGCACCCCCAGCCCCAGCATGAGGCGGTAGCGCAGGCGGAACGCCGAGTAGCTGAGCCCGGCCACCCCCAGCATGATCAAGGTGACGCCGGGCAGCAGGGTCATCTCCGGGGGCCAGGACAGCTGGCTGCGGGCGGTCTCGAAGTAGTCGCCCCACAGCCAGGAGTCCGCCGGGGCGACCAGGTATCCCCGCAGTGGCGGGGAGAACATCTCCGTCCAGGACAGATCGCGGCGGGCCTGCGGGTACAGCTCCACCACCCGCAGGTAGGTGGTCCCCAGCCAGATGCACACCGCCCCGAAGAGGGCGCCGCCGACCAGGTTGGCCACCACCACCCGGCGGCCCAGCACCCACCGACCGCCACGCCACCGGGACCACCCCAGCCCCACCGCCACCACCACCCCGGCGGCGGCCAGGATGTAGATCAGGGGCAGGCCGATCGCCAGACCTAGGCTCACCTGCCAGGCGGCCACCAGCCAACCGGCCACGATCCAGCCGGGGCGGTGCAGATGCGGCCGGTGACCCTCGCGCAGGGACCAGCCGTGGCCGCGGGCCAGCATGGCCAGGCAGAGGGCGATGCCGCCGGTGGAGAGGATGTTCAGGTGGCCGCTGTGGGCCATCCGCCACGGCGCGAAGGCCCAGGCGATGCCGGCGACGGCCGCCGCCGTGCGCACCCCACCCAACTGGCGGACCAGGGCGTACGCCCCGACGAAGGCCAGCGCGTAGGCGAAGACGAACAGCAGGTTGTAGCGGAACACCGCAGCCTCGACCCCGCTGCCGAACAGACCGGCGGGGGCGTACCCGAGCAGGGTGTCCGTGTAGACGTAGCTGTAGGTGGCCGGCCACAAGGCGTTGGCGTGCCAGATCGCCAGCGGGTCGGTGAGCAGGGCGTGCCCGGCCCAGGCGACCTGCCAGGTCTGCAATGTGGGATCCGCCAGGTCGCCCGGGATGGTGGTCCACGGATTCTTCAGGGTCGGCCAGGTGAGGACGACGGCCAACAGCAGACCGGCCACCGAGGCCAGGGTCCACTCGTGGCGCAGCAGGCGCGAGGCCGTCCGTGCGGCCGCCGCCAGCCGCCCGGCCCCACCGGTCGACTCGGCCGGCGATTCGGGCCGGTCAACCTCGGGTTCCCGGCCCTCGACGGAAGAGGTTTCGGGCAGCTCTCGCCGTGTCGTCTCCACGTACCCTCCTGTCGGTGCCGATGTCGGCGTACCAGCCTCGCATCGTTGGCAGAGAAGCGCCATCATCGATGAGTTCTGGAACTTCCGGGACCGCCGACCGGAGCCCTGCGTCCCAACCGATGGGAGACGCCTCAGCGGGGCCGGTGCAACCGGCGGTACACCGGGGCCAGCCGCTTGTGCAGGTCCCGGTAGACCGCGAAGATCTCGTCGTAGGTGGCCCGGTGCTGCGGGATCGGGGTGAAGACCCGATCCGTACGCATCAGGTCGGGGATGTCGCCGAAGTCGAGCCGACCGGTGCCGACCGCACCGATCCATCCCGCCCCCCGGGCGTTCACCGCCAGCGGTCCGGCGTCCCGGCGGATCTCCACCCCCAGCACGTCGGCGAAGATCTGACACCAGGAGTCCGACAGGGCCCCGCCGCCGGTGATCGCCAACGAGGTGACCGGGATGCCCAGGAACCGGTCGACCGCCCCGGTGAGCCAGCGGGTGTTGAGGGCCACCCCCTCGAAGACCGCCCGCAGCAGGTCGGAGCGGTTGGTGTCCAGGGAGATGTTGAGGAAACCGGCGCGCAGGTTCGCGTCGTCGACCGGGGCCCGCTCGCCGTACAGCCAGGGGGTGTAGAGCACCCCGTTGGCCCCCGGCGGCACCCGGGGGATGATCAGGTCGAAGGCGTCGAAGATGGTGCCCTCGTCCCGGCTGAGGTGACCGGCGCCGAGCAGGGGATCGTCGTACTCGACGACCTTGTCCCGCAGCCAGGTCAGGTTGGCCCCGGCGGTGGCCTGCAGGGCGGTCATCAGGTATCGGTCGCCGATCGCGCAGGGCACCGAGGCGATTCCGGCCAGCACGTCGGTCTTCTTGGCGGGCACGTGTGCGGCGATCCAGGAGGAGGTGCCCAGGTAGAGGTGGGCCTGCTGGTCGCCGGTGGTGCCGGCCCCGATCGCCGCCGCGGTGGTGTCGATCGCCCCGGCCACCACCTGGACCGACTCGGGCAGCCCCAGGTGCGCGGCGGCGGCCGGGGTCAGCGGGCCGAGCACCTCCGTGCAGGCCACGATCGGTGGCAACTTGTCGGCGTCGATGCCGCAGTCGGCGACCAGGGCGGGGGAGTAGCGGACCTCGCCGGGTCGGCGGTTGTCGGTCACCCAGGAGGTGAGGATCGAGTCGACCGTGGCCACCGTCCGCCCGGTGAGCTTCAGGTTGATCCAGTCCAGCACGTTGAGGAAGGCGGTGGTGCGGGCGTACACCTGGGGTAGCTGGTCGCGGACGAACAGCATGTGGGCCGCGGGGTCCTTGCCGGTGGGGGAGGGCATCCCCCCGGTGAGCCGCAGCCACCGCGCGATGCGGCGCACGGACATCCCCTGGTACGCGGGGAAGCCGCCGAACTGTCGACGCAGGTGGGGTGCCCCCCGCATGTCCAGCCAGGAGATGCACGGGGTCAGGGGTTCCCCGGCGGAGTCCACCGCGATGGTGCCCTCACCCTGGGTGGAGGCGCAGACCGTGGTCACCGCCCGCATCTGGTCGGGACAGGCCCGGCCCAGGTCGGCGGCGACCGCCCCGAGCGCGGCCCACCAGGTGGCCGGATCCTGTTCGGCGCCGCCACCGGGCAGCACCCGCAGCGGCAGGGAGCGCTCGGCCCAGCCGGTGACGGTGCCGTCGGCGGCGACCAGGGCGGCCTTCAACGCCGAGGTGCCCAGATCGACCGCGAACACCTGAGGGGCGGTGGCGGCCACCGGCTCAGACCCCCTCGACCAGGGCGAAGACCTGATCGAAGCGGGTCAGGGCGTCATCGATGACCGCGTCGGTGTCCGCCATCGAGGTGTACATCCGGGAACCGGCCAGGGTGATGATGCCGTGCGCGGTGTACGCCGCACCCATCTGCTCCATCAGCCGCTTGCGGGCCTTGTTCTCCTTGAGCAGCTTCACCGGGTGCCGCATGTCCAGCAGCATCACCCCGCTGCACTCCAGGTGCACGATCGAACCCTGGTTGTACGCGACATACGGCAGCCCGTACGAGTCGATCAGCCGTTGCAGTCCCCGGGTCAGCCGGTCACCGGCCCGCCCCGCGATGACGGGTGCGTTGGTCCGGGCCATCTCCTCGATGGCGAAGTAGCCGGCCGCGCAGGACAGGGGATTGGCCGACAGCGTCCCGCCGACCTGGATGTGCGCCCCGCTCCTGCCGTCCAGGCCGGAACCGAAGACCGCCATCACCTCCGCGTGACCACCCACCCCACCGGCCATCGGGTAGCCCCCGGAGACCGCCTTGCCCAGCACGGTCAGATCCGGGGTGACCCCGAAGTAGCCGGCCGCCCCGCCCAGACCCAGCCGGAACCCGGTGACCACCTCGTCGAAGATCAGCAACGCGCCGAACTCGTCACACAACTGGCGGACCTGCGCGTTGAAGTCCCGGGGCGCCGGCCGGGTGCCGGACTCCGGGCCCACCGGCTCGACCACCACGGCCGCCGTGCCGCCGCGCAGCCGGTTCTCGATCAGCTTGCGTCTGAGCTGCCCCAGGTCGTGCGGGAAGGCCTCCCGGGTGCGGGCGGTGGCCCCGAAGGGGATGCCCTTGGCGTTCATCCGGTACGTGCCGGGCACCCGCAGCCCGTAGACCATGGTGTCGGACCAGCCGTGGTACGCCCCACCGACCTTGATCACCATCTTCTTGCCGGTGAAGGCCCGGGCGCCGCGGACCGCCGCCATCACCGCCTCCGTGCCGGAGCCCAGGGCGCGGTACATCTGGATGTGCGGCATGTACCGGTGGATGATCTCGGCGAGTTTGAGTTCGTACTCGTGGAACAGGCCGGTCACCGGGCCGCACTCGCGGACCACCTCGGCCACCCGCTCGTTGACCGGGCGGTAGTTGCTGCCCAGGATGGTCGGCCCACCGGCCTGCAGGAAGTCGATGTAGGTGTTGCCGTCCCGGTCGACCAGGTACGCCCCCTCGGCCTTCTCGATGGCCAGCGGGAAGGGGTAGTTGAAGGCCAGGTTGTGCTGCACCCCGCCGGGGATGCGCCGTTTGGCCCGGTCGGTGATCTCCTTGCTGGCCCGACACTTGGTGTCGAAGTAGTTCAGCACGTCGAGCAGCGCGTCGTGCCGCAGCCCCCGGATCGGCTGGGCGGTCAGGGCCTTCAGCCGCCGCATCACGTCCTCGACGTCCGGGTAGGTGCTGATCGCATACCCCAACCGGGCGGCCTCGGCCCCGCTCGCCTCCGGGTCGACCGCCTCCGCCGTGGTTTCCGCGGCGACCGCGTCCGCGCTGGGCAGCGGCTCGTCGGCCGGCACCCGCAGCGGCTCCACCGCCTCGGTGATCTGGGCGGCGATGCGCTTCTCGTCGGCACGCAACTTGCCGAAGGCGATCTCCCGGATCGCGGTGGGGATGGTGAAGACCCGACCCGCCTCGCTGGTCAATGCCAGCAGGTAGGCGATGCAGACCTTCTCCAGCAGGGCCATGTTGAACACCGCCCGGTCCGGGTCGGTGCCCACCGCCACCACCCCGTGGTTGGCGATGATGAAGGCGTTGTCCCCGCCGGCCACCTTCTTCTGCACGTTGCGGGCCAGGAAGGAGGTGCCCGAGGGGGCGTAGTCGATGATCGCCACCTCCCGACCGAGGAACCGCACCTGCTCGTCGGTGAGCGCCGGGATCGGCTTGCGCAGAAAGGCCAGGGCCGAGGCGTACGGCTGATGGGTGTGCACGATCGCGTTGACATCCGGGCGTTCCCGGTAGATGTTGGCGTGCATCCCGCACTCGATGGAGGGCTTGAGTTCCACCCCGGAGTCGTCCGGCACATGCCGGCCGTCGAAGTCGACGATGCAGATGTCCTCGACCCGCATCCGGTCGTAGTCGTAGTTGCTCGGGGTCACCGCGTACAACCGGTGACCGGGCACCCGCACGGACACGTTGCCCTCGGTGGCCTTGAGGTAGCCACGGTCCAGCATGGTGCGGCACATGTCGACCACATGCTGACGGGACAGGCGATGCTGCACGGCCCTTTTCCTCCGTCGACTCCTGGCCGTCGCCGGGTGCGCGGCGGCTCCATCCTCGCCCGCTCCGGCGGGCCGGGACACCGTCCGTACGGCAGCGAGAACCCGGCCGCAGATTGTCCTCAGGTGACAAAATCTGCCGGGTGAGCGCGCCCCTGTCCGCCACCCCCTGGCGGCGACTGCCCACCGACCTGGCCACCGCCATGCGCCCGCACCTGCCGGCCACCGTGCCCGCCGTGGCGGTGGCGGTCACCGAGGCCACCCCCGCCTTCGCCACCGTCACGGACGAGAAGTTCCGCCGGGACGTGCACACGGCCGTCCAGGTGGCCCTGGACCGCTTCCTGGACTTGGTCGGCACGGACGAACCCGCGCTACCACCCCGCATCCGGGAGGTCTTCGTCGCCCTGGGCGCCGCCGAGGCCCGCGAGGACCGGGGCCCGGAGGCGCTGCTGGCCGCGCTGCGGATGGCGGCCCGGGTGCTGCTGCGGACCGCCTCGCAGTCCCTGGCCCGGCTCCGCCCGGTGGACACCGAGGAACTGATCGATCTCTCCGACGCCGTCAGCGCCTATGTCGCCGAACTGGCCGCCGCCAGCACCGACGGGTACGCCCTGCAGGTGCGCGAGCAGGCCGGCGAGGACCGGCGGCGGCACCTGGCCGAACTGCTGCTGCGTGGCGACGGCATGGCCAACGCCGTGCAGGCCGCCGCCGCCCGGATCGGCTGGCCGGACCTACACACCGTGGTGCCTGTACTGCTGCCGCTGGAGCAGGCCCGCGACGCCCGGTTCCGGTTCGGCGCGGACGGCCTGGTCGTGGAGCGCGGCCGGGACGCCGTGCTGGTGCTGCGCGCCGGGCCCCGGACGACCCGGGCCGCCCTGAGCGCGGCGTTGGCCGGCCGGTGGGCGGTGGTCGGCCCGGCCCTGGCCTGGCCGCAGGTCCCCGCGGCGGTACGCCTGGCCGAACAGGCCGCCGGGCTTGTCGAGCCTGACGCTGGACCGGTCTTCGTCGACGACCACCTGGTGTCGCTGACCCTGCGCGGGGAACCCGGCGCCCTGGCCGTGCTCACCGAACGCAGACTGGCCCCGCTGCACGACCTGCGTCCGGCGCAGCGGGACAACCTGCTGGTCACCCTGCATTCCTGGCTGCGGCACTGGGGGGCCCGGGCGGAGGTCTCCGCCGAACTGTTCGTCCACCCGCAGACCGTCAGCTACCGGCTCAAACGCCTGCGCGACCGGTATGGCGGCGACCTCGACGACCCGACCGTCCGGCTGGAACTGCTGGTGGTGCTGGCCGGCCTGTTCGGCCCCCCACGACACCACGCAGGTCGGTAGGGTCTGCCGCATGGAGGCCGCCGACATCGCCGCCCGCTTAGGGGTGCCCGTCGAGGAGGTCGAGCGGGTGCACCGGCTCGCCGCCGACCTGCCCTCGGCTCCGCTGCCCGCCAGATCCGCAGCCCCCGCGATCCTCGACCGCCTGGCGGTACCCCCGGAGGACGCCGCCGAGATCATGGCGGCCTGGCCCGACCCGGACTCCCCACGGTGGACCCCGGAGCTGCGGTGGCTGCTGGACCGCTCGATCGCCCTGGTCCGCGCCGACCTGGGCGGCCACGGTTGGCTGCCGCCCGGCCCGGAGTTGCCCCGGGACCGAGGCCCCGCCTGGCGGCACCTCTACGTGTACGCGTACCTGGCCCTGGTCGAGGTAGCCATGGGATACCACCGTGACCACGGCATCCCCGAGCCCGTCTCCTGGACCGCCTTGGCCGACCTGGGCCGGAACCTGGCCATCGACCGGCGGATGAACGGCGAGGGTTGGCCGGTCATGCAGAGCTGGTTGACCCTGCATGTGCGGGGTGCCGTGTACGAGCTGGGACGGTTGCAGCACCACCGGGGCGGCGCCACCCTGGACCTGCACATCCCGGACTCGGGGCCGATGACCCCGCAGGCCGTGGCGGACTCCCTCGATCAGGCCCGGGAGTTCTTCCCGCGCCACTTCCCCGAGGAGCACTACACCGAGTTCGCCTGCGGCTCCTGGCTGCTGGATCCCCAACTGGCGGAGTACCTGCCGGCGGACTCCAACATCGTCCGGTTCCAGCGCCGGTTCGAGCTGGAACCCTACGAGCAGCCCGAGGGGCTGGACCCCGATGTGGAGGTGCTGCGGTTCGTGTTCCGGACCCTGACCACCCCACTGGAGCGGTTGCCGCGCCGTACCGTGCTGCAACGCGCCGTCATCGACCACCTGGCCGCCGGCCGCCACTGGCAGTGGCGTCGCGGCCGGTTCCCCTTCTAGAGCACCCCTACGCCGGTCCGGCGGTCAGCACCTCGGCCAGCATCCGATGGCCTTGGGCCTCGAACGCCTCGTCGCCCACCTGGTGGGCCCAGGCCGCGGTGCCGATCGCGTTCCGGACCAGGGTGCGGTGCCAGGCGCCCGGCTCCCGAGGATCGGCACCGTACCCGTCGAGGAAGGCCGCTTCCAGGCGCGGATCCCGACGGAACTCCTGCACGGCCAGCCGGGCGAAGTCCGTGAGGGCGGGACGCAGTGCGGCCCGGCCGAAGTCGATGATGCTGACGACTCCGTGGTGAATCAGCCAGTTGCGGGGCTGCCAGTCCCCGTGGGTGGGCACCAGGATGGCGGGCGGGGTGGGCCAGTCGGCGATCTCGGCCCGCAGCCGCGCGACGGTGCTCGCGGGAATCCGGTGTGGTCGGCCCAGCCAGGCCAGTGACCGCTCGTTCTCCCGCCGCTCGTAGTCGTCGTTGAGGACCGAGGTCTGGGCGTGCAGCAGGGCCAGCAACTCGCCCGCCTGCCGGTAGGTGTCGGGCTGCTCGGCGTGGGCGGTGCCGAGCACCAGGTCACCGGGCAGGTAGCGGGTGACGAGGATCTTCTCCTGGATGCTGCCGTGCACCAGGGTGGGTGCCCGGCCCCGGTCGGTCCAGGGCCGCAACCAGGTGCGGTGGGCGTGCAGTTCCCGGGCGATGTGGCGGTCCTCGGCACCACCGGCCTTGACGATGAACCGGGACCCCGCCCAGGAAACCTCGACCACCCTGGTCGCCACCAGGCCCCAGCTGTGCTCCCGCACCAGGGTCGCCCCCGGCAGCCACCGCCGCAGCAGTACCCGCTGCCCTGGCGCCAGATCCTCGTCCCAACCCGCCGTCCGCCCGGCCCGCTCGACCCGGTCGGAGGTCGCTGATCCTGGCCTCGCATGGGCGTACCGGGTGATCCAGAGACCGGGGATGGCCTCCAACTCGTCGGTCCGCACGAACCCCAGACCCTCGTACAGCCGCCGGGCGGGGCGGTTGTCCCGGCCCGTGGCGACGACGACTCGACGGTGACCCGCGATCACCAGAACGGCCGCCACCAACCCCCGGCCGGCTCCTCGCCGATGGGCCGCCGGATCGACCAGCAGCCGGTCGATGTCCACCAGGGAGTCCTCCTCCGACCAGCCGATCGCCCCGATCAGGGCTTCCTGCTGGAAGGCGCCGAGCCACCTCAGGGGTGCGGAGCGCAGCGCGTCGAGGGTCTCGTGCAGTGGCGGGATCCGGTCGTCGCCGATGAGCGCCGCCTCCACCGCGTACGCCGCCTGCTGGATGCTCAGCAGTTCCCGGACCAGGGCTTCGTCCCTGCCCGGTGCGATCTCCCTGATCTCCATCGGTGGATCTCGCCTCCCCGATCAGCCGTCCAGGCGGAGGCCACCGCACGATTGTGCACCCTCCGCAGCAGCCCTGCCCATGATCGTGCTCGATCTGGGATCGAGTGGCTCACGTCAACGGGTAAGCCACTCGATCCCGGATTGAGAGGGCTGCCCAAGCCCGTCATTCCCACCGGAACAGGAGGGCTGCGACCAGGGTGCCGAGGAGGACTGTAGCGCCGAGACCGAGCAGGGGTGCCGCGTCGATCGTCGAGCCGGTCCAGGCGGCGGAGAGCGCGTCCACGGCGGCACCGAAGGGCAGCCAGGCGCCGAGTTCGGCCAGCGGTTCGGGCAGATTGTCCCGGCCGCCGAACATGCCGCCCAGGGCGCCGATGAGGAAGAAGGTGACCAGGCCGATGGCCACGGCCGAGTTGGGGGTCGGGGCGACCGCGGCGACCATCATGCCGAGGGCGTACATCGCGGCCATCGTGAGTGCCAGCACCCCGAGGGCCACCGCCAGGTCGGCCGGTGGCCGGGCACCGAAGGCCGCCAGCGCCACCCCGGCGGCGACCGTGATGCCGGTGAGGGTCTGTGCGACGCTGACGATCGTCTGGGCGGCCAGCACCAGCGCGGGCGAGACCGGGGTGACCGCCAGCCGCCGCAGGATGCCCGAGCGTCGGTAGTAGGCCAGGAAACTCGGCATGTTGATGATGCCGATCATCGCGACGACCATGGTGACCACCAGCGGGAGGACGAACACCTCCAAGGCCGTACGCCCGTCGGCCACGACCTGGCCGCTCGCCGGACCGGCGCTGGTCAGCAGGATCAGCAGCGGCAGGCCCAGCGGGACGACCAGCCCGGGGGTGTCCCGTACGACCATCCTGGCCTCACATCCGACGAGGACCAGCAGGGCGCGCGCCCCGGGGCGATGGGGCAGGGCAGCGGTCGTCATGCCGCCTCCTCCAGGTTCTTGCCGGTCAACGCGACGAAGGCCTCGTCCAGGGTGTCGGCGCCGGCCCGACTGCACAGACCGGCGGGGGTGTCCACGGCGATGACCCGACCGGCGTCCAGGACGGCTACCCGGTCGCAGAGCCGTTCGACCTCCTCCATCGCGTGGCTGACCAGCAGAAGGGTGACCTGATCGGACCTGAGCCGTTCGATGGTGCCCCACATGCGGCGCCGGGCGGTCGGGTCCAGGCCGGTGGTCAGCTCGTCGAGGATGGCCACCCGGGGCCGCCCGACCAGCGCCAGGGCGATCGAGAGCCGCTGTTTCTGCCCGCCGGAGAGCTTCTCGAAGATGGTCCGGCGTTGCCGGGTCAGGTCGACCAGGTCCAGCAGTTCGTCCGTGGGACGGGGATCGGGGTAGAAGCTGCGGTACAGCTCGACCAGTTCGCTGACCCGCAGCGCATGATGCAGGTAGGCGTCCTGGAGCTGCACGCCGAGCACCTGCCGCAGCCGGGCCCGGTCACGGCGGGGATCCAGGCCCAGGACCCGTACCCGCCCCCGGTCGGGGACCCGGAGCCCGGCGATCATCTCGACGGTCGTCGTCTTGCCCGCGCCGTTGGTGCCGCACAGGCCCATCGTCTCACCGTGCTCGATGCGCAGGCTGACCTCGGTCACCGCCTGGACGCGGCCGTACCGCTTGGCTAGGTCTTCGGCGAGGACCGCCGGCTCGGAACTGGTCATGTCCGCCACGCTACGAGCACAACCATGGTCGATTCCCGTACCGGAAGTCATGACCCCCGACCATGACTTCCGGCACCGGTTATCGGGGCGAAACCCATCTAGGGTGGCCACATGCGACGTGTCGGCACCGAGGAGTGGTCCGGTCTCGCGATGCTCGTGGTAGCGGTGGCCGTCGCCACCCCCGGTCTGTTCGGCGGCGCCGAACTGCGGATCGGGCGGGGTTGGTGGATCGCCCTGTTCGTGCTGCTGCTGGCGGCGCTACTGACCGCACCGGCCGCCTCCGAGCAGCGCCGGGTGGGACACCTGGCGTACGGGGTGGCCGTGGTAGCCGCCTGGGCGCTGGTGCTCACCATCCACCAGGTGGGGCTGCTGCCGGTGCTGCTGGTCCTCACCGCCGCGATGAGCGTCTACCTGGTTCCGCTGCCGGTCGGGCTGGTCGTGGTAGCCCTCAACACGGGGGTGATCATCCTTGTCGCGGTGCCGACCACCCGTACGCCGGGGGAGCTGGGCCTGATAGTGGGCTTCTACGTGCTGATCCAGTTGGCCTCGCTGCTGAGTTCGATGACCCTGCTGCGGGAACAGCGGATGCGCCGGGAACTCGCCGCGGCCCATGTGGAGTTGAAGGCCGCCGGGTTGCGGTTGGAGGAGTCCGCCCGGACGGCGGAACGGCTGCGGATCTCCCGGGAGTTGCACGACCTGATCGGTCACCAGTTGACCGTGCTGACCCTGGAGTTGGAGACCGCCCGACACCTCGACGGCCCCGCGGTCCAACAGCATGTGGAGCGGGCCGACCGGGTGGCCCGGGACCTGCTCGGCGACGTCCGCACCACGGTCGGGCAACTCAGAGCGGAGGCGGTCGACCTCGAAGAGGCCCTCCGGCGGATGGCGCGGGACCTGCCCGGCCTGGAGGTGTCGATCGAGGTGTCGCCGCAGGTGTGGGTGGACGAGGAACGGGGGGCCGTCCTCGTCCGCGCCGCCCAGGAGATCATCACCAACACGATCCGGCATGCCGAGGCGCGCGAACTGCGGATCTCGATCACCGGTGACGACGGTGTGATCGTGCTCGACGCGCGCGACGACGGGCGGGGTGCGGGTGATCCGGCGTTCGGCAACGGGCTGCGTGGCCTGCGGGAACGGTTCGAGGCCCTCGGCGGCGACCTGGCGGTGGAGGGCTCGGCCGGGTTCCGGGTGACCGCGCGGATGCCGACCTCATGATCCGGGTGGTGGTCGTCGACGACCAGACCCTGATCCGGCAGGGCATCCGGGGGCTGCTGGAGGTCGCCCAGGTCGATGTCGTCGGTGAGGCGGCCGACGGTCGGGAGGCCCTGGCGGTGATCGAGCGCACCGCACCCGATGTGATCCTGCTGGATCTGCGGATGCCCCGCTTCGACGGCATCTGGACCATCGAGCAGTTGCAGGCCGCCGGCATCGACATCCCGGTGCTGGTGCTGACCACCTTCAACGACGACGCTCTGGTGCTGGCGGCCCTGCGGGCGGGGGCCCGGGGCTACCTGCTCAAGGATGTGACCTTGGCGCAGCTCACCCGGGCGATCCGCACCCTGGCCGGGGGCGGCACCCTCATCGCCCCCTCGATCACCGACCGGATGCTGCGGGCGATCCGTTCCGGTCCCTCCCCGGCCGGCCCGGAGGCGCCCATGGTGGTCCGCCTGACCGAGCGGGAGGGGCAGGTGCTGCGGCTGGTGGCCCAGGGCTACAACAACCGCGAGATCGCCGGTGCGCTGTTCCTGGCCGAGGGCACCGTCAAGAACCACGTCTCCACGATCCTGACCAAGCTGGGCGCCCGGGACCGGACGAACGCGGTGCTGCGTGCCCTGCACGAGGGCATCCTGGACTGACCCGGGGCGTCGATGTCCCGTACCCCGAGCCTGCGGACCTGCCGGGACCCTGCTAGACCATCCTCAGGGCCTGGCCACCGCGCACCGGGTGGCGGGGGACCCTCGACGCGCTCGACGCCACGGCCTGGCCGTGGGGTGATCGCGCACCTGAACCGCGCCGGAAGGAAACCGCCCGTGACCCTGACCGTACCCGCGTCCACCCTCGACTACTTCGGGATCGACTCCCTCATCGACGAGGACACCCGGCAGCTCCAGGCCGCCGTGCGGGCCTTCGTCGACCGGCGGGTCCGGCCGCACATCGCCACCTGGTACGAGGACGGTCAGTTGCCGGCCCGGGAACTGGCCCGGGAACTCGGGGAACTCGGCGTGCTGGGGATGCACCTGACCGGGTACGGCTGCGCCGGCACCTCCGCCACCGCCTACGGGCTGGCCTGCTACGAGTTGGAGGCCGGCGACTCCGGGTTGCGCTCCCTGGTCTCCGTGCAGGGTTCCCTGGCCATGTACGCGATCTGGCGGTTCGGGTCGGAGGAGCAGAAGCAGCAGTGGCTGCCCCGGATGGCCGCCGGTGAGGCGATCGGCTGCTTCGGGCTGACCGAGCCGGACTTCGGCTCGGACCCCTCCGGCATGCGCACCCGGGCCCGCCGGGACGGCGGCGACTGGGTGCTCGACGGCACCAAGATGTGGATCACCAACGGGTCGATCGCGGACGTGGCCGTGGTGTGGGCCCGCACCGACGAGGGGGTACGGGGGTTCCTGGTGCCCGCCGGCACCCCCGGCTTCACCGCACCGGAGATCACCCGCAAGCAGTCCCTGCGCGCCTCGGTCACCTCCGAACTCGTCCTGGACGGGGTCCGGCTGCCCGCCGAGGCCATGCTGCCGGAGGCGGCCGGGTTGTCCGGGCCGCTGTCCTGCCTCAACGAGGCCCGGTTCGGCATCGTCTTCGGGGCCCTAGGCGCGGCCCAGGACTGCCTTCAGACCACCATCGAGTACGCCCGCACCCGGCAGATCTTCGACCGGCCGCTGGCCGCGTACCAGGCCACCCAGCTCAAGCTCGCCGACATGAGCCTGGAACTGGGCAAGGGCATGCTGCTGGCCATGCACCTGGGGGCGGCCAAGGACGCCGGCACAATGGACCACCGGCAGGTGAGTCTCGGCAAGCTCAACAGCGTCCGGGAGGCCATCGCGATCGCCCGGGAATGCCGCACCATCCTCGGGGCGGCCGGCATCACCCTGGACTATCCGGTCATCCGGCACGCCGCGAACCTGGAATCCGTGCTGACCTACGAGGGCACCTCCGAGGTGCACCAGTTGATCATCGGCCAGGTGCTCACCGGCCACTCCGCCTTCCGCTGAGCCGACCCGCCCCGGGGTTTCCCCCGGGGCACACAGGCCGGTCAGCCGGTGCCGCGGGGGCGGGCGCCGTCGAGGAAGAGGGCGACGATCCGGGCCGGGCCGGTGTCGTCGGTCAGGTCGGCGGCGCGGGCCAGGTGCAGGAAGGCGTTCATCAGGAACTCCGGTTCCCCGGCGACCAGGCCCGCCTGTCGTGCCTCGGTGAAGAACTCGGTGACCGGGGCCAGCAGCAGGGCGACGTAGCGGGCCGAGACGTGGTCCCTGGTCGCCTCGCTGACCAGGGGAAGGGCGTCGTAGATGCGCTGCTCGAAGGTGATCGCCTCACCCTTCTGCCCGGCCACCACGGTGGCCAGGGCGTGCAGCCGCTGCTCGACCGCACCCGGGTCGGCCAGGGCGGCGGCGACCTGCCCGCCGACGGCCTGGATGTAGCGTTCGGCGACCGCGATGTAGAGGTCCTCCTTGCCACCGGGGAAGTGGTGGTAGATGGAGGGCTTCTGGATGCCGACGGTCCGCCCCACCTGCGCCAGGGAGATCCCCGGGTAGCCGGTGGCGGCCAGTTGCTCGGCGAAGGCGTCCATGATCTGGACGCGGGTGTCAGGCTGCGGACTCATCGGTTCTTCCTAGCGGTGCGCAGGGCCAGGGCACAGGCGGCCATCCCGGCGACGATCAGGACGGCGACTGCGGCCACACCGGCGGGGGCGGCGGTCAGCGGGTCGCCGCCACCGAGCTGACGGGCGGTTTCGACGATATAGGTCAGCGGGTTGACCATCGCGATCACCCGCATCCAGGTGGCCAGGTCGTCCACCGGCGCGAAGACCCCGGTGAAGAAGGAGAGCCCGAACACGGCGAGGGTGACCAGGCCGGTGGTGGAGGCCGAGACCGACCGGATGGCCAGCGCGGTGCTCAGCAGCGCGACCCCGAGCCCCAGGGCCGCCAGCAACAGGAACACCCCCAGCACCCCGGGCCAGCTCTGCGGACGGTAGCCGATCAGGGCCGCGCCGAGGACCGTGACGACCATCTGCACGGCGACCGCCAGCAGGGCGGCGACGACCGGGCCGACCAGGAACGGCACCGTGCTGCCGTGGGCCAGCCGCAGCCGGTCCAGGTAACCGCTGGTCAGGTCGCGCAGGACCAGGGTGCCGGCGGCACCCGCCCCGGTGGCCACCCCGGTGAGCAGGATCAGCGGGAGCAGGAAGGCGATGAAGTTCGTCCCGTGCAGGTAGCTACTGCCGACCGTGGTGAGCTGCCCGGCGTAGACGAGCAGGAAGAACAGGCTCTGCGCGACCGGTGAGATCGGCAGCGCGGGCGAGCGGAGCACGGCCCGGGTGGATCGGCGTACGGCGGCGACAACGACCGGAGCCGGAGTGCGGCGGGGCGGGGCGACCGCCAGCGGGAGGGTCATCGGATGCCTTTCGGTGGGGGTCAGCGGGCGGCCAGGGCGACGAACACGTCGTCCAGCGAGGGTTCGCGCAGGTGCAGTCCGGTGAGGTCTCCGGTGCGGTCGCGGATCTCGTCCAGGGCGTCGCGCAGGGCGGCCGGGTCCTCGGAGATGCTCAGGCGTACCCGGTCGCCGTGCTCCTCGTCGGCTTGGAAGCCGATCCGGGAGTGGGCGACGAGGGCCTTGGCGGTGGCCTCGCTGGTCAACTCCAGGGTCAGGGTGCGGGTGCCCACCCGTTGTTTGAGGGAGGTCGGGGTGCCCTGGGCGACCAGCCGTCCCTCGCGCAGCACCGCGATGTCGGTGGCCAGGACGTCGGCCTCGTGCAGGTCCTGGGTCGAGATGAGCAGGGTGGTGCCGCCCTGGTTGAGCCGGGTCAGTTCGGCCCAGAAGTCGAGGCGGGCCAGGGGGTCCAGGCCGGTGGTGGGCTCGTCCAGGATCACCAGCCTGGGCTCGGCGACCAGGGCCACGGCCAGGTCCAGCTTCCGGCGGGTGCCGCCGGAGAGGGTGGCCACCCGGGAGGCGCGGTGCTCGCCCAGGTCGAACAGGTCCAGCAGGTCGCGGGTGCGCTGGGTCCGCTGCCGCCGCCCCAACCCCAGGGCCACCGCCTGGAAGTCGAGCACATCGGCCGGGGTGGCCAGCGGGTCCAGGGCGTTCGACTGCGGCGCCAGGCCGATCAGGCGTCCCGCATCGCGGGCCTGGGTCACGGTGTCGAATCCGCCGACCCGGACCGAGCCGCTGGTCGGTACCCGCAGGGTGGCGATGATCTCCAGCAGGGTCGATTTGCCCGCGCCGTTGTGCCCGAGGACGACGCAGCGGCTGCCCGGCTCGACCCGGAGGGTCAGCTCGTCCAGGGCTCGGCGGGTTTTGTAGATCTTGGTGAGATCGGTGATCTGCACGATGGGCTCCGGGGTCATGCCACCAGCCTACCTACCGATAGGTAGGGTGTTTGAGCGGGGGTCAACCAGCCCCCGTGCGGGGCGAGAAAACCCGGTGCCCGGTGTGTTGGCGGGCACTAGGGTGTCGCCCCATGAGCCCTGCGGAGATTCGGCCCTTGGCCGCCGGTGACCTGACGGCCTGCGGCGAACTGCTGGCCCAGCGGCACCGTCGGCACCGCACCGTACAGCCGTTGCTGTCCGCGCGCTTCGAGACACCGGAGGCCGCCGTAGCCGAGGTCAGGGCCGCCTTCGAGACCCCGGAAGCCTCCGGGGCGGTGGCGATCCGGGCCGGGGTGCCGGTCGGCTTCGTGCTCGGGGCGCCGAAGACCTCGCCGCTGTGGGGGCCGAACATCTGGGTCGAAGCGGCCGGGCAGGCGAGCACCGACCCCGAGGTGATGCGCGACCTGTACGCCGCCGCCGCGACCCGCTGGGTCGACGAGGGCCGCACCGCCCACTATGTCGTCGTACCGGCCCATGACGAGGATCTGGTCCGGGCCTGGTTCCGGCTGGGCTTCGGCCAGCAGCACGCCCACGCCGTCCGACCGGCCACCAAGCCGGCGGCGGCACCCCGGCCGGAAGGGCTGTCGGTGCGCCGGGCCACCCGGGCCGACATTCCGGACCTGGCCCGGCTCGACCTGGAACTACCGGTGCACCAGGGACTGTCCCCGACCTTCTCGGCCGGGCAGGTCGGCACCGTCGAGGAGAGCCTGGAGGACTGGGCCGAGGAGATCGACGACCCGGAGTACGTCACCTTCGTCGCCGTCCGCGACGGCAAGGTGGTCGGCTCCGCGATCGGCTGCGCCTTGGAGAAGTCGAGCGCTCACCTGGGCCCGGCCCGCCCGGACAACGCCGGGTTCCTCGGCTTCGCCGCGGTGTTCCCCGCCGCCCGGGGGGCCGGTGCCGGTCGGGCCCTCGGCACCGCCGTCCTCGACTGGGCGGTCGACAGCGGTTTCGACTGCGTGGTCACCGACTGGCGGGTGACCAACCTGCTGTCGTCGCGCACCTGGCCCCGGCTCGGCTTCACGGAGACCTTCCTGCGCCTGCACCGCACGATCGGCTACTGACCGGGGGCCCCGAAGATCCGGCGCAGGGGGTCGGGGGCCGGTCCTCGCTTGCTCCACTCCCGGGGATAGCCGAGCGAGACCTCCTCGAACCGTACCCCGTCGTAGTGGGTGGTGCGGGGGATGTGCAGGTGGCCGTAGACCACCGCGGCGGCCCGGAACCGGACATGCCAGTCCGCGGTGAGCACGGTCCCGCACCACTGGGCGAACTCCGGGTACCACAGCACCTCGGTGGGCTGACGCACCAGCGGCCAGTGGTTGACCAGCAGGGTCGGCAGGGCCGGGTCGGTGGCGGCCAGGCGACGTTCGGACTCGGCCACCCGGGCGTGACACCAGGACTCCCGGTCCGGATAGGGGTCCGGATGCAGCAGCATCTCGTCGGTGCAGACCACCCCGGTGGCGTACGCCTGCCGTAGCGCCTCCTCCTTGGTGGCCGCCCCCGGCGGCCGGAAGGTGTAGTCGTAGAGCAGGAACAGCGGCGCGATCGTCACCGGCCCGCCCGGCCCGTGCCAGACGGCGTAGTCGTCCTCCGGGGTGAGGACCCCGATGTCCCGACACATCCGGACCAGCTCCCGGTACCGGTGCTCGCCGCGCAGGCGTACCGGATCGGCGGTGTGGGTCCACAGCTCGTGGTTGCCGGGGGCCCAGATGACCTGGGCGAACCGGCTGCGCAGCAGGCGCAGGGTGGCCTCGATGTCCGCGAAGCGTTCGCCGACGTCACCGGCGACGATCAGCCAGTCGTCCGCCGACTCCGGCTCGATCCGGTCGACGATCCGTCGGTTGTCCGGGTACGCGACATGCAGGTCGCTGGTAGCGAAGAGTGATCCGGTCATCCCCCCGATCATGCCAGCCCGCCGGCCGTCCGACAGCCCTCGAAAGTGCCGTCGTGCCGCGCACCTGACCCTCGACCGTCAGGTGGCGTGCCTGAGCAGGTGATGCAGGAGGCTGACGACCTCCTCGGGCGTGAACTCCATGGCGTTCTCCCCGACGGTCACCTCGAACGAGCACCGGTCGGGGTCCGGCGCCGACCGGGTACGGCCGAACAGCTCCACCCCGGTGTCGGCGAGCAGGGTCTCGGCCGCCCGCTCGGCGGCGGCCGGGCCGACCGGCAGGTGCACATGGAACAGCGGCGTCTGCGGTGGGTTCGGCACCACCCGGGCCACCCCGTCGGCCGTGATGGCCGCCGCGATCGCCACCGCGTGGTCGCGGTATGCCGCCAGCCGGGGCAGGTGGGTGTCCAGGCCGTGCAGGGCGGCGAGCGCGATGGGCCAGGCGTCGTAGACGTCGCCACCGAGCCGACGCCGCCAGAGCCGGGCCTCCGCTAGGAGGTCACGCGGCCCGGCGAGCACCGCCCCGCCGGTGCCCTGAAGCCCCTTGTAGAGCGAGACGTACGCGGTGTCGAACAATCCGGCGATCTCCGCGAACGGCCGGGCGTAGTACGTCTGGGCCTCCCACAGGCGCGCACCGTCGAGGTGGATCGCCGCACCCCGTTCGCGCATCGCCGAGGTCTGGGCGACCAGGTCCTCCCACTCCGGCAGCAGCCCGCCGATGTCGCGCTGCGGGAGTTCCCAGAGCACCGCCGCCAGCGGTTCGCCGAGGGCGGCCAGGTCGGTAAGGCGCATCAGCCGGTGCCGGTCGCCGACCGGGTGACACCGCAGACCGTGCACGACGGCGTACCCCTGATGCTCCCAGACCTCCAGGTGGCTCTGCGGATGGGCGGCGAACGCCCGACGCCCCCGGCGGTCGGCGTGAATGCGCAGGGTGACCTGCTGCGCCATCGTCCCGGACGGGAAGAACAGCGCCTCCTCCTTGCCGAGCAGCGAGGCGATCCGCCGTTCCAGGACGGCCACCGGACCGTCCGGGCCGTTGGGCGGTGTGTCGGCGTCGACCTGCGACAGCATCGCGCGCAGCAGCTCCTGCGGGCGGCGACGCAGGGCGGAGTGCAGGAACAGGGACCGTCGTACGGCCCGGGCCGGCGCGGGCTCCTGGGGCTGGCCGGCGTCCTGCGACGGAGAGGGCTCGGGGCTCATGCCGAGCAGCCTAGCTTGTTGCAAACTATTTGCAATAGCCAAGATCATGTGATCGGGCGGGGCTCCCGACGAGAACGAGCGGGTCCGCCACCGCAGTACCGGTGGCGGACCCGTGGGTCGTACGTGGTGGGCTACCGGCTCAGAAGACGAGGGCCTTCTTGCCGCCGACCACCGGCAGGCGCAGCTCACTGTGCTTGGGTGCGACCCGCAACTCGGTGCCGCCCAGCGGCAGCAGGGTGTACGCCTGGTCGGTGGAGAAGACCACCACACCGATGCGGTGACCCGCCGGGAAGACGTAGTCCTTCGGCTCCAGGGTCCACGTGAAGTCGTACAGCTTGCCCTGCTTCAGCGGCTCGCTGCGCGAGGCGCTCTTGCGGTTCTGCGGGTCCATCCATCCCCGGGTCACCACGGTCGGTGCAGCGGTCGAGCCCTCCGGGCCGTAGTTGACCAGGTACGCGGTCAGGTTGGCGTTCGGCTTGTTCTCGATCGCCATCCGCAGCCGCATCTCGGCCCGCCCGGAGATCCGTACCTCCTCGGTCAGCGCCGGGGTGCGGTAGACCAGCCGGTTGGGGTTGGCCACGTCCGGGGCGGCGACCAGCGAGTTCGGCGTCAGGGTGCGGCCGTTGTCGACGAAGCTCTGCTCGGTGGTGGCGTCCTTGGGCCGCTTGCCGGCGGTCAGGGTGCCCGGGCCGGTCGGGTCGGTGGCGCCGAGCTGGAGCTTCACCTCCCGGGTGGCCGGGTCCGGCCAGTTGGCGTACGTGGCGTTGACCCGGTTCTCACGCTGCACCACCGCGGTGGGCTCGTTCATGATGCCGTTGGGCACGTTCCACAGCCAGAAGTCGAACCAGCGGTTCTCGGTCTGCTTGTAGGTCCAGGTCTGACCGTCCGGCAGGGTAACCGCGGCGGTGTTGCCGGGGGAGCTGTGCCCACCCTGGTGCAGCCAGATCTTGCGCGGCACCTTGTGCTCGGCCAGCTCGTCCCACCAGCCGGCGAACTGCTCGGTGCGCACGTTCCAGTCGTTGAGGCCGTGCACCACGAAGACGCTGGCCTTGACCTTCTTGGCGTCGAGGTAGTCCCGGTCGGCCCAGAACTTCGAGTAGTCGCCGGTGACCCGGTCCTGCTCCTCGGTCAGCTGCGCCATCTCGTCGGCGCAGTGGCCCTCGGAGCGGGCCCGGCCGGCGGTGTACTTGGCCAGGATGTCGGCGTCCTCGCCCTGGTAGCCGCCGGGGGCGACGACCAGGCCGTTGGCCCGGTAGTAGTCGTACCAGCTGCTGATCGCCGCGACCGGGACGATGGTCTTGAGACCCTTGACTCCGGTGGTGGCGACCTGGTTGGGCAGGGTGCCGTTGTAGGAGGCGCCGGTCATGCCGACCGCACCGGTGCTCCAGTCGGCCTTGGCCGGCGCGCCGGCGGCGTCGTAGCCCTCGGCCCGGCCGTTGAGCCAGTCGATGACCGCCTTGGTGCCGAGGGTCTCGGCCTGGTCACCGCTGGTCGGGCAGCCGTCCGAGTCGCCGGTGCCGACGCTCTGGCCCAGCACCACCGCGTACCCGCGCGGCACGTAGTAGTCGTCCAGCTGGCCGGGCAGGTTGGGCTTGGTCACCGCGCCCTGGTCCTCGACGTCGGCGGACAGCGAGGCGGACCGACGGGTCAGGCCGTTCTGCGGCAGGTCGTCGACCAGCACGCTGTGGTAGGGCACGCTGCCCCAGGTGCCCTTGCGGTACGGGCTGTGCTCGAAGATGACCGGCACCTTGAAGCCTTCGGTGGCGGTCTCCCGGGGACGGGAGATGTCGATCGCCACCCGGTCACGACGGCCGTCGCTGTCGGTGTCCAGCGGGGTCTCGACGTACACCCGCTCGACGACCGCGTCGGCGAAGGAGAAGACCGGCTGGGTCATGCCGTCGGCTACCACGATGCCGGGGGTGGCGGCGGGCGCGGGTTTCGCGGAGACCGGGCTGGCGCTGAGCACCAGGGCACCGGTCACACCCACGCCCACCAGGGCTAGATGGGGGGTTCGACGCACGTAAGTTCCCTTCACTCGGCTGTTGGCCGAAGTCAACAAGGGGGTTGGGGGTTGATGATCCACATGCTAGACCTGGTCACCGGGCCGGCGGCACCCCCACTCACTCCCCTGACGTGCGAAAGTCTGAATGGGAGGCCGATGCCGTCTGTTCGGTCCACCCTGGGGGGTCAGGCGGCCGCCGCCTGACCCACCGACCTGGACCCTCGCAGGGTCCCCGCCAGGGCGCCCAGCACCTCCACGGTGGAGCCGAGGGCGAAGACGAAACGGTCCGGTCGCAGCAGCACCGCCTCGCAGCGGTGCCGCCGTAGCCAGGGGATGATCACGTTGTCGAGGTCGATGACATGTACCCGCTCATCGGCGGGCTCGGCCCCGGGTGACGCCGGGCCGGCGGCGTCGCCGGGGTGCACCACGATCGCGCGGACCGGCGGACGAGCCGGTCCGCCGGCCGGTACAGAGGTGCCCAGCACCGCGAAACCGGCACCCAGCACCTCGTCCAGCAGGACCGGGACCCCCGACCCGAGCAGGGCCACCCGCGGCTGCGGGAACATCGTGCCCACCGCCCCGTAACGCCGCCCACCGGCGAACAACCCCTGGTCGTACGCCGGAAGGGGCTTGAACTCGAAACGTCGCACGAACCGGCGGACCCGGGGCAGGGTCTGCGCGGCCCGTAGCGCGGTGTCCCGCAGCCAGGCCGCGCGACGGTCGCGGGCCAGGAACACCCGCCCCAGCCGGACACTGGTGGCGGCCATCGCGGCGGTGTGTGGACGCCGCTCGGTCTCGTAGCTGTCCAACAGGGCCGGGTCCGCCTCCCCGTCCAGCACCAGGGCGAGTTTCCAGGTCAGGTTCGCCGCGTCACGCAGCCCGCTGCACAGCCCCTGACCGAGGAAGGGGGGCATCTGATGAGCGGCGTCGCCCAGCAGGAACACCCGACGCTCCCGCCACCGCCGGGCGATGAGCTGGTGGAAGGTGTAGATCACCGCCCGGGTGACGGTGAACCGGGCCGGATCGACATACGGCTCGATCAGGGCGGCGATCCGATCCGGTCGGGTCATCTCGGCCTCGGTCTCGCCCGGCCGGAGCATGAACTCGGCCCGGTAGCTACCCCGGGCACCGGGGGAGACGAAGGCCGGGCGCCGCCAGTCGCAGACGAAGGTGGTGTGCGCCCGGCGGATCCCCTCCGGCGGCACCTCACCGGAGACGGCCAGCCACGGTTCGGCGTAACTGGCCCCGGCCAGGGGGATGTGCACGGCCGCCCGGGTGGTGCTGCGGGCACCGTCGCAGCCCAGCACGTACCGGGCCCGCACCGGGTACGACTGGTCGGTGTGCAGGTCGCGCAGCACCAGGTGCACCCGCTGGTCGTCCTGGTACAGGCTGACCAGTTCGGTGCCCAGCCGCAGTTCCACCTGGTCGTAGCGGTCCAGCCCGGCACGCAGTACCCCCTCCAGCCGAGGCTGGTCGAAGAAGTTCAGCGGGGCGTGGCCGAAGCCGAAGTCGACCTGGGAGAAGTCGATGGTGGCGAAGGTACGGCCGGCGGCGTTGAGATAGTCGGCCCGGGTCGGCTGGTGCAGGTCGGCACCGATGGAGTCCAGCAGGCCGACCTGCTGGTAGATCCGCAGCGCCTCGTCGTCGCAGGAGAAGGCCCGGGGCTGACCGTGCGGTGTCGTGCTGCGCTCCACCACCAGGGTGCTGACCCCGCGCAGACCGAGCAGGTTGGCGGTCAACGCCCCGACCGGGCCGCATCCGACCACCACGACGTCGACCTCTGCGGCTGCTGGCTGAGCGGGCTTCATGACTGTTCCTCCCACGGGACCGCCCGACGCTCCGGGCGTGGATCTGACCGGGTCAGCACAGCAACCGGGGGTGGAAGGCCCGTGGAGATGATGTGGAGGTGGTCAGGGACCGGCCGTGGAGAAACCGTTGAGCGGCGGTGGGAAGCGGGCGAGCAGCAGGCCGGCGCCCTGCTCTGCGGCGAGCCGGGCGCCGGTGGCCAGCGCGGCCGGATCCTCGCGGGCCAGACCGCGTACCCGGTGCAGTTCGGCGGCGAACACGGTCTCACCGAGCCGGTCGGCCACGGTCAGGCCCTCCCGCGCCAGCTCCGCCGCGGTGTCGCGGTCACCGGCGGCCAGGTACGCCTCCGCCATCCCGCCGTAGGTGACCGTGCGGGTGGCGCGCAGCCCGGGACGGTAGATGCCCTCCGCGGCGGCCCGCATCGCGGCCAGCCGCTCGGGGGCGCCGTCGCGGGCGGCGGCCCACTCCAGGAAGAACTCACCGGTGGCCACGAAGTGCGGCATACCGTGGGCCGCGCCGATCTCCCGGCATCGGTCGGCGGCGGCCCGCACGGTCGGCACCTCCCGCTCCTGAAGCCCCATCCAGGCGGCGAACAAGGCGGCGTTGGCCCGGCCGTACAGGTCGTCCGTCTGCTCGGCTAGCAGCTCGGCGTCGCGGATGTCCCGGCGGGCGGCCACCGGGTCACCGCGCAGGGACCGGACCAGGGCCCGGAAGTTGTGGGCGGCCAGCACCGGCAGCCGACCCACCTGCCGGCCGAGCTGCCGGGTGTCGACCCCCCGAAGCCGGTCGATAGCGGCGGTGAGCCGATCCTCGGCCACCTCCAGCCGCCCGGTGAAGTAGCCGACCACACCGAGCAGGTACTCACCGGCCGCGACCGTCAGCTCCGTACCGTCGCCCTCGGCCAGCCGCTCGGCCAGCTCGGCGGCACCGGCGTAGTCGGCCTGGTTGGCGGCCAGCTCACCCAGCGCCCACAGGGCCGGCCGCACATCGGTCTGCGGGTCGACCAGGGCCAGCAGGTCACGAGCCCGGGCACAGACCTGGTCGACGGCGTCGGCACCCACACCCACCGTCATCTGGAGCAGGGCGGCCCGGTGCAGTTGCACCTCGAGTTCGGTGCGGGCCGCCGCCGGGGAGGCGGCGACCCGGGCCAGCCGCTGCGCCGCCCGGTCCAGATGACCCAGGGCGTCCTCGTAGGCGAACCGGCGGGTGGCGTCGTCGGCCGCGGCCAGGGTCCACCGCAGATGCTCCTCCTCGTGACCGAGACCGACCGCCCGCCCGTAGTGGTGTGCCAGCTCGGCCGGGCCGACGACCCCGCAGCGCTCGTACGCCTGCGCCAACCGGGCGTGCAGGGTGGCCCGCCGGGGCGGGGGCAACTGCCCGTAGGCGACCTCGGCGAACAGGGGGTGCCGGAACCACACCGCGCCGGGCTCGGCCTCGGTCACCAACTCGGCGGTGTAGGCCGCGCTCAGCGCCTCGGTGATCTCCTCGGCCGGCCTCCCGAGGACCTCGGCCATCGTGGTGGCATCCAGATCGCGCCCGGCCACCCCCAGCAGGGCCAGGCAGTCGCGGGCCGGGGCGGGCAGCCGGCCCAGGCGCAGCCGGACGGTGTCCCGGATGCTCGGTGGCAGGTCCGTGCCGGCCGGGTCGGCCCGCAGCAGTTCGGTGATGAAGAAGGGGTTGCCGCCGGTCCGGTTGACCAGCCGCGCCAGCACAGGCTCGGCCGGTGCGGCCCCGGTGCGCTGCCGCACCAGGTCGGCCACCGCCTCCGCCGCCAGCCCGGTCAGCCGCAGTTGGTCGAATCCCGGTCCGCAGGCCAGTTCCGCCACCGTGGCCACCAGCGCCGGGTCATGGTCGTACGGCCGCAGGGTGGCCAGGACCAGCGCGCGGGCACCGGCCAGGGCCGGGACGAGGAACCGCAGCAGCAGCAGGGAATCCGGGTCGGCGGCGTGCAGGTCGTCCAGCACCACGAGCAGCCCGGCCGGCTCGGCCGCCGCGCGGACCAGTTCCGCCACCGCCTCGTACGCCTGGAACCGGGCCGCCGGATCGGGGGACACCTGGCGGGTCGGATCGTGGGCCG
Organism: Micromonospora sp. NBC_01739; assembly: GCF_035920385.1. Taxonomy (GTDB): domain Bacteria; phylum Actinomycetota; class Actinomycetes; order Mycobacteriales; family Micromonosporaceae; genus Micromonospora. The sequence continues at coordinate 2,181,680 of NZ_CP109151.1, read as the reverse complement.
GCCCGACGGCGAACCCCTCCAGGCCGGGTACCGATCCGCTGGTCCCGACCTGCGGCATGGCCACCAGGGCCCGCACCACCTGCCGCCACAGCCAGAACGGCGGCGCCTGCCCGAGATCGGGACAGCGCCCCCACACCACCGCCACCCCCTCGGCCTGGGCCAGGGCGGTGACCCTGGTGGCCAGGCTGGTCTTGCCGATGCCCGGCTCGCCGACCAGCACGGCGGTGCGGCCATGCTCGCGGGTAGCCGCGGTCAGCGCCGCCACCAACCGGGTCAGCTCCGCGCTCCGACCCACCAGCGGCCCCGCAGGGTCACCGGGGGCCCTCGGCCCGAGGTGGGTGTCGGGGGTCCTGGGCGCGAGGTGGGCCCCGGGGGTCTCCGGCAGGTGGTGTGCGCCGGAGGTCCTCGGCAGGTGGTGGGCGTCGGGGGTGTCCGAGGCGGACAGCGCGGCAGTCTGATCGCCGGTGCCGGTGCCGGTGCCGGTGCCGGTGCGGGGGAGGACCGGTCGGCCGGCGGCCGGCTCGACCGCCTGGTCCAGGATCGCGGCGTGCAGCTCACGTAGCTGCACCCCCGGATCGATGCCGTACTCCTCGGCCAGGATCCGACGCCCCTCGTCGTAGGCGGCCAGCGCCTCGGTCTGCCGCCCGGCCCGGTACAGCGCCAGCATCAACTGGGCGCGGGCGGCTTCGCGTACCGGGTGGTCGGCCACGAACTGGCGCAGCTCGGCGAGGACGGCGCCGTGCCGACCGGCGGCGACGGCCGCGGTGAACCGGCCCTCCTCGGCGATGAGCCGCAGCTCGGTCAGCCGCGCCGCCTCGGGACGCACCACGGTCAACTCGGCGGCCCCGGTCATCGGCTCGCCCCGCCACAGCCGCAGGGCGTCGAGGTAGTCGCGTTCGGCGACCGCGGGTGCCCCGGCGCTCAGCCGGTCGGCCGCCCGGTCCACCAGTCGTCGGAACCGGACGGCGTCGATGTCGTCCGGGTCCACCCGCAGCTGGTAGCCCTTCGGCTGGCTACACAGGACCCGGGCCGCCTCGCCGGGGGAGCGGTGCGGCTCCACCGCCCGCCGCAGTCCGGCTACGTGGGTGCGTAGGGTGATCTCGGCACTGGGCGGGGGCCGGCCGTCCCACAGGGCGTCGACCAGCCAGTCGGTGGCGACGAACCGGTTCGGCCGAAGCAGCAGCAGCACCAGCAACGCCCGCTGTTTCGGCCCACCGAGCGGCACCACCTGCCCGTCCCGGACCACCTCCGGCGGCCCCAGCACCCGGAACTGCACCCCACCACCATCTTCGGCCCGACCTGGCCCGGCCGAGTATGCCAGGCGATGATCCGCCGGACCTGTCATCGCTCAACCGGTGTCCTGATCGGAATCCGACAGTCGTCGCGCTGGCAGAGGATCAGCCCATGGTCTTGGCGCCGTCGATGGCCTCGCGGATGATGTCGGCGTGACCGGCGTGCTGGGCGGTCTCGGCGATGAGGTGCAGCAGCACCCGACGGGCGGACCAGCGGGCCCCGGGGGTGAACCACGGCGCATCGGGCAGCGGCTGGCTGAAATCCAGATCCGGCAGGGTGCGGATCAGGTCGTCGGTCTGCTTGGCGGCCTCGTCGTAGGTCGCGAGCACGCCGGCCAGGGTCTCGCCCGGCGACATCTGGAACATCTTCGCGTACTGCTCGAGACTGGCCGGGTCACCGGCGTCAGGCAACGCGGTCGGCCCGGCCTGGATGAAGTTCACCCAGTTCCGCTCGGTGCCGGCGACATGCTTGATCAGCCCGCCCAGGCACAACTCGCTGACGGTGCTGCGCAGGCCGATCTGCTCGTCGGTCAGGTCACGCGTGGTGTTCCGCAGGAAGAACCGGTGCAGTTGCAGGGTCTCCAGCAGGTCGGCGCGCTCGGCGGACAGGGTGGGCTCGGCCATCACAGGCCCCTCTCGTCGGTGTCAGCCGCACGCTATCGGCCACCCCCGACACCTTCACCGATCCCGACGAGCGCGACCGGTGCGGCACGGAGGGTCAGCTGCCCGCCAGTGCCTCGCGCATCCGGTTGATCTCGACGTTCTGCTCCACGATCACGCTGCTGGCCAGCTCGTTGACGAGGCGATCGGAGCCGAGCACGAGCACCTCCTCGGCCATCTTGATCGCGCCCTCGTGATGCTCGGTCATCATGGTCACGAACATCCGGTCGAACTCCGCCCCGCGAGCGGCGGTCAGACGGTTCAGCGCCTCCGCCGTCTGCATGCCGGACATGGTGTGGCGGTGGTCGCCGCCGGAGTTGCGGTTCAGACCGCGTTCGGCCAGCCAGGTCTCCATGTACTTGATCTCGGGTTCCTGGGCCGCCAGCATCCGTTCCGCCATGCGCTCGAGCTTCTCGTTCTCGGCCCGTTCGGCGACCAGTCGGGCCATCACCAGGGCCTGCTCGTGGTGCGGGATCATCATCGTCATGAATCGGACGTCGGCGTTGTTGTGCGGGTCCCGGGGCAGGGCCGACACCTCGTTCGCCGGCGCCGTCCGGGCCGCCTCACCGGGACGGCCGGGCATCAACACCGGTGCGGTGGAGTCCGGCAGGCCGGGGGACTCGGTCGACTGCGAGGGGCTGGCGGTCGCCGCCGGCTCCGACCTGTCGTCCGGCAGCAGGAACAGCACCGCCGCCCCGACGACGGCCACCGCCAGTACCGCCAGTTCGATGAGGACGACCGCCCGCGACTGGCGGAGAACCTTGCCTATCCGTACGCCTTGCACGACTTGCCTCCCGCGGTGGACCTAGCCTGGCCGGGATCGTAACGCGACCTGCGGATATGACAGCAGGGGTTGGTGGCGAGAAAAAGGCGTCATTAGTCGTTCCTGCGGTTGTTCGTGCTCCCGGTGTTGCCTAATCGTGATCATGGTGTCCGGTCTACTGTGGCCCAAATCACAAAAATTCTCGGTGCCGCAGGTTATCGTCCCGCTACCCCCAATTTCACCCACGACGAAGGGTGTAACTACATGTCACAACCGACTGCGCGAGGGAAGCGGAGGGCCGTCCTCGGCCTCGCCGCCACTGGCGCCCTCCTCCTCAGCACGGTCGCGGCGGCGCCGGCAAGCGCCGCCGCGAACGTGATCCCGGGCGTTGACGAGATCGTCAGCAGCGCCAACCTCACCCAGATCGCCAACGTGCCGAAGTTCGGCGGCCTCGCCGCCGAGTCCTCGTACAACAGCGACCTGGCCTTCCAGGGCGACCACGTGTTCGCCGGCAACTACAACGGGTTCAACGTCTACGACGTCAGCAACCCGGCTTCGCCGCAGGTGGTCAGCCAGGTCATCTGCCCCGGCGGCCAGGGTGACCCGTCGGTCTTCGGTAACCTGCTGTTCTTCGCGGTCGACTCGGCCCGCAGCGACGACTCGTGCAACAGCGGTGCCGGCTCGGTGGCCAACCCGGACCACTGGGAAGGTGTGCGGATCTTCGACGTCAGCGACAAGGCGAACCCGCGGTACATCAAGTCGGTCCGCACCGACTGCGGTTCGCACACGCTGACGCTGGTCCCCGGCAAGGACAAGGTCGTCGGCAAGGGCAAGAAGGCCAAGACGGTCAAGGCGACGGACCTCTACGTCTACGTCCAGTCGTACAGCCCGTCGGCGACGGCGGCGTACTGCAAGACGCCGCACGACAAGATCTCGATCATCAAGGTTCCGCTGGCGAACCCGACCAGCGCCTCCGTGGTGTCCACTCCGGTGCTCTTCCCGGACGGCGGCGGCGCCCGCACCAGCGGTTGCCACGACATCACCGCCTACCCGGAGCTGGACCTCGCGGCCGGCGCCTGCATGGGTGACGGTGTGCTGATGGACATCTCCGACCGGGAGAACCCGGTGGTGCTGAGCCAGGTCCAGGACACGAACTTCGCGTTCTGGCACTCGGCCACCTTCAACAACGCCGGCACCAAGGTGATGTTCACCGACGAGCTCGGCGGCGGCAGCGGCGCGATCTGCACCTCGGCCTACCGGACCAACCAGGGCGCGAACGCGTTCTACGACATCGTCGGCTCCGGCGCCGACCGTCGCCTGGTCTTCGCGAGCTACTTCAAGATCCCGCGGGAGAACAGCAACACCGAGAACTGCGTGGCCCACAACGGCTCGCTGATCCCGGTGATGGGCCGCGACGTCATGGTCCAGGCCTGGTACCAGGGCGGCATCTCGGTGATCGACTTCACCGACTCCGCCAACCCGGTCGAGCTCGCCTACTGGGAGCGGGGCCCGCTGTCGGACACCACTCGCATCCTGGGTGGCTCCTGGTCGGCGTACTGGCACAACGGCTACATCTACTCGAACGACATCCAGAAGGGCTTCGACGTCCTCAAGTTGGACGACCCGCGTACCAACAACGCGCGGGCGATCGCCTTCGAGGAGCTCAACGTCCAGACCCAGCCCAGCTACCCGGCCTGCACCAAGGTGCTGACCGGTAAGCAGAAGAAGGGCAAGCTGGAGGTCAAGTCCGGCATCACCTGCATGGACGGGGCGAGCGTGAACGGCTCGATCAAGGTCAAGGAAGGCGCTGGCCTGATCATCTTCAACTCGACGGTGAACGGTTCCATCGACGCGAAGAAGGCCTCGGTGGTGTCGATCGTGGAGAGCACCGTCAAGGGCAAGGTCAAGACCGAGGACATGGACCACAAGCACTGCCACGTCCACAAGAGCAAGGTCACCGGCGGCGTGCACAAGCGCTGACCCGGTACCTGTCAACAGCACCACAAGCTCCGGCCCGGCGGTCTCCCCGCCGGGCCGGAGCCCTTGGTGGTCCGGGTCAGTCCCGACACAGGGGTACGTCCGGCTCCACGACTGTGCGGTTGATGATGTCCTTGCTGATCAGGGTCGCCTCCTTCGGGATCGGCACCCCCAGCACGATCTCGATCGCCTTGGCCAGGGGTTGGGAGACGTTCAGGCCCTCACCGGCCCGGGCGGTCACCACCAGGGTGGTACCCCGACACTTCACCGCCGGCCCGGCCAGGGGCAGACCCACCCGCCCGGCCGCCGAACCGTTGGTCAACCCCAGGGAGGCCACCACGCCGACGAAGGGGCCCGCGCCGGCCACCGGCAGGCCGAGCATCAGACCGAAGCGGAACTCCGCGGCCACCACGATCGCCTCGACACCCACCGACACCCCGCGCAGGGACTGCATGATGCTCTCCTGCACGGAGAAGGTCGGGGTCAGCACCGAGCCCCCCTCGTACCCGATCGGGCCGGTCAGTCCCCACCGGCCGGTACCCGAGATGTTGCCGTTCTTGGCGGTGAAGGCCGTCTGGACCAGGAACTTGAAGGTCTGCTTGAGGGTGGCCGGGAAGCCACCGATGATGATCGGCTGGCTCAGCTCGATCGGCAGCTCGATCCGCGCCTTCTTGTTGTCGCTCAACCCGCCCTGGGCCCCGGCCGCGATCGTGATGGCCAGGCCCTGCACCCCGTCGATGCGGAACCGGGGGTGGGGGATCACCCCGTTGGTCACCTTCACCTTGCCGGACAGCCGCAGGTTGTCGAGCAGCAACTGGATGTCGAAGTCGACCTTGAGGCCGGAGGCCGCCGTACTGTGCTGAGCGGTCAGGCCCACCTTGGTCCGGCCCGCGTACGCGGTGACCCCCCACCCGCCGATCTTCCGTTCCATGCTGTGGGCCGCACCCGCCCCGCCCGGGGCCCGCGCCGGCCCGAGGACGATCGGGGGTACGGCCAGGTGCAGGTCGGACAGTCCGGCGGGGTCCGCGCCCAGGCCGCTAGCGCCGCTCCCTGAGCCGAGTGCGCTCCCGCCTGGGCCGATGGTGTTCCCGCCCAGGCCGATGGCGTTCCCGCCCAGGCCGATGGCGTTCCCGCCCAGGCCGATGGCGTTGCCGCCCAGGCCGATGGCGTTGCCGCCCAGGCCGGTGGCCTGCGCCGGGTCGGGCAGCACGGGGGTGGCCGGTGCCTCCTGCTCGACCACCTCACCGAGCAGGTCGGGTAGCGCACTGAACTGCTGCGTGGTCAGATCCAGCGGTTGGTCGATGGTGAGGTCCGCGTCCCGGATCACCTCGGTCAACTGCACCGGAGCCAGGGTGACCGCCCGGTCCCCGCCGGACTTCTGGACCCGTACCACCCGGCCGACCGCCTGACTGGTGGCAAACATGATCTTGCCGGGCTCCAGGTCCTCCGCTCCCGGCGCGTCCCCGTCGATGACATAGGTGAACCCGTCGTCGCTGACCGAGCGGATGACCTTGCCACCGCCCTCGACGAGCACCACGTCCGGCTGGTAGACCACGGAGTCGTCCGGCTTCGGGGCGTACCCGTACCGGTCGTCGGCCGCCCCGCCGCCACCCGGCAGCTTGACCCCGCTGCATCCGGCGGTCAGCACGACGGCACAGATCAGGGCCAGTGCACCGGCTGATCCACGACGGATGACGGCCGCGTCGACCCGGCCGGCGAACGGATTGCTCAGCATCTTGTGACGCTATGCCGGAGCAGGCCCGCGCCGAATCCGGTGTTTCCCTACGAATCACAGCTGACGCTTGTGTGGCCCTCTCCCGGTCGAGGCGTCGACTGTCGATATGTTTGGCCCCGCCGGGCCGGGGCATGTCTGCCCCGAGAGGACAACGTCCCAGGTCGCGGGAGGAAGCGATGCCAGCAGGATCGAGTCCCAAGCGGGAACGGCAGTACGAACACATCAAGGCCAGCGCCAAGAAGCGCGGGGTGGGGGAGCGCCGCGCCGAGGAGATCGCCGCGCGTACGGTCAACAAGGAACGGGCCCGCGCCGGCGAGTCGCGTACCGTCAGCCGATCGTCGCTCGACGACGTCTCCTCCGGCCACCGGGGCGGCAAGCGGTCGCACCGCGGGGCGCAGGGGCGCACCAGGGAACAGCTCTACAACGAGGCCCGCCAACGCGGCATCCGAGGCCGCTCCCAGATGTCGAAGGCCCAGCTGGAGAAGGCCCTGTCGGCTCGGTGAGGCCCGCCGCCATGACGCCGAAACGGCGGGGTGGGCAGCGGCGGGAAACCGCCGTTTCGGCGTAACGGAGTCGATCAGCCCGCGACCGGCGTCGGGATGTCCGACCCGCCCACTAGCCTGGGCGGTATGCAGCAGGCAGTGTCCGGTGGCGGCCCCCATGGCTGACGCCGAGGACGTACGGCGACTGGCGCTGGCGTTGCCCCAGGTGGTGGAGATCGAGAGCAAGGGCTTCGACTTCCGGGTGGCCGACAAGGGCTTCGTCTGGTCGTATCCCGAGCGTCGACCCGGCAAGCCCCGCGTCATCCGCACCGACATCGCCGTGCTGTACGTCGGCGACGAGGCCGAGAAGCAGGCGCTGCTGCTGGGGGAACCGGACAAGTTCTTCACCACCGGCGGCTACGAGGGGTTACCCCTGGTCATGCTGCGACTGGCGCGGGTGGACGCCGACCGCCTCGCCGAACTGGTCACGGACGCCTGGCGGATGCGCGCCCCGGAATCCCTCCTAGCCGAGATCGAGGAGCGCACCGGCTGACCCACGCCTCCGTCCAGACCAGGCCACCGCCTGCCCCGTTGAGGCTGCCGCCTGCGCCCTGACGTTGCTCCCGCTCAGTCGCGGTGCCCGCGCCGTTGAACCTGGCCTCGGGGGTGTCCGGGCAGCCACCCACCGGACCCGCATTTTGGATCTTGGTGGTTCGGCTGTGGCATGGTGACGGAATGGAACCGCAGGTGGCAGCCGGACAGGCCCGACCCGAGACCGTTCGGCTCGGCCTGCGGTTGCTGCGGGACTACCACCGGCCGACCCTCGCCCGGATGCGGGCGCTGCTGCGCAGCATGACGACCTCGTTCGTGGTGCTCAGCGCGACATTCTGGCTGTTGCCCGGGGTGAACACCACCGGCCTGGTGGGCCTGCTGTGGCTGGTCGGTCTGGTCACCGCGGTCGGCGCGGTGCTACGACCCCTGCTGCTGGCGCTGGCCACCGCCCTCGGTGGACTGGGTGCCCTGGGCATCGGGGTGGGGGTGCAGGCCGTCGTGATGTACGTGGCGCTGCGGCTGGCCCCGGAGGCCCAGGTGGCCGGGTTCCCGGTGGCCTTCGCCGCCGCCTGGCTGGCGGTGGCGCTCGCCGCGCTGGTGAACTGGCTGGCCGACGCCGGCACGGACGACTCGTTCGTCAGTGAGATGCTGCGGTTGATGGGTCGGGTCCGCCGAAGCGCGGACGGCCGCCCGCACTGGCGACGGTGGCGCCGGCGTACGGTCGCGACCACCGGAACCACCGAGGTGGCCGAACCGGCCGAGGGGTTGTTGATCATCCAGCTCGACGGGGTGGCCACCCCGGTGGTGCAGTGGGCGGTGCGCGCGGGCAACCTGCCCACCATCGGCCGCTGGCTGCGTTCGGGCAGTCACCGGATGACCCGCTGGCACACCGGGCTGCCGGCCACCACCCCGGCCGCCCAGGCCGGCCTGCTGTACGGCGAGGTCAACCAGGTGCCGGCCTACCGCTGGTACGAGAAGGCCGGCGCCGACGGCGCACCGGGTCGGCTCGTGGTCACCAGCCGTCCCCGGGACGCGGCCGAGGTCGAGCGGCGGGTCTCCACCGGTCGGGGTCTGCTGCGCGACGGCGGGGTCAGCATCAGCACCGCCTTCTCCGGTGACGCTCCCACCAGCCTGTTCACCATCAGCCGCGCCGGGCTGCCGGGGCGCTCCACCCCGGGCTATGCGGCCTTCATGACCAGCCCGTACGGCTTCGCCCGGGCCTTGGTGCTCGGTGCCGGTCAGGTGTTGCGGGATGTGCACGGGGCCCGACGGCGGCGGGTGCGGGGGGTGCAGCCCAGGGCCGACCGGCGGGGGGCCTATCTGGCCCTGCGGCCCCTGGCCAATCTGCTCAACGACCTCAACGTGGCGCTCATCGCCGAGCAGATGGCCCGCGGTGCCCCCGTGGTCTTCTGCGACTTCGTCGACTACGACGAGGTGGCCCACCATGCCGGGCCGGCCCGGCCGGAGGCGATGGCGGCCCTGGAGGCGCTGGATCACACCCTGGGCATCCTGCAACGACTGGCCGCCGACGGGTCCCGGCGCTACCACGTCGTGGTGCTCAGTGACCACGGGCAGAGTCAGGGTGCCACCTTCCGCCAGCGCTACGGCGAGTCGCTGACCCAGTTGGTCCGGCGACTGACCGCCACCCAGGCGGTCCTGCCGGAGCCCACCGACGAGGAGCAGGCGGGACGCCCCGAGACGTGGGAGCGGGTAGACCGGCTGCTGACCGAGGTGACCGGCCGCAGCGGGATGACCGCCACGGCGACCCGGGTGGCGGTCTGGTCGGCGGCCGAACGCACCGAGCCGATGCGGGCGGCAGGGCGCACCGAGCCGATGCGGGCGGCCGAACGCACCGAGCCGGTGCCGGCGGCAGGGCGCACCGAACCCGTGCCGGCGGTGGAGGATTCCGAGCCGGAGACCGTGGTGGTGGCCTCCGGCAACCTGGCGATGATCTACCTGGCCCGTCATCCGGGGCGGCTGACCCGCGACCGGGTCGACACCCTGGCCCCCGGGCTGATCGACGGCCTGGCCGCACACCCCGGCATCGGGCTGGTCGTGGTCGACTCGGCCGCCGGTCCGTTGGCCATCGGGGCGCGGGGGGTGCACCGGCTGCGCGACGGCCAGGTCGAGGGGGAGGACCCGCTGGCACCGTACGGGCCGCGAGCCCGCCAGGACCTGCTGCGCCACCAGCGGATGGCGCACGTCGGTGACCTGGTGGTGATCAGCGCCGTGGAGCCCGGTCTGGAGGAGGTGCCGGCCTTCGAGGAACTGGTCGGCAGCCATGGCGGGCTGGGCGGATGGCAGAACGAGGCGCTGCTCATCCATCCCGCCGACTGGCCGCAGGAGGGTGACCTGGCCGGGCCGGAGGCGGTGCACCACCAACTGCTGCGGTGGCTGCACCGCCTGGACCTGCGTGCTCCGGACCCGGCCGAGCCGTCGGAGGAACTGGCCACCCCGGGTTCCGCCGACCGGGTGCACCGGCCGAGGCGGGTGCCGGCTACGGCGTCGCCGGTGGCTGCACCGGCATCGGCCGACGCCGTCCCCACCAGCCCAGTACCTGGCTGACCAGCAGCACGAGCACGATCGCGGCGATCACGCTCTGCCAGGGTTCCGGGAAGACGGCCCGGCCCAGCACCCCGATGGCGGCGTACAGGGCCGACCACAGCAGACTGGCCGGCAGGTTGAGCACGGCGAAACGACGCCAGGTCACTCCGGAGACCGCCGCGGCCAGCAGCACCGGCAACCGGCCGCCGGGGATCAGCCGGGACACCAGGAACAGTGATACCCCGGCCTCGCGTACCCGGGCGGAGACCCGGTCCAGTCGCTGCGGGCCGCGCAGCCAGCGCAGCCGCCGGGCGATGCGCTCCCCGCCCCAGCACAGGGCCAGGTAGACCGCCAGGTCACCGAGGTAGGCCCCGATCGCCCCGGCCAGCACCACGAGCAGCACGATCAGCGGATCCTGGTACGCGGCCAGGGCGGCGGCACCGCTGACCGCCGCGCCGGTCGGCACCACCGGGACGACGGCCCCGAACAGCACCACCACCGCCAGCCAGGCCAGCGCGCCGAGGGTGGCGGTCATCGCTGCGGCACGGTGACGGACTGACCCGGGTGCAGCACCCGCACCCGGGTGCCGGGGGCGATGGTCGAGGTGTGCCGGGCGAAGTCCTCCCCGGGATCGAAGAACCGGTCCGGACGGATCCGTTCACACCCGACGGGCCAGAAGGTGCCGTAGTGGATGGGCACCGCCCAGGCCGCGGCGGCCCGGCGTACCGCCTCGGCCGCGCCCTGCGGGTCCAGGTGGCCGGGCCCGAGGGTGGGACCCCAGCCGCCGACCGGAATCAACGCCAGGTCGACCGGCCCCAGGTCGGCCATCTGGTCGTGCAGGCCGGTGTCCCCGGCGAACCAGGTGCGGGTCCCGCCCTCGACCAGGTAGCCGATGGCGGGTGCCTGCTGCCGGGACCAGGGGCCCCGACCGGCGGGGTGGACCGCCGGTACGGCGTGGACGGTGACCGGGCCGATGGTGGTCTGCCGGCCGGGGGCCAGTTCGATGCAGTCGCCCGCGGCCGGGCCCAGCCTGCGGCGGACCAGGGGTGCGGCGCCGGCCGGCACCACCAGCGGGGTCCGGGTGGGCAGCCGGCGTAGCGAGGCGAAGTCCAGGTGGTCGGCGTGCAGGTGCGACACGAGTACGGCGTCCGGGGTCCCGGACAGTCGGGGGGTGGGGCCGCGTCTGCGCCGCAGGTGGGCCAGCCGGTCCCGCAGCAGGGGGTCGGTGAGCAGCCGCACGCCGGAATCCTCCAGCCACACCGTGCTGTGCCCGTGCCAGGTCAGATGGGCCACACCGACACCCGTACCGCCGCCATGCCTGCCACCGTATCCGCCCGGGTGACCGGCGCCCTCACCCGCCACCCACCGGGGACCGCGGGCCAGCCTTGCAGGAATCGATGAACTTCTTGTTGTGTGATCGCTCACATGTTAGCGTCACAAGCGGCTAGTGGGAGCCGAGAAGCACTTGATGTTGGCGCTAACATCTACCAATCCCGATGGCCTTAGCGGTTCCCGGCCACCGCGGTCCCGTCCCGGACCGGCCAGGTGAACCCGAAGCCCACCACCACCCTCAGGAGCCCATGGTGAAACCCGTACCCTCGCTGCTGCCCGGCGCAAGAGGTCGGCGTCGGCTCGCCTGGCTGGCCGTACCCCTGATGCTCGTGACCTTCTTCGCCGCCCCGGCGAAGGCGGACAACCCCATCGTCCAGCACGTCTACACCGCCGACCCGGCACCCCTGGTGCACAACGGTCGGCTCTACGTCTACACCGGCCGCGACGAGGACGCCTCGACCTACTTCACCATGCGGGAGTGGCGGGTCTTCTCCACCACGGACATGTCGAACTGGACCGACCACGGGGTGCCGATGAGCCTGAGCACCTTCGCCTGGGCGGACGCAAACGCCTGGGCCGGGCACGTCATCGAACGCAACGGCCAGTTCTACTGGTACGTGCCGGTGCGGCAACGGTCGAACGGGCAGATGGTCATCGGGGTGGGGGTGTCGAACTCACCCACCGGGCCGTTCCGGGACGCCCTGGGCCGTCCGCTCACCGGCAACGGGGAGATCGACCCGCACGCCTTCATCGACGACAACGGGCAGGCCTACCTCTACTGGGGCAACCCGAACCTGTGGTACGTCCGGCTCAACCAGGACATGATCTCCTTCTCCGGCAGCCCGACCCAGATCCCCCTGACCACGGCCGGGTTCGGCACCCGCACCGGCAACTCCAGCCGCCCCACCCTGTACGAGGAGGGTCCCTGGGTCTACAAGCGCAACGGGGTCTACTACAACATCTTCGCGGCCGAGTGTTGCAGCGAGTTCATCGCCTACTCCACCGCACCCGGCCCCACCGGACCCTGGACCTACCGGGGGACGGTCATGCCCCGGCAGGGGGCCAGCTTCACCAACCACCCGGGGATCATCGACTACGCCGGAAATTCGTACTTCTTCTACCACAACGGTGCCCTGCCCGGCGGCAGCGGCTACACCCGCTCGGTGGCGGTGGAACGCTTCACCTACAACGCCGACGGGTCGATCCCGCTGATGAACATGACCACCGGTGGTGCGCCGCAGATCGGCACCCTGAACCCGTACGTCACCCAGGAGGCCGAGACCATCAACTGGGGCAACGGCATCGAGACCGAGGCCTCCAGCGAGGGCGGGGTGAACGTCGGCTGGATCGAGAACGGCGACTGGATCCGGGTCCGGGGTGTCGCCTTCGGCACCGGGGCCTCCTCCTTCACCGCCCGGGTGGCCTCCGGGTCCAGCGGCGGCAACATCGAACTGCGCCTGGACAGCGCCACCGGCCCCCTGGTCGGCACCTGCGCGGTCCCCGGCACCGGCGGCTGGCAGACCTGGACCAACACCTCGTGCGCCGTCAGCGGTGCCACCGGCACCCGTGACCTGTACCTGCGGTTCACCGGCGGCAGCGGCTACCTGTTGAACATCAACAACTGGCGGTTCACCGGCGGCTCGGCCACCGGTGGAAACCTGCTGACCAACGGCACCATGGAGAACGGCACGACCGGCTGGTCGGTGTTCGGCAGCGGCACCCTGTCGTCGGCCACCAACGTCGTCCGGAGTGGGTCGCGGTCCCTGCTGCACAGCGGGCGCACCGGCTCCTGGAACGGCCCCAGCCAGGAGGTGACCTCGGCGCTGACCAACGGGCGGACGTACACCACGACCGTCTGGGTGCGTTCGCAGAGCGGCACCCCCTCGGTCCGGCCCACCCTGGCGTTGACCGCCAACGGCACCACGAACTACGTGCAGCTGACCCCGGCGGCGACAGTCAACGCCAACGGCTGGACCCAGCTCACCGGTACGGCCACCGTGTCGTGGAGCGGCACCCTGACCCAGGCCCGCTTCTATGTCGAGACGGCCTCCGGCACCGAGGGCTTCTACCTGGACGACGTCTCCCTGCAATGACCCGCACCACCCCGACGGGCCCGGCCACCGGTCGGGCCCGTCGGTCGGTCACCGCCGCACGGCAGGGACCCCGATCAGCTCGGCCGATGCATGCGGGCCGCCTCTCGGATGCCCGCCCACAACTCCTCGTCGGTCACCACCAGGTAGACCAGCGGGCAGTCCTGTGGGCCGGTGACCTCCAACTGGCACAAAGTGCACGGCTGATCGGGGCGAAGCGGACACCTGGCGTCCGGTCTGCGGCCCGTCATGCCCTCATGGTCTCCGCCCCGCACCCCCGCTGACCAGGCCGTTCGGCCCTTGTCCCCAGGCCGGGCTACGACCCGGGCCCCGGCGGGATCGCCGGGGCCCGGATCGCTCAACTCACGGTTGGGCGGCCCACAGCAGAGCCCGACCCAGCTGCGGGTGCAGCCCCTTAGGGTGCAGCCGGAAGGTCGGGTTGGTGCCGAAGAGCACCACCCCGTTGCCGCCGGCGCTGACGCTGCGCACGATGCTGGCCTGGTCAGCGGCGGCGGCCTGCCCGTTGGCCCCGGTCCTCGCCCACCAGCCGGCCAGCAGGGGGTCCGCCGCGTACGACTGCTCCACGCTGACCCCCGGGCCCAGGTTGGTGAACCAGACCGGCTGACTGATGAAGCTGTACGCGCTGGCCTCGGCGGTGACCGGGCCACCCCGGTTCACCACGTTGACCACCCCGCTGGCCAGCGACGGCCCGGCGGTGGCGGTGACGCTGAGCAGCGCGGTCGCGTTGCCGAAGCTCGCCCCGGCGGTACCGAGGCCGACCACCCCGCCGCCGCGGGCCAGGAAGGCGTCCAACGCCGCCCGGTTGACCGGGGTCAGGCCGGCCACGTTGAGGTTGCTCGCCACCAGCAGCACGTCGACCTCCCCGGTGAGGGTGTCGGCGAGGGTCGCGGCGGTGACCGCCCGGGTGGCGAAGCCCAGGGCGGCCAGGGTGTCGCGGGCCTCCACGCCACCCAGGTAGCCGACGACGATCTCCTTGACCGGGGTGCCCCGCCAGCGGGCCGGAGCCCGCTCGAAGGTGACCCCGTGGGTGCGGACCGCCTCCTGAAGCAGCCTGCGGCTGCCCGGGCTGGTCTGCACCACCACGGACCCGTCGGCCAGCCGGTGCACCCGCAGGCCCTTGCGGATCAGCGAGTTGACCACCAGCAGGTCGGCGGCGTCCTGGATGTCGAGCCGCACGTCGGTGTTGGCCGGCGGCAGGGTGCCGCTGGCCACCCCGTCGTACACCCGGGTCAGCTGCACCTTGGGCAGCTTGGCGTCCCACAGGGTGTCGACGGTGGCACCCCAGGTCAGCCCGTGGCTCCAGGCCGCCGGACCGGCGTAGAGGTCGTCCACCCGGTCGGTCAGATCGATGCCCGGTTCCAGCAGGGAGTTGACCAGGCCCCGCTTGGGTTGGTGCAGGTCGATGACGTACGAGCCGGCCGGGTAGCTCTTGCCGGCGGCCCGGAAGGGGTGCTTGGCCCGCCACACCCGGCCACCGCTGCCGATCAGCAGGTCCACCAGGCGTGCGGCGGCCGGCTCGGAGCGCTGCCCGGCGCCGGTCGGGATCACGTACCCCCGGGGGAAGACCGTCTGGTAGTTGTCCTCCGGGCCCCAGCCCGGCACGAAGCCGTCCGGGATGTCCCGCAACGGCTCACCGGCCCAGCCGCGCCGGTAGACCTCCGCCTGGTCGAAGATCAGTTGGTTGCGGTGGTCCTGGATGTAGCGCAGCGAGGACTTGATCGCCACCTCGTGCACGTCGGTGTTGATGCCGGAGCGCCGCACCCGCTCCTGCGGGGTCAGGTTGGCCCCGCGCGGGTTCAGCGGCGCCTCGATGGTGTACGGGATGCTGCTCTGCAACAACGCGAAGGACGGCACGTAGATCGGCGGGAAGTCGTCCCAGACCCCCGGCGCGTCGTCCCGGAACGGGATGCGGGCCCGCTGCGTCTCGGGGTGGCCGAGCGCTCGCAGGTCCTCCTCGATGCCGAGGGCGTTCGGCAGGGCGTGCTTGATGAACAGGTCGTACTCGTTGTTGACGTTGTGCGGCGGGGTGCTCGGGTGCAGCAGGGTCGGGTTGACGTAGCCGTGCAGATCCAGGGTGATGATCGGCTTGGTGTCGATGATCAGCTCGCGGATCAGGTTCGTCTCCGGCTGGGAGACGATGGTCAGATCCCGGTTGAGGTCGTACCCGTTGCCGTTGGGCCGGGTGCCGGCGATCCGGCCGTCCGGGTTGGCGGTCACGTTGAAGATCAGGCGGTTGCGCTCCAGCAACCGGACCACCTCGGGGTCGCGGCTGGTGGCGTACTCCTCGATGACCCGCAGCGCCGCGTCGGTGCCCTCCCACTCGTTGCCGTGGATGTTGGCGTTGATGAACAGCGGGGTCTTGTACCCGGCCAGCAGCTTGCGGTCGGTGCGGGCCCGGACCGGGTCCTCCTCGATGAGGCGCTTCCACTCCTCCTGCTGGCGGGCCTGCTGCCGGGTCTCCGGGGCGGTGACGACGACCGCGTACAGGTCATGGCCGCCGCTGGAGGTGCCGGCCACCCGGGCGGAGACCCGGTTGCTGGCGGCCTGCAACGCGTTCAGCTTCGGGGCGATGTCGTGGTAGGGGATGACGCCGATCGGGATGGAGGCGTCGGCGGGGTTGGCCGGCCAGACCGGGAGCACGTTCTGCCGGGGGTAACCGGTGATCTGGTGAATGCTCGGTGAGGACGGTGGCACGGCCGGCAACGCCGAGGCGTTGGCCGGCGCGGCCCAGGCTGTCGTGCCGAGCAGGGCTAGGGAGAGCCCGGCGGTGGCCAGGCGTACGGACATGGTGTGCACGATGGACAGCTCTCCTGTCGGATGAAGCGATTGCCGTACACGGGCGTGCGGATAGGGCCGGAGACCTACGGCAGGAAGTCGCCCGCTGCGGGCGGGAAGGGGGGATGACCCGGCGTCAGCGGCAGGGTCGACAGGCAGCGCTGGCGACGCGCAGGAGGTCGATGTGACCTCGCTTCGTCAGGTAGGCGCTTCGCACGACAATGATCTTTATGGAGACACGTCAGAGTGTCAAGGGCCATGCGCTGACCGTCATCCCGAGGTGGGTCGCTCCAGGGTGGACCTGAGGGCGGCCAGCCGGTCCACCGCCGCACTGGCGTACGCCCCGATCCACCGGTCGTGGATGCGCTTGATCGGCAGAGGATCCAGGTGGTTCCACCGTTCGCGCCCCTTGCGTTGGGCGATGACCAGCCCGGCGGCCTCCAGCACCCGCAGGTGTTGCAGCACCGTGGTCCGGTCCAGGGGGGCCAGCCGTTCGCACAGGTCGCCGGTGGTGCGGGCCTGGTCCTTGAGCAGGTCGAGGAGGCGCCGTCGGGTCGGTGAGGCGAGCGCCTTGAACACCTCGTCCAGATCCTGGTCCGGGTTGTCGGGCTCGGCGCGACCGTCTGACATGTTATAAAAATACAACATGTCAGCGTGAGGAGATCAGCATGGACCTGCGGTTCAAGATCGCCGGCCGGATCAGCCGTCCGGTGCATGAGGTTTTCGAGGCCGTCGTCGACCCGGAGCAGCTCTCCCACTACTTCACCACCGGGGGAGCCAAGGGACGGCTGGCCACCGGGGCCACCGTCAGCTGGGACTTCGCCGACTTCCCCGGCGCCTTCCCGGTCGAGGTGGTCGAGGTGCAGCAGGACCGACGGATCGTGCTGCGCTGGGCGGCCGACGACGGCGAGGAGTCGACCGGGGTCTACCAGACGACCGTCACCATGGAGTTCGAGCCGCTGGGCGCCGACCGCACCCTGGTCACCATCGCCGAGGAGGGCTGGCGACCCACCCCGCAGGGACAGCGTGCCTCGTACGGCAACTGTGAGGGGTGGACGAACATGCTCTGCTGCCTCAAGGCGTGGCTGGAGCACGGCATCGAGCTACGGACCGGCTTCTACGCCTGACCGATGCCGACCGGGGAGCGTTCCGCGGCTCGGAACGCTCCCCGGCTCTCGGCCAACGGTCAGCCGACGAACTTGAAGTAGGTGCGGTACTGGAATCCGTTGTCGAGGGTCAGCACGAACTCCCGGCAGGTGCCGGCCCAGGCGGGGTCGGTCTTCCACACGTAGTTGTAGCGACCGTTGGCGTTGGCGGACATCTTCGAGTTACCCGGGTTGACCGCCTTGACCGGGGTCGGTCGCGGGGTGATCGACCCGTCCGGGTGCACGGTCTGCAGGGTGTCGCAGTCCACCAGACGCGAGTAGGGAGAGTTGCTGGCCAGGATGTCCAGGCCCCGGTTGCCGGCCAGCTGGAACTGCATCGGCACGGCCGATCCGGCGCTGACGGTGTTCATCCCCGAACGGTTGATGAAGTCACCCCGGCAGGACGGGTGGGTGTCGAACGCCTCGCTGTTGTCGTCCCGGTTGGTGGTGCCCTGCACGGCGCTGTAGCCCAGCCCACGGCGGGCGAAGGAGGCCCACAGGGTGCAGGAGTTCTCCCCGCCGGTCAGGGCGGCGTCCGCGGCGATGATGGCGTTGCGGCCGGTGACGAAGCCGGGGCCGCAGCCCTGCATCTTCAACCCGTCCATCACCAGCTGCAGGGCCAGGTTGTTGCCCCCGGTGTTCCACGGGTCGTAGACGTTCGGGTTGAACCCGTGCCGGTCGATCAGGTCCCAGGTCATGTCCCAGAGCACGGCGGCCCAGCCGTGACCGATGCCGTGCGGGGCAGCCAGGGAGGTGCCGTTGAGCCAGCCACCGGTCTTGATGCTGTCGTAGGTGAAGGGCTGGATCTCCATGTTGCGGGAGTACGGACGGGGCCGGAAACCGTCACCGGTGCGGCTGTCCTGGAACAGGGCGTACTGCCCGTAGCCACGCGGGCCCTCGGGGTTGTCGAGGGAGGGGTTGATCAGGGAGACGATCGCCAGGAAGTCGCTCCAGCCCTCGCCCATCTGCTCGTTACCGGTCAGGCAGTTGACCGTCGGGCCACCGGTGAGCCGTAGCGAGACCCCGTGGCCGTACTCGTGGAAGATGGTCTCCGCGCGGAAGGAGGCGTCCCGCATGGCCGGGCGGTCCAGGTTGCGGTGCACCCGACCGGCGGAGGGCAGGGCGGCCTTGATGGCGTTGCCGTCGGCCTGGCTCACCATCACCGCGGGGATGCCGACCGCCGGGTTCATCGACCCGTTCATCACCACCGGGGCGCTGGCCACGTTGTTGACCACCACCACGGCGGCCGCCCCGGCCTGCTCGGCGTTGCTGACCTGGGTGTGGTAGTTGCAGCTGCTGCTGCGGTCGAGCACGGCGATCGCCCCGGCCGGCAGGCTGTACGCGGTGCAGCCGTCACCGGTGTTGCCGACACCGTCGTCGACAAGCGCCATGGCACCGGCGAAGCCGGCGCGGGTGGGCGCGGGGGTGAACCGGGCGTACTCCGCCTGGTAGGTCGCGGCGCCGGCACCCGAGCCGACCGTCACCGCGTTGGGCAGGCCGAACTGGTTGCCCGGCCAGAGGAACATCTGCATCCGGGGCCGGCCGCCGTCCATCGCCGGGGTGGAGAAGTTGGCGTTGTTCTGGCCGGAGCCGTCGTGCGCCTCGCACATCACGTCGTCGCCGCCGACCCCGCCACGGCCGTAGTTGTTGACCTGGAAGTTGCCGGCCGGCTCGTCGAATCCGTAGCCGTAGGTGAGGTCGTGGACGACGTTGCACCAGTAGAACTGGTTGACCACCGCGGCGTCCCGGTAGGTCTGCGGGTGCTCGTCCAGGTCGGCCGGAAAGTCGAAGTTCAGACCCGGTCCGCCGTCCGGGGAGCTGCCCGGGTCGACCTGGTTGTTGGCGTCCCGGTCGGTGTAGGCGTGGGCGTTGTTGCCCCGGGTGATGGTGTACTCCGGACCCGGGACCCCGTCGGTGTCGTGCCAACCGTACGGCGAGGCGGTCCCCTCGGCCGGGTTGGTCACCAGGTTGCGCGGCCCCTCGTTGGCGTCGTTCTTCGGGAACTCGAAGACCCGGTAGCTGGACCCGTCGAGGACCTGGTTGCGCGGGAGGACGGTCGGGATCTCGATGTCCGCGGCGGCGGTGGCCGCCTGCTGCTCCGGCCGACCCAGGGTGGCGGCCAGGTCCTCAGGACTGTCGTGGGTGGTCCAGTCGTCGCTGTCCAGCAGCTCACCGGTCTGCGCGTCGACGGCCACGTTCCACAGGTGCGGGTCCGAGGAGTCGTCGATGACCAGCTGCCAGGCCAGCCGCAGCCCCTCCTCGGTCGGCTGCCAACCCAGCTTCGCCGGAATCGGCTGCTCGGAGATGCCGCTGCCGGAGACCACGGTCCGCTGGGCCGCACCACCGGCCCGGCTCATCACCCGTGGGCTCTTGGGATCGGCCAGGTCCAGGGCCTCGGCCGCGGCCTCGACCGCCTCGACCGCGTCCAGCGAGGCCGCGCCGGAGGCCTTCTCGGCCAGGTCGGCCACCAGGCTGTCACCGACGAAGACGACACTGCCGTCCCGGGCCAGGTTCACCGTGGCGGTGGCCCCGAACACCTCCAGGTTCTGGTGCCGCTGGGCCAGGTTCACATGGGTGACCCCGTTGTGTCGGCTGGTGTACATCGAGGCCACCGCGAGGTCGCTGAGGTCGGCGGCGCCGACCCCGTGCTGGACCGGGTTGGCCCGCAGGTAGTTGACGGCGAGGGCCTCCGGGGCACCCTCGTTCGGGCCGGTGAGGAAGATCGGATTAGGGGTTCCGGTCCCTTCCTCCGGCGCCGCGGCGGCGGGTGTGGAAACCGATGTCAGGGACACGACGAGGGTGGTGGACAACACCAGCGCGGCGTTGCGTCGACCACGAGATCTCCGGGGGGATGAGGGCACCAGAGGCTCCTTCGCTGTACGGGAAACGGCGGCTTGTCGCCGCGCTGCCCCGCGGCCCTGGTAAGCCGCGATGGCAGGGGCCGAACGCACCGGAGGGAGCGTTCCGACGTGCGGGACGCTCCCTCCGGCTCTACCTCAGATCGTTGCCGTGGATCAGCCGATGAACTTGAAGTAGGTGCGGTACTGGAATCCGTTGTCGAGGGTCAGCACGAACTCCCGGCAGGTACCGGCCCAGGCGGGGTCGGTCTTCCACACGTAGTTGTACCGACCGTGGGCATTGACGGACATCTTCGACTTTCCGGGGTTGACCGCCTTGACGGGGGTCGGCCGCGGGGTGATCGAGTCGTCGGGGTGGACGGTCTGCAGGGTGTCGCAGTCCACCAGCCGCGAGTACGGCGAGTTGCTGGCCAGGATGTCCAGGCCCCGGTTGCTGGCGAGCTGGAACTGCATCGGGGCAGCGGAGCCGGCCTTCACGGTGTTCATCCCGGAACGGTTGAGGAAGTCACCGCGGCAGGACGGGTGGGTGTCGAACGCCTCGGTGTTGTCGTTGCGGTTGGTGGTGCCCTGCACGGCGCTGTAACCCAGGCCCCGGCGGGCGAAGGACGCCCACAGGGTGCAGGAGTTCTCGCCACCGGTGAGGGCGGCGTCCGCGGCGATGATGCCGTTGCGGCCGGCGACGAGGCCGGGGCCGCAGCCCTGCATCTTGAGCCCGTCCATGACCAGCTGCAGCGACAGGTTGTTACCGCCGGTGTTCCACGAGTCGTAGACGTTCGGGTTGAACCCGTACCGGTCGATCAGGTCCCAGGTCATGTCCCAGAGCACGGCGGCCCAGCCGTGACCGATGCCGTGCGGCGCGGCCAGGGAGGTGCCGTTGAGCCAGCCACCGGTCTTGATGCTGTCGTAGGTGAACGGCTGGATGTCCATGTTCCGCGAGTACGGGCGCGGCCGGATGCCGGCGCCGCTGCGGTCGTCCTGGAACAGGGCGTACGGACCCATGCCGCGCACCCCGTCGGCGGTGTCCACGCTCGGGTCGAGCAGCATGGTGACCGCGAAGTAGTCGCTCCAGCCCTCACCCATCTGCTCGTTGCCGCTGAGGCAGTTGATGTTCGGGCCACCGGTCAGCCGGTTGGAGATGCCGTGACCGTACTCGTGGATGATGATGCCGGCGTCGAAGTCACCGTCCCGGATGCCCGGGTGGCTCGGGTGCTTGCGCACCGAACCGGTGACGTCACCGGCGGCGATGGCGGCCTTGATGGCGTTGCCGTCGGCCTGGGTGACCGCGACCGCCGGGATGGCGACCGGCGTGCCGGTCATGGCCCCGGTCAGCACCGGAGCGGCCCCGGCGGCGTTGTGCGCCACCACGACGGCCTTGGCACCGAGGGACTGGGCGACCTGGGTACGCAGCAGGTAGGTGCAGGCCGCGGTGCCGCCGTCGACGACCGCGATCCAGTTGCCGCCCGGCAGGGTCGCCGGGTAGGTCGCCGTGGTGCAGCCGGTGCCGCCGTAGACGTAACGGTGCCCCGGCAGGCCGGCCACCGAGGGGGCCGGGCTGAACCGCGACCAGCCCGCGTCGAACGAGCCCACGCCGTCCACGACGACCTGGTTCTGGGCACCGAACTGGTTGCCCGGCCACAGGTACATCTGCATCCGCGGGGCGGCGCCGTCGGCGGCCGGGGTGGAGAAGTTGGCGTTGTTCGTGCCGTTGCCGTCGGCGGCCTCGGCCCGGACGTAGTCGCCGCCCACGCCGCCACGGCCGTAGTTGTTCATCTGGAAGTTGCCCGACGCCTCGTCGAACCCGTACCGGTGGGTGACGTCGTGGATGATGTTGTTCCAGTAGAACAGGTTCGCCGTCGCCGCGTCCCGGTAGCTCTGCGCGTGCTCGTTCAGGTCGACCGGGTTGTCGAAGGTCAGGCTCGGCCCACCGTCCGGGCTGCTGCCGAAGTCGGGGGCGTTGTTGCTGTCGGTGTCCTGGTACGCGTGGACGTTGTTGCCCTGGGTGGTGGTGTACTCCGCGCCCGGGGCCCCGTCGGTGTCGTGCCAGCCGTACGGCGAGGCGACCCGGTCGGCGGGGTTGGTCACCACCGTGCGGGGGCCGTCGTTCGGGCTCTCCGCCGGTCCGGCGTACACCCGGTAGGACGAGCCGTCCTGCACCGGCTCATGGGTGTGGAACCCGGCGCTGTTCAGCGTCGTGGCCCGCCCCGGAGCCAGGGCGTCCAGGTTGTCGGCGACCTCGTGGGCCTCGTGCTGGGTCGTCCAGTCGTCGACGTCGAGCAGCTCGCCGCTCTCCGCGTCGATGGTGGCGTTCCACAGGTGCGAGTCCGAGGAGTCGTCGATGACCAGCTGCCAGGCCAGGCGCAGCCCGTCCTCGGTCGGCTGCCAACCCAGCTTCGCCGGGATCGGCTCGTCGGAGATGCCGCTCTCCGACACCACGGTCTTCTGCGCCGCGCCACCGGCCCGGCTGAGGACCTTGGGGCTCTTCGGCGCAGCCAGGTCCAGGGCGTCGGCGGCGGCCTCGACCGCGTCGACGGCGTTGAGGTCCGCCGTGCCGGAGGTGCCCTTCGCCAGGTCCGAGACCAGGGTGCCGCCGACCAGGATGACGCTGCCGTCCTTGGCGATGTTCACCGTGGCGGCCGCACCGAACACTTCCAGGTTCTGGTAGCGCTGGGCCAGGTTGACGTGGGTGACACCGTTGTGCCGGCTGGTGTAGCTGGACAGGATGCTCAGGTCGCTGAGATCCGCGGCGTTCACCCCCTGCGCGGCGGGGTTGCCGCGCAGATAGCGAATGGCGATGTCCTCGGCGGCACCGTCGTTCGGGCCGGTGAGGAAGATCGGGTTGGACCCGGCCGGCGCCTCCTCGGGTGCGGCCGAGGCGGGATTGGCGGCGAGTGTGGTCAGCGACGCGACGAGGGTGGTGGTGAGCACCACTCCTGCGGCACGTCGGCCACGAGATCGATGGGGCTGTAGGGGCACCTTTGCTCCTTTTGGGGGTTGAAAGGACAGCGCGGGCTCCGATTCACCACCGCCGGGGCGGTCCGTCACGACTGTCCGCGACACTCGCCCGGTGGTCACTGTGCGTGACCGGGTCCGTGCGAGGTGAATCGCGTTGACGCTACGGTGCAGCTCACGACCGGTCATCCGACGGGTGACCAAACATTTCGATGATTCGCTTATACATATGTCGATTGCATCGGCCGTGACAGGATGGCAGGGTGCCCGACCGGTCGGCTCCCGCCATCGCTTTCGCGACAACCTTTCTGGTGTCCTCCTCTGTGGAGGAGGTCTTCGACCATCTCAGTGATCCGCACAGCTACCTCGGACTGTCGCCGTTGATCGTGGCGGTGGACGAGGTACGCATCAGCCGGGACCCCGAGGGCCGCACGGTGGCCGACTACGTCGCGGTCGAGCGGTTCCGGTTCCTCCGCCTGCTGCGCTGGGACAACCGGATCCGGGTACGCATGGTCACCACCCGGCCGGGCGCCCAACTGGTCAGCGAGGTGGCCAGCCCCGGAGGGGTGCGACTGCGGGCGGTGGTGGACCTGACCGCCGAGGCGACCGGGACCCGGGTGCACGAGCAGGTCACCGCTACCGCCCCGGCCCTGCTGCGGCGCTTCGTGGCCGACCAGGCCCGTCAGGTGGCGGCCTACCGGGCGGCCGAGTTGACCCGCCGCATGAAGGGTCAGGCCGAATCCGCCTGATGCAGCAGCCGGAGTTGACCGATCTCGGCGACGTTCTTCATCAACTCCGCGTTGACCCAGGCGAGCAGATGCGCCACGGTGTGCTCCGGGTCGTGTGGCCAGGGGAACGGCGCCACCCGGTCGAGGTCGGCCTCGGTGAGCCGGTCCAGCACCTCCTGCCACTCGGTCCGTAGCCCACCCAACCAGGCGATGGTGGGTGCGCCGTCCCCGGGCCAGTGAATCTCCGTGCGCTCGCGGGGTGGTCGGCCCTGCAGGTGGTCTAGGGCGACCCCCCACCACCAGCCGATGTGCCAGGTGAGCCAGGCGATGGTGGGCACCGGCACCGGATCGGGCTCGGTGTCCGCCCAGTCCGGCACCCACCGGCCCGCCGGGTCCCGGCGAACCGTCCAGCAGTGCGCCGCCGGCTCCCAGCGGAACTGCTCCGGCGTCAACCGCTGAAGGTGGTAGTCGAACAACGACCAGGTCAGGTCGAACTGCCAGCGCAACAGGTCACGACGCGAGGAGGACATCGCTGGATCATCGCATCCGACGCCGTACCCGCCGAGGGGTTTTCGGCCGGTGTGCGCCTCACCCGGCGGCGGTGTGCGGCAACCCGGCGGCGGTGTCGGGTGTCCACGGCCAGGGCACCTCCCGGCAGGCCGCCTCGACCAGCAGCGCCTCGATGCCGCGCAGGAAGGGCTCGACCCGCTGGGCCGGGAAGTACCGGGTGTCGGCGGTGACGACCAACTCCACCCCCTCGGGTGCGTCGAGCACCTGGAGGCGGCACCGCCAGGGGAACTGCTCCAGCTCGGCCAGCCAGCGGAAGCGACTGTCCGACAGCATCGTCCGCAGGCCGGCCGCGTCCGGGCCCGACCGCCCCGGGTCGACCTCGCGCAGCAGCCGGGCATCGTTGAGATAGCAGTAGGGCGCCAGGAAGGTCCGGTGATCGTGACCCAGGTCGGTGAAGGTGCGCTCCCACACCGCCGGGTCGTAGTAGGCGTGCCGGTAGGCGTCCAACGCCGCCCGCCCGGCCCGGGACAGCAACTCGGTGAAGCCGGGTCGGCCGGACAGGTCCAGTCGACACAACCCGATCTGGTTGAGGGTACCGATGGCCTCGGCGTGCCCGGGTTGGAAGCGGTTGTTGGCCATCACCACGATCCCGCAGGTCTGCTGGCCGTCGCCGGTCAGCCCGGCGGCGGTGGCCGCCAGGATCACGTTGGCGGTGCTGGTCCGGTTCCGCGCCGCCACCAGCCGCACCGCGTGGTGCGCCGCCGTGGACACCAGCGAGCCACGTCGGTAGCGGGGCTCCGGCGCCGGCCCGACCGGGTCGGACAGGCTGGGGGTGAGGTCCGCCAACTGCCGCACCCAGTACTCCACCGCCCGCTGTGAGCGCCGCTGCTCGACCTCGCGCTCCCGACCGGCCAGACCCAGCGACTGAAGGCCGGCAGCGGCGGGTGTGGAGCCGGCCAGCAACACCCGCAGATCGCGCAGCACCAGGTCGGCGGCGTGCACGTCGACGGTGGCGTGACTGAAGACCACCACCACCTGCCGTACCCGGCCGTCCACCGTGACCAGGGCGGCCCGCAGCGGCCACTCGGCCACATGGTCGAACCGGGGTGTCGCCAGCCGGGTGGTCAACCCGGTCGCGGCCGCCCGGCCGTCGGGGTCCTCGGCGGGCCGCGGCACCGGGTGTACGAGCACGGGCAGCCGACCCGAGGCAGCCGCCTCCTGATGCAGTTCGTCGTCACGGCGACGGAACCGGGTACGCAGGGACTCGTGCCGCTCCAGCAGGGCACCGATCGCCGTGACCGCCCGCGCGACCGTCAGCTCCGTGCGGGCGGGGACCGGCAGCTGACGGGGCAGGCACAGCGCCCGGTACCCGGCGGGGGAGTCGAACTCCTCCAGGCTGCGCCACATCGCCCGCTGCCCCCAGGTCAGCGGCGCGTTGGCGGCCCGTCCACCGGCGAAGGAGGCGGAGACGACCTCCTCGCCCTCGGCCAGGACCGCCACGCCCCCCGACTCGCCGCCGACCGGGGCGATGACGGGCGACGCACCGGTGGTGGCCCCCGGTGACCAGGGCCAGGGCACCTCGTCGTGGGCCGCGGCCACCACCAGTTCCTCCATCTCGCGCAGGTGGGTGTGCACGGCGTCCATCCCGATGTACCGGGTGTCGGCGGACAGGGTGATGCCCACCCCGCCGGGTTCGTCCACGACATGGGTCAACATGTGCCAGGCCGTCTGATCCAGCCCCTCCGTCCAGGACAGGGTGCTGGCGGCCATGGCGGCCCGAAGATCGGCGGGGGTAGCCGCCGGTGGCCGCCCGCCACCACCCACCGACAGCCGTACGTCGTTGAAGTAGTACTGCGGCCCGAACATCGCGTCGAAGTCGATGCCCTGCTCCTCGAAGGTCCCGCGTAGCGAGGCCGAGTGGTAGTAGGCGTGCCGCAGGCCGTTGAGCGAGGCGGTCCAGACCCGGGAGAGCACCTCGGTGAAGTCGGGCCGGCCGGACAGGTCCATCACGCAGAAGCCGACCTGACCCAGGTTCGCCACGGCCTCGGCGTAGTCGGTGCGGAATCGGTTGTGCGCCATCGGAAACAGGCCCACCAGGGTACGCCCGCTGTGCCGGGCGGCGACCGCGTGATAGGCCGCCAGCAGCACCGCGGAGGCGCTGACCCGGTGCCGGGCGGCGACCATCCGGGCGGCGGTGCCGATGGCGGACGAGACCAGCACCCCCCGACGTACCGGCGGGTCCAGCCCCGGGCCGGTCTCCTCCCATGGTTCCTGCGGCAGCCGCCGGTACTCCCGCAGCCAGTAGGCCGCCGACCGCTCGGAGCGTCGGAGGTCCGGGCCGTGCTGGAGCAGGGCCACCTCGGTCGACTGGGGACCGGGTGGGGTGGGCAGACTTCCGCGCAGCAACAGCAGCCGGAGATCACGCAGCACCACCTCGGCGGCGTGCGCGTCCACCGTGGTGTGACTGAACACCAGCACCACCTGGCGTACCCGGTCGTCCACCGTCACCAGCGCCACCCGCAGGGGCCACTCGGCGCTGTGGTCGAAGGCGACGTCGCCGAGCCGGGTGGCGGCCGCCCGGGCCGCCTCGGCACCGTCGTCCACCCCGGGGCAGACCAGCACCGGTAGCACCCCGCTGGCCACCGCCTCCTGTCGCGGCTCGCCGTCGATCACCGGAAGCCGGGTGCGCAGCGCGGCGTGCCGACTGACCAGCGCACCCACCGCCCGCAGGGCCGTCGGCAGGTCCTTCGCGGCCCGCGCCGAGATCACGATGGTACGCCGCAGATTGAGGAAGCGGTGGTTGGAGCCGAACCGGCTGATCGAGCGCCAGAGCACCTGCTGGGCCCAGGTCAGCGGCGCTGTGGCGGCGCCGGTACCGCTGAACTCGACCGGGGCCAGGGGCTCCGAGGCCCACTCGACCGGGATGACGACGTCCGCGAATGGCATTCCCGACCGTAGAACGGACCGTACGGGTGCCGGATCGATCGATCGAGTCTTGCACAGTGGACCGATCAGCCGATTCGCGCTTTCCGATGCACGATGCAGACTACGGACTCCCATCCGTCATCGGAGTGAGGCGCTGCGTGACAAACGTTGACGCGCCGGCGTGGAGTCCTGCCCGCTCGCCGGAACTACCCCGATCCACCGACCGCCCGCGTCTGTCGTTCGGCCAGGAGAGAATCTGGTTCACCGAGCAGCTGACCCCGGGCACCGCCGCCTACGTCATCTACTCGACGCTGCGACTGCACGGCCCGCTGGAGATCGATCTGCTCCGGGCCGCCCTGGACGCCACCGCCGCCCGACACGACAGCCTGCGGATGCGGTTCACCGAGAACGCCGACGGGGAACCCGTAGTGCAGGTGGCGCCCGAGGTGCGGGTACCGGTCACGGTCACCACCGCCGAATCCGACCAGGCCGCCCGGGAACTGGTCGCCGCCGCCGTCGACACCCCCTTCGACCTGACCGCCGCGCCGCTGCTGCGGGCCCTGGTGGTCCGGATCGACGACGAACAGCACCTGCTGCATCTGGCGATGCACCACATCGTCAGCGACGGCTGGTCGCTGGACATCGTGATCGGCGAGGTCGCCGCCACCTACGGCGCGCTGCGCGACGGCGGCACCGCCCCCGCCGCCCCGACCACCGGGTACCTGGACTACGCCGCCTGGCAGCGGGCCCGACTGGACGGCCCGGCCAGCGGCGACGGGTTCGCCTACTGGCGTACGGCGCTGACCGAGGTGCCGCCGCTGGAACTGCCCACCGACCGGCCCCGCCCGGCCGTGCTGTCGTACGCCGGGGGCACCCACCGCTTCGCCTTCGACGCCGAGCTGACCGACGGGCTGCGCCGACTCAGCCGTACCCACCGCAGCACCCTGTACATGACGCTGCTCACCGGCCTGCAGGCCGTCCTGTTCCGCTACAGCGGCCAGCGGGACTTCGCCATCGGCTCCCCGGTCGCCGGCCGGGTGGTGCCGGAGCTGGAACGACTGGTCGGCCTGTTCGTCAACACCCTGGCCCTGCGCGCCGACCTGTCGCCGACCACCACCGGCCCGGACACCCCCGCCGAGCCCAGCTTCGCGGCCCTGCTCAAGCGCACCCGGGGCACGGTGATGCGGGCGCTGGCCCACCAGGAGGTCCCGTTCGAGCGGCTGGTCGCCGACCTCAATGTGGCGCGTGACGTCAGCCGTACCCCGGTCTTCCAGGTGTTGTTCACCCTGCAGAACTACGACCAGGGCGGCACCGGTTGGCCGGCCGGGCTGCGGGCCGAGGGGGTGGGTACGGACGCCGCGACCGCCCGGTTCGACCTGTCGCTGTACGTCGGGGAGAGCGCCGACGGCCTGCGCGGCATGTTCGTCTACAACAGCGACCTGTTCGACGCCGCGACCGTACGGCGACTGGCGGCCGGCTTCGAGACCCTGCTGCGCGGCGCGATCGCGGCACCGGACCGCCCGGTGGTCGACCTGGACCTGCTGGACCCGGCCGAACGGGACCGCACCCTGGCCCTGGGGCGACCCGACACCGACGACACCACCGGGGTCACCGGCGGCGCCACCACCCTGGCCGACCTGATCGACCGGCATGTCGCCGCCACCCCGGACGCCCCGGCAGTGGTCGGTGAACAGTCGCAGACCCTGACCTACCGGGAGCTGGACCGCCGGGCCAACCGACTGGCCGCCTGGCTGCGCGGGCGGGGGGTCGGCCCGGACAGCCTGGTCGGGGTGCTGCTGGAACAGTCCGTGGAGTTGGCCGCCACCCTGCTAGGGGTGCTCCGCGCCGGCGGGGCCTACCTGCCGCTGGATCCGGAGCAGCCGGCCGCCCGGCTGGGCCTGATGCTCGCGGACGCCCGCCCCAGCATCGTGCTGACCAGCGCCGACCTGCGAGACCTGCTGCCGGCCGAGCTGCACACGGCCTGCCTGGAGGAGGTGGCAGCCGACATCGCAGCCGGCCCGGACACCCCACCCGAGGCCACCGCGACCGGTGACAACCTGGCCTACGTCATCTACACCTCCGGCTCCACCGGCGTCCCCAAGGGGGTGGCGGTGGCCCACCGGCAGGTGCTGCGCTACCTCGACGGGGTAGCCGACCGGTTCGCCGTCGTCCCGGCCGCCCGGTACGGGCTGCTTCAGTCGATGTCCTTCGACTTCAGTGTCACCGTCTTCTATCTGGCCCTGGCCACCGGCGGTGCGGTGCACCTGCTGCCCCGCCGGTGCACCGGCGCGGAACTCGCCGAGCGGCTGCGGGCCCGGCACATCGACTACCTGAAGATCACCCCCTCGCACCTGATGGCGCTCACCGCCGACGCCGAACCGGACGAACTGCTGCCGGCCCGGGCGCTGATCCTCGGCGGGGAGGCCTCCGAACTGGAGCGGATCGCCCCCCTGGCCGCCGGCGGGGCCCGGGTGTTCAACCACTACGGCCCCACCGAGGCCACCGTCGGCGTGACCACCTACGAGGTACCCCCCACCGAGACCGGCGCCGGCCCGGTGCCGATCGGTCGGCCCCTGCCACACGCCCGGGTCTATGTCCTCGACGAGCGGATGCGCCCGGTGCCGGTCGGGGTGCCCGGCGAGCTGTACCTCGGCGGCGACCGGCTGGCCCGTGGCTACCTGAACCAGCCCGAGCTGACCGAGCAACGGTTCCTGCCCGACCCGTACGGCCCACCCGGCGCCCGCCTCTACCGCACCGGCGACCTGGCCCGCTGGCGCAACGACGGGCAGCTGATGTTCCTCGGCCGACGCGACCACCAGGTGAAGATCCGCGGCTACCGGGTCGAACTGGGGGAGATCGAAGCCGCCCTGCGGGACTGCCCCGAGATCCGGCAGGCGGCGGTGCTGCTGCGCGAGGACCGGCTGGTGGCCTACCTGGAACCGGCCACCGAGGTGGACCCGCCCCAACCGGCGCAGCTACGCCGCCGACTCGCCGAACGGCTGCCCGAGCACATGCTGCCCAGCCGCTGGGTGCTGCTGGACCGGCTGCCGTTGCAGGACCACGGCAAGGTGGACCGGCGGGCCCTGCCCGCCCCGACCGACGAGCCGACCACCGATGCCGAACAGGTGGCGCCGGAGGGGCCGGTGGAGATCCTGATCGCCGGGATCTGGCAGGCGGTGCTCGGGGTCGCCCAGGTCGGCGCCGGGGATGACTTCTTCGACCTGGGCGGGCACTCCCTGCTGGCCACCCAGGTGGTGGCCCGGCTGCGGCGGGAACTGCCCGAGGTGCTTGGCGCCGCCGCACCGACGGTCAGCGTGATGGACCTGTTCCGCCACCGCACCGTACGCGAACTGGCCCAACTGGTCGGCGGTGGCGCCACCGCCGACAGCGGGCTGCTGTACGAGCTGACCCCGCCGGTGCCCGCCGGAGCGCGCATCGCCACCATGGTCTGCGTCCCGTACGGCGGCGGCAGCGCGGTGGTGTACCAGCCGCTGGCCGACGCGCTGCCCCCCGGATACCGGCTGCTGTCCGTGGCCGTACCCGGACATGACATCGGGGTGGCCGACGACCCCGCGCCCATCGAGGAGGTCGCGGCCGAGGTCGTCGCGGAGATCCTGGACCGGGTCAGCGGCCCGCTGATCCTCTACGGACACTGCGGTCCCGGCGGGGCCCTGGTGGTGGAGGTGGCCCGGCGGCTGGAGGCGACCGGCCGGGAGTTGGCGGCGGTGTATCTCGGCGCGGTCTTCCCCTTCGGCCGACCCGCCGGTGGCCTGCTCGGCCCGCTGCTGCGGCTGCGGCTGGCCGAACGGCTGCGCAGCGACCGGATCTACCGCACCTGGCTCCAGGCCCAGGGCACCAACATCGGGCAACTCGCACCCGAGGAGGTGCGGTTCCTGATCCGGGCGATGCGCCACGACGCCGAGGTGTCCGAGGAGTACTTCACCGAGCTGATGCGCCAGCGGGTGACCCCACTGCGGGCGCCGATCATCTCCGTGGTGGGGGAGCGGGACCGGGGCACCGAGTTCCACGAGGAGCGCTACCGCGAGTGGCACTTCCTCAGCGACCGCACCGCCCTGGCCGTGATCGACGAAGGGGGCCATTACTTCCTCAAGTACCGGGCCCCCGAACTGGCCGAGATCGTCACCGAGGTGCACCGGCGCCTCGACACCCCCACCCCGGTGGTCGAGACCGGGGTCGACCCCGAGCCGGCCTGGCAGTTGGCCGCCGTCTCCGACCGGGGCGCCGAACCGCCGCCGACCGGCCGGAGCCGGACGGACACCGCGCCCCCACCGAGCATGCGGCGCTTCGGCATGGTCGCCGCCGGACAGATCACCTCCGGCCTGGGCACCGCGCTGACCACCTTCGCCGTACCACTGTGGATCTACACCCAGACCGGCTCACTGGCCCGGTTCGCGCTGTTCGCCGTACTGGCGCTGCTGCCCGGCCTGCTCATCGCGCCGTTGGCCGGCGCGCTGATCGACCGGTTCAGCAGGCGGGCCGTCCTGCTGACGGCCTGCGCCGCCGCCGGTGGCGGCAACGCCGCGCTGGCCGTACTGGTGCTCCTGGACCGGGTCGAGATCTGGCACTTCTACCCCTTCACCGCCTGGCTGTCGGTGGCGCTGGCCTTCCAACGCCTGGCCTTCGTCTCGGCGGTGCCGCAACTGGTGCCCAAACGGTTCCTCGGTCACGCCAACGGCCTGGCCCAGACCGCCGTCGGCCTCACCCAGTTCGTGGTGCCGCTGGCCGCGGTGGCCCTGCTCCAGGCCGTCGGCCTACGCGGCATCCTCCTGGTCGACGTGGCCTGCTACCTCTTCGCCATCACGGTGCTGGCGGTGGTGAAGTTCCCCCGCACCCTGGCCCTGCAACGCCGCGAGAGCATCGGCGCGGAGATCCTCGCCGGACTGCGGTACGCGCTGCGCCGCCGGGAGTTCCGGGCCATGCTGGCCTTCTTCGCCGCCCTGAACCTCTTCCTCTTCCCGGTGCTGTTCCTGCTCTCCCCACTGGTGCTCGGCTTCGCCGGCCTCGACGAGGTGGCCCAGGTGGCCCTCACCGGCGGGATCGGGGCGGCCACCGGCGGCCTGGTGATGCTGGTCTGGGGTGGTCCCCGGCACCACCGGATGCGCGCGGTGCTGCTAGGCACCCTCGGCATCGCCGTGGCCGCCATGCTGACCGGGCTGCGCCCCAACCTGGCCCTGATCGCCGCCGGCGCCTTCGGGATGTACGCCTGTCTGGCCATCGTCAACGGGGTCTACGCCACGATCATCCAGACCAAGGTGCCGCCGCGCGTACACGGCCGGGTCTTCGCACTCAACCAGATGGTCGCGCAGTCCACCCTGCCCCTGGGCTGGGGTCTGATCGCCCCGGCCGCCGCCCGGATCGCCGAACCGATGCTGCTGCCCGGCGGCGCCCTGGCCGACACGGTCGGCGTCGTCCTCGGGGTCGGCCCGGGACGCGGCCACGGCCTGCTCTACGTGCTGTTCGGGCTCTGCATCGCGGTCACCGCACTGGTCTCGCTGGTGATCCCGGTGCTGGCTCGCTTCGACGACCAGGTGCCGGACGCCCCGCCGGACGACCTGGTCGGCATCGAGGAACGCCAGGCCCGGGCCGCCGCCGTGACGACCAGCCCGGCACCGGCCCTCCGGAAGGCGGCCTGAGGTGGCCATGACGACCCCCGCCCCCCGTACGGTGCCGGACCTGCTGGACTGGCGCGCCGGCCTGCACCCGGAACAGGTGGCCGTCGAGGTGCACGGCGTGGCCACCCTGACCTTCGCCGACTGGGCCGCCGAGTCGAACCGGCTGGCCGCCGCCCTGCTGGCCCGGGGACTGGGTCGGGGTGACCGGGTGGGCCTGCTGTTCGGTGCCCACGACTGGACCCGCTTCGCGGTCGCGTACTGCGGGGTGCTGCGGGCCGGCGGGGTGGCCGTGCCCCTGTCCGACCGGCTGGCCGCCGGACAACTCGAGTACGCCCTGACCCACTGCGCGGCCACCGCCGTGTTGCACGGCGACGGGACCCCCGCCCCGACCGTACCGGCCGGGCTGCCGGTCTGGACCTGCGCGGACCTGCTCACCGAGGCCTCCCCTGTCGAGGCCACAGCGGCCCGCCCCGGTGACCTGGCCCAGATCCTCTACACCTCCGGCACCACCGGGCGGCCCAAGGGGGTGGCGGCCAGCCACGCCAACCTGACCGTCGGGGCACCCCAGCTTCCCCGCCGGCTGGCCCTGGCCCACTCCCGGCGGTTCCTGCACGCCTTCGCCATCGGCACCAACGCCGGGCAGACCATGCTGCTCAACGCGCTCACCGCCAAGGCCGGTGCGCTGACCCTGCCCCGCTTCACCCCGGTCCGGTTCGCCCGGCTGGTCGAGGTACCCGGCACCGGCACCGTCTTCGTGGTCCCGTCGATCGCCGTCGAACTGCTCGACTCCGGCGCCCTGCGCGGGCGGGACACCAGCGGGGTACAGCTGATCGGGTCCACCGCCGCGCCACTGGCACCGGCGGTCGCCGCCCGGCTGGCCGAGGTCTTCCCGGCGGCCACCATCGTCAACTACTACACCTCCACCGAGGCGGCCCCCGCGCAGACCACGATGATCTACGACCCGGCGCGGCGGGAGGCGGTCGGCCGACCGGTCGGCGGGCAGCTGATGGTCGCCGACGCCGACGGCAACCCCCTGCCGGTCGGCACCACCGGCGACGTGTGGCTGCGGGCCCCCTTCACTCGCGCCTACTACCGGGACGAGGCCGCCAACCGGGCCACCTTCCGCGACGGGTGGGTGCGGATGGGCGACATCGGCCGGCTGGACGCCGACGGCTACCTGTACCTCACCGACCGACACCAGGATGTGATCAAGACCGGGGCGTTCAAGGTCTCCACCCTGGAGGTGGAAGCGGCACTGTACGAACACCCCCTGGTCGCGGAGGCCGCCGTGGTGGGGGTGCCGCACCCGGTGCTCGGCTCGGCGGTCGCCGCCGCCCTGGTACCCCGCCCACCGGCCGGCCCGGACGACCTGACCCTGCCGGTGGTCCGCGGCTTCCTCGCCGACCGGCTGGCCGACTACCAGTTGCCCGCCCGGGTCCTGGTGCTCGACCGGCTGCCGCACAACGAGGGCGGCAAGGTGCTCAAACGGCAGCTCACCGACCTGTTCGAGAAATGACAGACACCAGCACAACCAGGGGAGCAGATGTGGGCACCGCCGAGGCGACCTACGCACAGCACGCGGTCTGGTTCACCGAGCAGGCCGGGACCGCCGGCACGGCGTATCACATGGCGTTGGGGGTACGGTTCGGCGCCGAACTGGACACCCAGTCCCTCGTAGCGGCGTGCACGAGTGTGATCGAGCGGCATCCCATCCTGTCCGCCCGGCTCACCGGCGACCACGACGGCACCCCCCGCCTGGCCCCGGCCGACACCCGCCCCTCGGTCGGCTGCGGTGACCTGACCGACGCCCGGATCGCCGAGGAGATCGCCCGCCCCTTCGACCTGCACACCGGGCCCCTGGCCCGGTTCACCCTGCTCACCGGCGCCGAGGGTGACCATCTGCTGCTGGTAGCCGCACACCATGTGGCCTTCGACGGCACCTCCAAGGACGTCCTGGCCCGGGACCTGGCCGTCGCGTACGCCGCCGCCCGGGCGCAGGAGCCCACCGAACCGTTGACCCGCGCGGACGACCACACCGACCTGGCCGCGGCCGAACAGCAGCGGGTCGCCGCCGACCTGCCCGCCGCCCGCGAGTACTGGGCCCGGCACTGGTCCGGCCCCGGTGACGTCGTCCTGCCCGGTCTGCGTCGGCTGCCCACCGGTGCCGAACCCGGTGTCGCCGTGGCCGCGGACCTGCCGGCCGACCTGGTCGAGGGGGTCGACCGGCTGGCCGCAACGCTGGGCCTGACCCGCTTCGAGGTGCTCTTCGCGGCCCTGCACGCCCTGCTGGCCCGCTACGGCAACCAGCACACCCCGGTGGGGGTGGCGCTGTCCACCCGTACCCCCGAACAGGCCGACCTGATCGGACTCTTCGTCAACGAACTGCCGGTCACCGCCGAGACCGGCCCGGCGACCTTCCGCGACCACGCCCAGGCGCTGCGGACCCGGCTGCGGGAGGTGTACCGGCACCGGGCCGTGCCGCTGGCCCATGCCGTGACCGGCCTGCGGCCGGCACCGGCGCTCACCCCGGTCAGCATCGGCTACCGGCGCCGTGGTGCCGAGCCGGTCTTTCCCGGGGTACCCAGCCGGGTGGAGTGGACCCTGTTCAGCGGTGCCGCCCGCAACGCCCTGCACGTGCAGATCGTCGACGCACCCACCGGCATCACGATCAGCCTCCAGCACAGCCCCACCGCCATCGACACCGAGGCGGTACGCCGCATCGGCGGACACCTGCACACCCTGCTGGCCGCCGTGGTCGCCGACCCGGACCGGCCGGTGGCGCGGCTGCCGCTGCTGTCCGACGAGGAACTCGACCAGGTAGACCGGGCCGGCACCGACACCGCCCGCAGCTATCCGGTCGCGACCATACCGGACCTGTTCGCCGCCCAGGTCGCCGCGGCCCCGGAGGCCCCGGCCGTGCTCGACGGTGACCTGACGTTGAGCTATGGCCGACTGGACGAGGCCGCCCGGCGGCTGGCCGGGGCGTTGCGGCAGCGCGGGGTCGGGCCCGGATCGCTGGTGGCGATGCCACTGGAGCGGTCCTGGCAGGCGGTGGTGACCATGCTGGCGGTGCTCCGCTGCGGCGCCGCCTACCTGCCGATCGACCCGGCTCACCCGGCCGCCCGGCAGGAGATGGTGCTGGCCGACGCCGCCCCGACCCTGGTGGTGACCGCCACCGGGACCACCTCGGACCGGCCCACCCTGGCCCTGGACGAGGTCGCCCTGCTCGACGGCCCGGTGCCGCCGGACCCGGCCGAACACCCCGGCGCCGATGCGCTGGCCTATGTGCTCTACACCTCCGGATCCACCGGCCGTCCCAAGGGGGTGGCGGTGAGCCACGGGCCCCTGGCGAACATGCTGTTCGGGTTCCGGGACCTGCTGGACAGCGGGCCGGCCCACCGGTGGCTGCATCTGACCTCGCTGTCGTTCGACATCTTCGCGGTGGAGGTCCTGCTGCCCCTGGTCACCGGCGGGCAGGTGGTGGTGGCTTCGAAGGTCAGCGCCCTGGAAGGCGCGGCCGTGTCGGCGTTGATCCGCGCGGCCGGCGTCACCCACGCCCAGGCCACCCCGTCCGGCTGGCGGGTGCTGCTGGAGGCCGGCCTCGGCGCCCCGGACGACCCCACGCCGCCGCTGGTCGCCCTCGCCGGTGGCGAGGCCCTGCCGGTCACCCTGGCCCGGGAGCTGCGGGCCCGCACCGCCCGGTTGATCAACGCGTACGGGCCGACCGAAGCCACCGTGTACGCCACCGTGGCCGACATTCCCGCCGACCCCGCTGAGGTCACCATCGGCACCCCGCTGCCGAACGTGCGGGCGTACATCCTGGACGCCGCCGGTCTGCCCGCGCCCATCGGCCTGCCCGGTGAGCTGTACCTGGCCGGTGCCGGGCTGGCCCTCGGCTACCTGGGGCGCGACGACCTGACCGCGCAACGGTTCGTACCCGACCCCTACGGTCCGGTCGGTGCCCGGATGTACCGCACCGGTGACCGGTGCCGGTGGCGGCCGGACGGGCAGATCGAGTTCCTCGGCCGCACCGATCACCAGGTCAAGATCCGGGGCCACCGGATCGAGTTGGGGGAGATCGACGCTCGGCTGCTGGACCACCCCGGGGTGGCCGAGGCGGTCACCGTGCTCCGGCAGGACACCGACGAGCCGCGCCTGGTCGCCTACCTGGTGCCCCGACCGGGGGGTGTGCCGGAGCCGGCCGACCTGCGGCACCACCTTGCGGCGAGCCTGCCGCAGGCGGCCCTGCCCAGCGACTACGTCACCCTGGACCGGCTGCCGCTGAGCGCCAACGGCAAGGTGGACCGGGCCGCCCTGCCCGCCCCGGCCGAGCGGCCGACCGAGCCCGAGGCCACCGCCCCGGTCGACGACGATCCCCTGGTGGCGGAGTTGCGGCTGATCTGGCAGGAGGTGCTGCGGATCCCGGACATCGGGGTGCACGAGGACCTGTTCGACCTGGGTGGACACTCGCTGACCATCACCCGGATCAGCGGACGCATCCAGCAGCGACTAGGGGTGGAGGTACCGCTGGACGCCTTCTTCGACACCCCGACCATCGCCGAGATCGCCGACATCGTCCGACAGTTGACGAAGGAGTCCTGAGAGTGGCTGACACTGAACTGCGCGAGCGGGTCGCGGCCCTGGTGGGCGAGGCCACGGCCGGCGAGGTGGCGGCGGCCGACGTACTGACCGGCGACTCCCTGGTCGCCCTCGGCGTCGACTCCCTGGCGCTGCTGCGCCTGGTCGACGCGATCGAGCTGGAGTACGGCGTGGAGATCGACCTGGCCGCCGCGCCCGCCCTGGACACCCTCGACGACCTGGTGGCCCTACTGGCCACCACCCACCCGGCGCCCACCCCCGACCAGGCCTGACCGGTCGACGGGTCGGCGTCCGTCGTCGGCCCGGGGTCGGCCCGGGGTTGGCCCCGCCGTATCGGCGATATGGCGGTGTCACCTGCGGTGGGACACCGCCATTCCGGCGTAACGGCGGCCTCCCACCGGGAGGCCGCCGCCTGCCGGAGGTTGGTGATCGCATTGGTCGGCGCCGCTGTGCGCTAATCTCCCAGCCAGATGGTCGTCGATGCGAGGAGCGTGATGTCCCCCAAGACCGGAAGGCCCTCCTACCTGCTCGATCCGCCCGCCCGCAAGGCCTCTGCCCGGACCCGTCTACTGGCCGGCCTCGCCGCGGCGGCCCTGGTTGCCGGCCTGCTCGGTGGTCTGATCGGCTACTCCGTGGGACGGCCGGGCGAGACCGAGGCGAGCATCGCGCGGCTCCAGAAGGCCGAGGCCGAGCGCGACGTGCAGCAGATCATCGAGCTCACCGAGCTGGCCCACCGCACCGGAGACGAGCTGTCGCCCATCCTCACCACCATCCGGCAGGCCTCGGAGGCCGGTCGCCCGCCGGAGGCGGCGCAGGTCGGCCAGTGGCAGCAGACCATGCGCCGGCTGGCCGAACAGTTCGCCGATCCGCCGTCGGGTACCACCGCCACCAACGTCGCCCGTGGCGGGCTGCGCAGCTCCGTGGAGCAGGCCGCCATCGCGGTCGACTCGCTGGCCCTGCCCGCTGCCGCGAACACAGCCGAGGAGCGGCTGAGGCTGGCCGCACGGCAGGCGGCCGTCGCCGTGACCACCTGGTCGGTGGCCGCCACCCAGCTGGATCAGATCAACATCGACGCCGGACAGGGCCACCAGCACGTACACCTGGACACCGGTGGCGCGGACGGCGCCCTGACCCCCGACGGCGCGGCCGAGGGACACGGCGGCTGACCCGCCGCCAGCCCACACCCCGGGCGGTGGCGACGGGTGCCGGGTCCGCAGTCCACATCCGGGTGGTGGGACGGCGGCGGGTGCCGGTTTGCAGCCCCGCCGCAGCCCACACCCGGGTGGTCCCTGCCGGTATCGGCCCAGTGGGGATCCGGATGCCGTAGTCGGTCATCCTTCGCAGCAGCCGCCACCGGGGGAGAGGCTGACCAGCGGCAGGTCCCCGCTCGGGGTGACGGAGCAGACGCCGGTCTCGGGCAGGTCCAGCTGCACGTCACGGGCGGCGGTCCAGTCCCCGGCCAGGGCTGCGGCGATGGAGCGGACCTGCTCGTACCCGGTGGCCATCAGGAAGGTCGGGGCCCGACCGTAGGACTTCATGCCGACCGCGAAGTAGCCGGGTTCGGGTTGGGTCAGTTCGTCGACGCCGTGCGGGCGGACGGTGCCGCAGGAGTGGTCGTTCGGGTCGATCAGGGGGGCGAGGGCCCGGGTGCAGCCCAGCACGGGATCGAGGTCGAGGCGCAGTTCGGCGGCGATGCGGTGGTCGGGCCGGAAGCCGGTGGCGGCGATGATCCGGTCGGCGGTCAACGCCCGCCCGTCGGCGGCGGTCAACTGGAGGTGCCCGTCGACGGCGGCGACGGCGTGCACGGCGAAGCCGGTGACCAACCGGACCCGACCGGAGTCGACGAGCAGCTTGACTCCGGTGCCCAACGCCCCCCGGCCGGGTAGCGCGTCGGCGTCCCCGCCGCCGATCGCCCGGTCGATGGAGCCGCCCCGGGTGACCCAGGTGATGGTGGTGTCCGGCTCCTGCTCGGCCAGTTCGGCGAGCGCGAGCAGGGTGTTCGCGGCAGAGTGTCCCGCGCCGACGACGATGGTGTGCCGGCCGGCGTACCGCTCGCGGTCGGTGCCGAGCACGTCCGGCAGCGCCGGGTCGATCAGGGTCCTGGTCCGCGGGTCGGTCTCGCCGTGCGCGGGGAGTCCGTTGGCGCCGAGCACGTTCGGGGTGTGCCAGGTGCCGGAGGCGTCGATGACGGCGGCGGCGTGAAGGTCCTCGCCGGTGGCCAGCCGTACGACGAACGGCGCCTGTTCACGGCCGGCGGTCCGGACCCGGTCGACACCGACGCGGCCGATCGCCGCGACCGGGGCCTCGTAGCGGAGGTGCGGGGCGATCTGCGGCAGGGCCGCCAGCGGTCGCAGGTACGCCTCGACCAGCTCCGCGCCGGTGGGCATGAGTTCGAGGTCGGGGGTGGTCCATCCGGCGGCGGCCAGCAGCCGCTGGGCGGCCTGGTCGAGGTTGTACCGCCAGGGGGAGAACAGTCGCACATGTCCCCACTCGGCCACGGCCGCTCCGGCCGAGGGGCCGGCCTCCAGCACGGTGAAGGGCAGCCCCCGCTCGTACAGGTGGGCCGCCGCGGCCAGACCCACCGGCCCCGCGCCGATCACCACGACCGGGTACGGTCCCTCGACCCGTCCAGCCAGTGGAGCCGTCGCGCTGACATCAGGCGCGACTGATGTGTCGACCGGGTCGCAGCAGCCCGCCTCCGCCGTCACGTTCTCGCTCGGGCCGCAACCGGTGTCGGTCTGCCCAGTGGCCGCAACGGTGCCGCAGCATGCCGCGGCGGTCTGCTCCTCGCTCATGTTCACGACTCTCTCTGCTTGTTGACGTGGGCGGACGCGCGTCGCCGCGACCCGTCCGTCGATCAGGTGATCCGGCCCGCGACCGCGCCCCGGGCGCAACGCGTCAGCCTTCGATCGGTGGCTCGATTCCTGTCGAACCGGTGCCCACTACCTTGCATCCTGGCTAGACAACTGTCAAGCTAGACGCATGTCTGTCCTTCCCGTGCTGGACGCCGCGCCGGGCTGCTGCCCGCCCCTGGCGGTGCAGCCTCTCGCGCCCCCGGTGGCCGGCGAGCTGGCGCCGCTGTTCAAGGCCCTGGGTGATCCGGTCAGGCTGCGGCTGCTGTCCCTGATCGCCTCCAGCACGGAGGTCTGCGTCTGTGAACTGACCGAGGCCTTCGAGGTCACCGGGGCCACCATCTCGCACCACCTGCGGGTGCTGCGCGAGTCCGGCCTGGTCGACAGTGAACGCCGGGGCACCTGGGTCTACTACTGGGTCCGCCGGGAGGTCCTGGACCTGCTCGGCAACCTGCTGTCCGGCGACACCGGCACCCCGAGTCGTGGGGCGCCCGCGCCACCGCCTGCGCGACCCGAAACGCATCAGAATCCGCTGATATCAGCCAATCCTGATGTGGTGCGGTTGTTGGCGGATCCGTTGCGGGCGCGGATCGTGCAGATCCTCGCCGAGGGCCCGGCGACCACCTCGCACCTGGTCGCGGAGACCGCGGCGAAGCAGCCCAACGTGTCCGGACACCTCAAGCTGCTGCGCGAGGCCGGTGTGGTGACCGCCGAGCCACGGGGACGCTTCACCTACTACCGGCTGGTCCCGGACCTCCTCCAGGGTGCCGCGCTGCACCTGGCCGACCTGGCCGCGCAGGCCCGGGCCAACTCCGAGAACTTCCGGGCCTGCTGACATGAGGGCCACCCCGGCCGGCGGAGCACCGTCGGCGGTCGTCGCGCGGCTGTCGCGTCTCGACCGGTACCTCCCGCTGTGGATCGGTCTGGCCATGGCCGCAGGCCTGCTGCTCGGCCGGCTCGTCCCCGGTCTGGACACCGCCCTGGACGCGGTCACGGTCGGCGGGATCTCCCTGCCGATCGCCCTCGGTCTGCTCATCATGATGTACCCGGTGCTGGCCAGGGTCCGCTACGACCGGCTCGACTCGGTCACCGGCGATCGCCGGCTGCTGCTGTCCTCGCTGCTGCTCAACTGGATCCTCGGCCCGGCCCTCATGTTCGCCCTGGCCTGGATCTTCCTGGCCGAGCACGCCGAGTACCGCACCGGCCTGATCATCGTCGGCCTGGCCCGCTGCATCGCCATGGTCATCATCTGGAACGACCTGGCCTGCGGCGACCGGGAGGCCGCCGCCGTCCTCGTCGCCCTCAACTCGGTGTTCCAGGTCCTGGCCTTCGGCCTGCTCGGCTGGTTCTACCTGTCCGTGCTGCCGAGCTGGCTCAACCTCAGCGGCGCCGAGTTGCAGATCTCCGGGTGGGACATCGCGCTCAACGTGCTGATCTTCCTCGGCATCCCGCTGCTGGCCGGCTACCTCACCCGCCGGTTCGGCGAACGCATGAAGGGCCGCACCTGGTACGAGCGCCGCTTCCTGCCGAGGATCGGCCCGATCGCCCTCCACGGGCTGCTGTTCACCATCGTCATCCTGTTCGCACTACAGGGCGACGCCATCACCTCGCAACCCTGGGACGTCGTGCTGATCGCGGTGCCGCTGCTGGTGTATTTCGCGGTCATGTGGGCCGGCGCCTACGCCCTGGGCCGGGCCATCGGCCTGACCTACGCCCGCACCACCACCCTCGCGTTCACCGCTGCCGGGAACAACTTCGAGCTGGCCATCGCGGTGGCCATCGGCACCTTCGGCGTCACCAGCGGCCAGGCCCTGGCCGGCGTCGTCGGCCCGCTCATCGAGGTCCCGGTGCTGGTCGCCCTGGTCTACGTCAGCCTGGCCCTGCGCCGACGCCTGTTCCCCGCCGAGACAACGACCACGACGCGGCGCGGTCCTGCACCGGATGTTGTCGGATCCGGCAGGCCCCGCGGGCGATGACCTCGCCATCGCCCGCGAGGAGATCAACACCCCGAACCGATCCCACCCGAGCGACAAGGAACAGCTTCGTGTCCGATGGCGACAAGCCCAGTGTCCTGTTCGTCTGCGTGCACAACGCCGGCCGCTCCCAGATGGCCGCCGGCTGGCTGCGCCACCTCGCCGGCGACACCGTCGAGGTCCGCTCCGCCGGCTCCGCCCCCGCGGAGAGCATCAACCCCGCCGCCGTCGAGGTCATGCACGAGGTCGGTATCGACATCACCGACCAGACCCCCAAACTCCTTGAGTACGACACCGTCGAAGCCTCCGACGTCGTCATCACCATGGGCTGCGGCGACGTCTGTCCCGTCTTCCCCGGCAAGCGCTACGAGGACTGGCAGCTTGAAGACCCGGCCGGCAAGGGTGTCGAGGCCGTGCGCCCGATCCGCGACGAGATCAAGACCCGCATCGAGCAACTGCTCGCCGACCTCGTCCCGACGACCTGACCAGAGGCTGCCGCAGCACGGCGAGAGTGATCCACCCCGGTCGAGCTGATCAAGGATGGAGCGGAGGTTCCTGGCACCGAAGCGGGCTGCCCCGGTGCCAGGAACGGATCGGCCGGTCAGCTCGCCGTGCAGCTCGGGGTCGGGGCGGTGTTCGTGCCACCGAACGTGCCGAGGAAGCCGAACGTGGTGCTGGTGCCCGGGGCCAGGGTGCCGTTGTAGCTGACGTTGCGGGCGGTGACCGCCGATCCCTGGCTGGTGACGGTCGCGTTCCACGCCTGGCTGATCGTCTGCCCGTTGGCGAAGGTCCAGGTCACCGTCCAGTTGCTGATCGCGGCCGAGCCGGCGGTGACGCGTACCTCGGCCTGGAAGCCGCCGGTCCACTGGTTGGTCACCGCGTATGTCGCCGTGCAGGCCTCACCGCCCGGCGGCGGGGTGGTCGGGCCCGGCGGTGGGGTGGTGGGTCCCGGCGGTGGGGTGGTCGGCGGGGGAGTGGTGGTGGGGCCGCCCCAACCGGCGGTCGAGTCCAGCCAGGCGGCGCGGCGCAGCATCCAGTCCCGCAGGTACTGCACCTGTCCCTGCCAGGTGGGTGCGGTCGGGGTGATGAACGGGCCGATCATCCGCGTGCTCAGGTTGGGCCAGCGTTGGAAGTTGCGCTGTGCCGCGTTGGTCAGCGGCGTGCTGAGCGCGTTGAGGCGGGACTGCAGCGCCGCGTCGGACAGCGGGCCGCGGCGCAGCGTCTGCCAGCGCAGCCGGACCTGGTTGACGAAGGCGGGGTCGCGCAGCAGTTGCGTGAACCAGTCGTTGGCCAGTGGCTGTCGTCCCTGCTGGTGCTGCCAGCCGGAGGTCTGGTCGTTGGCGAAGTAGCCACCCACCCCGAAGCTGAGGTCGTAGTCCCACAGCGGCCCGGCGAAGATCTTGGTGTCCCGGTCCTTGTAGAAGTACGCGCTGCGCACGTACGAGTCCATCTCCCGGCTCAGCTCGTTGACGATGAGCTGATCGATGAAGGAGTCCACGTCGATGTACGCGCGATAGCCGGTCGTGGGGTCGGCGAAGTTCGGTGCCCGCAGCACGTTGTGGAACTCCTGGATGTGGTTGCGTAGCCAGTCGCGCTGTTCCGGCTGCAACGGCGACGGGTCGGCGACCTCCAGGTAGTTCCAGCAGGTGGCGGCGGGGCCGGTGCACGGCAGGGTCGGTTCCTCGGCGGCCATCCACTCGAATTTGAAGATGTAGCCGCCGGTGATCCTCGGCAG
Source organism: Micromonospora sp. NBC_01739 (assembly GCF_035920385.1). Lineage (GTDB taxonomy): Bacteria > Actinomycetota > Actinomycetes > Mycobacteriales > Micromonosporaceae > Micromonospora. The sequence goes on along the minus strand of NZ_CP109151.1, from coordinate 2,137,550 downwards.
CGTCCGGTCGTCGGCGCGCAACTGCTTGAGGTCGAGGCGGTTCTTCGAGTTCTTGATCGTCTCGACGATCATGTAGACGCCCATGTAGTCGTCGGCGCCGACCGGTCCGGCGTCGGTGTTCAGATAAAACTCGGCGAAGGCGTACCGGGGGGCGGGCAGGCCCATCTCCCGACCCAGGTCGTAGACGAACGCCTCCCGGATCAGCGCCTTGTCGGTGAACGGGCCGCGCAGCACCCAGTCCGAGTCGGCCGGCATGCCCAGCACCGGGTAGTCGGCGTCATCGTCGTCGTTGTCCCAGAACTCGATCCGGTACGGCGTCTTGTCGAAGCTCGACGACGACTGCCCGCGCAGCCGGAACCCGGCGCGGGTCGCCACGGTGGGCGCGGCGGCCAGCGAGGTGCTGCCCCCACCAGGTTCGAAGATCATGGTGGCGGCGTCGAAGTAGTCCCGCTGGGGACGCCCGGCGCCGTACGAGTCGATCAGGATCACCGGCAGGTCGTGGGCGGTGGTGGTGTTACGGGCGACGTACATGGCGGTGCCGGGCGCGCCGGTGGCGGTCTGCCCGACGAAGGCCTGGGCGCGCAGTTGGGTGGTCCGGATCAGCCGCAGCGGTGCGCCGGAGTACAGCGTCGACGCGGCGGTGGGCAGCTGGCCATCGGTGGTGTAGCGGATCTGGGCGCCGCTGACGGTGGTGCCCAGCGAAACCGTGACCTCGCCGGCGAAGGTGCCGCTGGGAACGGAGAAGGTGATGTCACCGACCAGGTCGTCGGCGGCGGCAGCCGCGACGGCATCGGCCGTGGCGCTGGCGGGGTGGTCGCCGATGCCGGCGGTGGCTGGTTCGGCGCCGGCCGGGGGCGGTGCCGGGACGAGCAGTCCGGCGACCAGCACGGCGGCGACGACGCCGCCGATAGCGCGTGCCGGGGCGGCTGCGATGCGTGTTCTGCGGGCGGTCAGACGCACGATGCCTCCTGGACGGATCGGGGGATGGTGGATGGGGCGGTGCCTGCCGACGGTCTGCTGTCGCGGAAGTGCCGGCGTAGCGTCCGTCGCCACGGCGAGTCCGGCAGTTCCGGGCGCAGGGCGGCCAGCCCGGTGGCGTACTTGGAGATGCGGACGGGCCGCGTTCCCCGCTGCCACAGCATTCGATCGGCCGGTGAGGCGGCCCGGCTGGTCTTGGTCTCGACCACGGCGAGGTCGGGCAGCCGCAGCGTGCGGTCGCCGTCCTGCCAGGTCAGTTCGGTGTCGATGGTGACCCGGCTGGCCGTGGCGGGCAGCAGCAGGGTCATCCGCTGATAGGTGGTGACGAGCACCGGATCCAGCGTGCTGCCCGAGGGCGGACAGATCGCCTCGCGTGCCAACGCCTCCTGCACGAAATCACGTCCGGGATGCACGGTGGCGCGGTCCTGCGGCCGGTACGGCAACCGGTGCTTGGTGATGCTGCCCCGCGCTCCACTGATCTTGACTTCCAGCCAGCACTGCGCGGAATCCAGGTAGCTGCGGGTGCGCACCTTGAAGCGCCTGCGTCGTCGGTACGCCGCGCAGTGGTAGCTGGCCAGCACCGGGGTGTCGAAGTACACCGACTCGTAGCGGAAGGCGCGGACACCATCGATCTCCAACACCCGGGCGTACGGGGACAACTGGGCCAGCAGGTGCGGGACCTCGTCGAGGGGTACGACGTACTTGCGGTCGATGCGGGTCTGTAGCGCGGCCTGGTCGACGAGTTCGGTCAGCCCGACCGGCGCGAGTTCCGCCAGCGGAGCGGTGATCGGGGTCATCGACCCGCTCCCGCCTGGGCCGGCCTGCCGGCCGCCACCGGGGCGCCACCTCGACCCCGCACCGAGTACCGCACGTCGACCAGGGTGGTCTCGTTGACCAGGTCGAGTCGTTGCACGGTGGCGGTGTGCACCCGGGCGCCGAGCAGCTGTTCCAGTTGGGCGACGAGCGTGACCTGATCGGTGACGGCGGAGTCGAGCACGATGATCTGGTGCCGGTAGTGGCGGAGCAGCCGGGGATGGTCGCCGAGGAACATCACCACGAGGATGAGACCCATCAGGCCGCCGCTGAGCCAGACCGAGGTGGTGCTCAGCGCACCGAGGATGCCCAGGGCCAGGGCGGAGAAGTAGTAGGCCACCTCGTGCTGGTCGAGCTCCGTCGACCGCAGCCGGATGATCGACAGTACGCCGAACAGCGCCAGCCCCAACCCGAGCCCTGCACCGACGTTGCTGGCGCTCAGCGCGCTGGCCACGGCGAGGACGCCGACGTTGACGCCCAGATAGGCGACGACGAGATCGCGACGACGGTGGCGTGGGAAATAGAGCCCGAAGACGAGCAGTACCACCGCGCAGATGTCGATGGCGAACAGGACGAGCTGCGGCATCTTCTCCGTCCTCCTGGGTCGCTGCCGCGCCGGCCTGGCATCGTCCACGCGATGTGCCGTGCGCGAGTGACGAGCGGCCGAACGCGGCCGGAACTTCCGGTGAACTTGCGGGAACGATTGCGGAATCGTAAGCCCATGCATCGAAATAGGTCAATGCTGATCACGTGGTCGCCATTGCGACGGCGCTGCCTCCGGCGGTGGTCGGCCGGGTTGGATCGGTGGCCCCCGCCTGTCGGAACGGCTAGTTTGTCGGCGGCCTGGCCGGCTGTGCCGCGGGCGCGAGGGCCTCGGTTCCGAAAGCCTTCAGAGCCTTATTGGTATTTGCACTTCCACTGCCGGAATTCGCCGAATCGTCATTGATGGACGTCGATCATTTGAGGCGTCCTGCTAGGGAGGTTCAGGTGATCACGGGTCGTGGGGTGCTCGTCGGAGACGAGTGCGGCACCGTCCGGAGCTCCGGCCGTACGGCTGGGAGTCTCGCCGGCCGGTGGCTGGCATGCCCTCCACCAGTACTCCGGCGCCCACCCGGCTGATCGCGGCGCCGGCCGGACGGCACCCGGTTCTCCGGGTGTCGTCAACCGTGGGGTAGGCGACGTCGAAACTTCCGAAAAACTTCCGGAAGTCATTGACGTACGTGAAACCGCGCTGTAATACTTCCGGCCAGTAAGGCCGATGCGATCCCTTTGTCAGGGAATCGCGGGCATCGTCCCTAACCCGCGAGTCCGGATTCACGCTGCCCACTCGGGCCACCGGACCCGGAAGGAGCACCAGATGAGCAAGGATTCCCGAGCACCCGGCCGGCCGAGACGGCTGCGGGCGGCCCTGGCGCTGTCTGCTGTCGGTCTGATGGCCGCGGCGGGTGCGGTGGTGTTGCCGAGCAACGCCAGCGCCGCCGAGACCACCCTCGGTGCCGCAGCAGCGCAGAGCGGCCGGTACTTCGGTACCGCCGTGGCGGTGAACCGACTCAACGACGCGGCCTACACGAACATCCTGAACCGCGAGTTCAACCAGGTCACCGCCGAGAACGAGATGAAGATCGACGCCCTCCAGCCGCAGCAGGGGCAGTTCAACTGGGGCAACGGCGACCGACTCGTCCAGCACGCGCGCAGCCGCAACATGCAGGTCCGGGGCCACACCCTGGCCTGGCACTCGCAGCAGCCCGAGTGGATGCGCAACATGTCCGGTCAGCAGCTGCGCAACGCCATGCTCAACCACGTGACCCAGGTCGCCACCCACTACCGGGGCCAGATCGCGTGGTGGGACGTGGTGAACGAGGCCTTCGAGGACGGCTCCAGCGGCGCCCGCCGTAACTCCAACCTGGAGCGCACCGGTAGCGACTGGATCGAGGCGGCCTTCCGGGCGGCCCGGGCGGCCGACCCGAACGCCCAGCTCTGCTACAACGACTACAACATCGACAACTGGAACGACGCGAAGACCCAGGCCGTCTACCGGATGGTGCGGGACTTCAAGCAGCGGGGCGTGCCGATCGACTGCGTCGGTCTCCAGTCGCACTTCACCGGTGGCTCGAACTACCCGAGCAACTATCGCACCACCCTGTCCAGCTTCGCCGCCCTCGGCGTCGACGTGCACATCACCGAGCTGGACATCCGCAACGCGCCGAGCGACGCCTACCGCAACACGGTGAACGACTGCCTGGCCGTGCCGCGCTGCAAGGGCATCACCGTCTGGGGCATCCGGGACTCCGACTCGTGGCGTTCCAACGAGAGCCCGCTGCTGTTCGACGGTGGCGGCAACAAGAAGGCCGCCTACACCGCGGTGCTCAACGCCCTGAACAGCGCCGCCCCCGGTGGCGGCGACCCGACCACCCCGCCGCCCGGCACCACTCCGCCGCCCGGCACCACCCCGCCGCCCACCAACCCGGGTGGCTGCACCGCGACGATGACCCCCGGCCAGGTCTGGGGTGACCGCTACAACACCTCGGTCACGGTCAGCGGAGCCAACAACTGGTCCGTGGTCGTCAACATCACCCCGCCGCAGCGGATCTCCGCCACCTGGAGTGGCAGCCCCACCTGGGACGGCAGCGGCAACGTGATGACGATGCGCTCCAACGGCAGCGGCAACACCTTCGGTTTCACCACCATGATGAACGGCAACTCC